>JBKQMI010000178.1:0-6390 GCA_052146775.1 Methylocella sp. | reverse complement strand
GCCCCCCTTTTTCGGCGCTCTTCACGCCCTCATCCCGAGCTTGTCGAAGGATGGCTATCAATCACACAGGCAGTCGGGTGTGAATAAGCATCCAAGTTTGACCCCAATCGGCAAGGGGTCAAACGCTCAGAGGGTTGATATCTAGGGCTTTTAATGATGACCCTCGCGCCGATCGGGGGTCAAACAGAGGAGCCGATTCACAGCCAGTGATCTCCCCTATAACTTTGCACCACTTCGACATGGCCGCCCTCCTAGCCCCTGAGCGGGTTGATGATTTCGACGCCCTCGAAATCCCTTTCGTTGTCAGTGACGACAACGCACTCGTTCGCTTCTGCAACGGCCGCGATGATCGTGTCGAGCGCGCTGCGCGGGCGGCCCCGCGCTTTGCCGTCGGCCATGAGCTTCGCCCAGACAAGCCCGGCCTTTTCGTCGAAAGGAAGCACCCTGCCAGCGAACAGGGCCTGAGGCCCCTCGGCACCGGAAAACCAGGCCTCTAGCTGCTGCCTGCGTTTTCCTGCAGGCTTCTCCAGAACGCCTCGCAGGATTTCCGCCACCGTGAGGGAGGAGATGTAAAGGTCCTGGTCGGACTGATCCGCCATCCATGCCAGGAGCACCTCGGAAGGCGCCGGCTTAGTCACATTGCTGATGATGTTCGTGTCGAGGAGAAACCGCATCAGAGGTCGACCTTACGTCCCTCCTCCCGGGGGCGTGTAAGGTCGATGTCGGCGCCGACGAGAGGAGACCGTCGCAGGGCAGCCAGGATTCCGCCCTTGCCGGGAGGCTGGCCAGCGATTGACCTGCTGACCGTGGCGCGCAGTTCTGTGGCTTCTGGCGTGTCTTCGGCAAGCTTGCGGGCGATCGATCGGATCAAGTCGCGGTCGCCGTCACGCCCGAGGACCTCGAAGCGCGCCAAGCCGCGCTCACCGAGGCGGGAACGATAGTTCTGAATCGCGCGTCTTTGAGCCTTGCTGATGATCGCCTCCTGATCTTTCCAGTAATATAGCCAGTGTCCAGGTGCCTCGCAAGGCGAAGGGTCTCGGCGGAACTGCGAGGGGTGGACTACGGCTAGGTTCAGGATACGGGCAAAAAGTTGTCGTAAGATCATTTAGACGGTTCGGTATCCAGACAGGCGGCGGTCGCGCCGCCACACAATACGCATAATTGTCAATGGCTTACGTTCCGGCAGCATCACATCCATAAAGGTAAGCATTTTCGGATTTGCGCATTACTGTTCCCGCCCCGTGGGTCTGTCAACCTTCGTCGCCACCCACAGAAAAGTTGTCCAAAGAGCTCTTCCTCGGGCTGCTGGGAGCCGCATTGATCCCCCATATCCTTGTGACAACTTTTTGCGCGTATCCTGAACCTACCCGATTCAGGCCCTCTCGACGCCGCCAGGAATGACGGGTCGAAGCCGTCGTTCCTGGATCTCGGTGTTTTCGCACCTCGCCAGACCAATTATGATGACGAGCGTATGGCTGCGTTGAAAGCCGCCGACGCGGTGTTTCGCAAAGGCGGTTCGGCAGCCTCCGCCCCCGAGGCGGCGCCGTCATCGAACGCCCCCGCAGGCCGGATATTGCCGAGCCTTGTCGCCGCGGGTGATGCCCCTGCGGTTCGATCAACCGCCGCCGATGAAAAAATCCGCCGTCGGCGCGGGCCCGGAAAGGCCGAGAAATCATCTCCCGTCAGGCGCCAGAAACCAGATCTCCAACCCAAAAGTGAAGTTGCGAGAGTTGCCGTGGAGCAGCGCTCTGGGAGTTCATCGCCGGAATTGTCGCCTGTCTCAAGGCCTCGCCGCGAGCGCAGACCGATTCAAAAGCGTTGGGTTTTCGAGACGGAGCTCATCGCCGGGGAGAAATGGAAGCGGCGCTTGCGCCAGGCTGCGCGCTGACTTTGGGTTAAATTTCATCTTTCAGGCAACAGGCGCCAGAACTTGACCTCTTTGAACGACAGGATCGCGCAGTTCATCGTCGACCGATTTCCAGACGAGGGATCGCCAGTCGAGCTGCTGTGCGTGGATCACAACGGAACCTATAGGGTTCCTTTTCCTTGCCGCCGCGCTGAGGATGGGTGGCGCAATTGTGAGACCAACGAAATTATTGAGGCTGAGGTGGCGGGCTGGCGCCCAAGGCGCGAGAGGCCTGGGGCAAGCCTGTCGGCTGACGTTCGGGGTGCTCGTTGAACCCCGCGGAGCTTAAGCCGGCGCCCTTGCCTGGGGTCCTATGCGCTATCATGTTCAAACCGCAATGACAGACCCCTTGGAAAAAAGACTGATCGAGGCCTTAACGAAGGTCGACGCGCATGGCGACGTCGCGCCGGCTCACGTTCAAGATCCGATGACGATGGTGCTCCGTGAGAGGGCCATCCAGGCCGATCTGATGCGCTGGGACGACAGCCGCGGTCATTACGTGTTGACCGGAACCGGCCGCAGCCGAATCAGCGCACGTAGCCGCCCCCCCGGCGTTGTCGTTCGATTCGAAAAGCGCGGCGACAAAGCCGCTGTGTCGCCGCAAAGGAAATCCGATTGACGCCCAGTGCGCGCCCAAGGTCAGCGCTGCGGTCAATCGCGCGACGCAGCCGCCGCTCGCCTCTTTGACGCACTGTCGTGCTCCGGCTTCGCGCGGCGCCTCCGCTTGAAGCGTTTTGCCGGCGCTTCGACGTTAATGCGGTTCTGTACCGGCCTGCCACATGAAAGCTCGATGTGCGGTGCTCATTGGGCGGCTGCTGGCGGTCGCTAAGACCGGCAACGCGCCTCGCGCACCCCACATCCAATGCAGCGCGCCGTCCGACCGAAGTCCGGCCTCATCGCCTTGGCGCTAAAGCGCTCTACAGCAATTTGCGGCAGACCGTTAAGGGAGCTGCGCGATCGCGCAGCTGAATCTTCACGCCCTTTATTGAACCTCGTTGTGAAAAAATCCCGCTGATTTCGAGTGGGCTGTAGATTCAAAAATGAAATTGTGCGAATTGTTCGAATCACCTGGCGAAGAACTCCTGCCGGGCGCGGAAGATAATTGAATCAGGAAAAGGCGCGCGCCATTTCATGATCTCCATGATTGGTCATCTCAGTCCAATCGAACTGGAACCCGGCCATCGCCCCATCAACATAAGGAAAGGCATCATGCCCACCGCAGTCGAACAAATCCACACGAAGATCGCTGAGCTGGAGACGAAGATCGCTGATCTTCGCATCGCCGAGCGCGAACTCCTCGCCCTTGAAAAGAGTTCAGCGAGACAGGCGCGCCCGGCTCCAGAGCCAAAGATAAAACAAAAGCCCGGCCCGAAGGCGAGACAGAAGCCCGGGCCGAAGGCGAGCCTTCGACCGAAGGTTCAGGGTGAACGGAAGTCAAGCACGCCGGCCGAGGCGCGCCAGACCATCGGCGCGGCGATCGCCGAGGTTATCGACCAGCATGGCGCGCTTTCCGCCGCCGAGATTGCCGAACACGTCAAGGCCACAGGCCGGGACATCAACAATCGAACGGTGTCCTTTGCGCTGCAAGCGCTGAAAAAGCGCGGTCTCGCCAAAAACACGGACGGCAAATGGTCGCTGCCGAAAGCGCGCGGCCGTCGCCCTGCGGCGTCAATCGAAGCGAGCAATCAACCGGCGGAAGCTGCGGAGTAAGAAGGGCGGGTTTTGGCGCTTGTAGCGCTGGAATCGCCCGCGCGAGACGAAACCTGGGCCAGGGCGCCGCGACATTCGGCGCGCTTCATGCACGGTGGCGGGCCTGGCGAAATTCTCGCGCCTTCGCCTTGATTGTATTGACGTGGAGATCCGGGACTTAGACGGAGCGGATCTTCAGGCCGTTGCCGGTGGCGGGCTTCGGCGGCCGTTCTGGTTCCAATTAATGATACGGCGCAAACTTTCTCAGATGGAGCTCGCCATAGGTTAAAATCATCTCACCGAGCGCGCTGAAACGCCTGGGGATGGGCGCGCGTCTTGGTGACTTCGATGAGCAGCGCCTCGATGACCCGCGAGAGGGTCCAGCCGCGTTCGCGCGCCTCGATCGTCAACGCCGTGAAGACGTCATCGGTGGCCCAAAGCCGCATTTCGTGGGTGCGCCCGGCCGCGCGATCCTCAGGCGGCTGATCCTTCCGGGCCAAGGCGGCGAGGGCCGCCGCGCCATTCTCGCCTTGTTGCGCAGCCTCGAAAGTCTCAAGCATCATCTCAAGAATGTCGGCGCGCTCCAATTTGCGGCCCGTCACGGCCGAAAGCTGCAGGAGATGGTGGTCGATACACTCGGCGAAACCTGGCTTGACCTTATTGTTGAATTGCACCTTGCCACGGCGCGGGCGACCGCCCTTGCCAGGCGCCACGCGGACCTGCTCACTGCCAAGGGTGCTGAGATTTTGCACCGGCGTCGGTGCGCCCAAAACAGAATCCTTTGGCATTAGCATTAGGGCCTTCTCCTTCTTTTCGTCGCGTTCGGCGCAGAGGCGGCGATAGCGAACCGTTCGGGCTCGAGTTTGAAACGCTCCTCGATCTGGGGCGCAGCGGTCTGCTGCAGAAGGTTGCTCAACGCCGCCATCGCCGCCTTGGCTTCCTTCTTGACCGCCGCGGCGCCGGCCTCGGTGATGCCGCGTCCAACATTTTGCAAGCTCCGGTAACTCAACAGAGCCCGCAGGCTCTCGGGCAGCGGCGCGAGCCCCGCTTCGCGCAAATAAGCCAGGGCGAAACTGAGTTCGCTATCGGCGCGAACCTGGTTGAAAACGATCACGATCTTATTGCCGGCAATTCCTTGAGCTTTCAATTCATGCGCCAGCCGGATCGTTGGCCGGAGATCGGCGACCGATGGCGTGGCCGGCAAGATCATCAGATCGGCGAGAGTCGCCAGCCGCAGGGTCCGCTCATCCGACCAGCCCGGGGCGTCGACGACCAGTAGGTCGAAGCCCTGACGGGCCGCGCCGAGGCCAAAATCCGGATCAAGAGCCGGATCGAGCAAGGCGGCGCAAATTTTCGGTCTGTATTTGTTGAGCAAACGCGCCTGCGCCCATTCAAAGGAGGTCCGTTGATCAATATCGAGATCAACAAGGACGACAGCGTTTGATTTGCGGGCGGCCTCGACCGCAAAGCTTTGCGCGAAAAGACTCTTGCCACTGCCGCCTTTTTGTCCGGCAAAGGCAATCACCCGTGCGATTGCGCCAGGCGTTTCGGCGGGGTCGCCGAGCGTCGCCCCGAACGGGAGCCTTTTCGCTGGCGCCAAGTTGCGCAATTAGTTTTCCTCCTGGGCGAAAAGCAGGATGCGCCCTGAGTCTGGTAATCGGAACCGTTCCTCTTCCTGAGGTTGCAGCTGTACGCAAGGCGGCGGGCTTTCGATCGCCGGGCCGATTGACGGCTGAGCTCGCCGGGCTGGAGCGCAGACCCCTGCTGCGAGGTAGAGCGTAGCGGCCGCGCCGATCTCGACAAGGACCGCCATCAAGACGCTCAGCGCCTGTTGCGCCTCGGTCAGATCGAGGCCGGATAGACGGGCGAGCAACCCGGCCTGAGGATCCTTGTCCTCTCCCGCCCCCACGGCTCGGGCGCGCGTCATCTCGGCTCTCACCCGTTCGATCTGGTTCCGCAAATCAGCGGCGGCCTTGGCTTTGGCGCGTTCGGCCTCGAGCGAATAGATCGCGGCGCAGAACTCCCGGCTCGCCGGCGTCGTGGTCGTTTCGCACCCCTGCGAGGCGCGCCAGCGGCGATCCTGTTTCAACCCGGCGACCTCCGCCGCGATCTGGCCATCCGGTCGGGTGTCTCCGAGGGCCGTCAGGCGCATTTCAGCCTCGCCGAGCTCCTCGGCGGCCAACTCGAACCGCGCGGATACCGCCTCCCGCCCGCCCGCGACCGCGCCGCGATTGGTCGCAACGAAACCCAAGGCCGACAACAGCGAGAAGCTGAAGAAGAGGGCGAAGACGCAGGTCGAGAGCGTGGTCCGCAACCATTGGCGTTGTGTCCAGGCTGCGGCGATAAAGAACGGCAAGAGCGCCTTCACGATATCGACGGCGATCGATACGAGGCCAAGGATTTGCCCTTCGAACAGGGTCTTGCCCTGGCTGTGCATGAAGATCCAGTTCATGGCGGCCGAACTGGCGATGAACACGAGGCCGGCGAGCAGCGCGAGAAGAGAAGCCGCAATTTGTATCATGGCGGATCCGTCATAGATGACCCCTGCGCAAGAGATAGAGAGATAGCAGAGGAATATTTCTATAGCTATCGGATATCGCGGATATCCGATAGCTTTCTTAGATCAGATAAGCTGCTTCCCCCGTTTCGGGTGGGTTTAGGGGGAGAGTGGCTCGCTCTATTGACAAGAAAAATCGACGAACGTGACAACGCTCTTGAACGCGGCGCGATTATCGCTCCTGAAATCGGCGATGATCTTGAAGTCCGGCTTGAAGGTCCGCAACAGCCAGATGACC
>JBKQMI010000177.1:0-12838 GCA_052146775.1 Methylocella sp. | reverse complement strand
TGTGCGAGCTTTTCGACGCAAGGCTCAACATCGACGACAAGGCGATGTCGCGCAGCGAACTCGCCGCCGCGCTGGCGAGCGCCGACGTGCTGGTCCCGACCGTCACCGACCGCATCGACGCGGAGTTGATCAGCGTCGCCGGCGAGCAGTTGAAGCTGATCGCCAATTTCGGCAACGGCGTCGACACTATCGACGTCGCCGCCGCCAAGACCGCCGACGTCATCGTGCCGACGGTGACCGATCACATCGACCGCTCGGTGCTCAGCCAATCGGGCGAGCGGCTGAAGCTGATCGCCAATTTCGGCAACGGCGTCGACAATATCGACGTCACGGCCGCCGCCGGCCGCGGCATCGCCATCACTAACACGCCGGGCGTCCTCACCGAAGATACAGCCGATATGACGATGGCCCTCATTCTCGCCGTCGCGCGCCGTATCGTGGAGGGGGCGAGGGTGATCCCCGCGGGGGAATGGGCCGGATGGTCGCCGACCTGGATGCTGGGGCGCAGGATCACCGGCAAGCGGCTCGGCATCGTCGGCATGGGCCGCATCGGCCAGGCCCTCGCGCGGCGCGCCAAGGCTTTCGGGCTGCAGATCCACTACCACAACCGGCGCCATGTCGCCGCCGCCATCGAGGAGTCGCTGGAGGCGACCTATTGGGAATCGCTCGACCAGATGCTCGCCCGCATGGACATCGTCTCGGTCAATTGCCCGCATACGCCGGCGACCTATCATCTGTTGTCGGCGCGGCGGCTGAAATATCTTCGCCCGCACGCGATCATCGTCAATACGGCGCGCGGCGAGATCATCGACGAGGCCGCGCTGACGAAGATGCTGGAGGCGGGCGAACTCGCCGGCGCCGGGCTCGACGTGTTCGAGCATGAGCCTGCTGTCTCGCCGAAGCTCGTCCGCCTCGCCGCCGCCGGCAAGGTGACGCTGCTGCCGCATATGGGCTCGGCGACGACCGAAGGGCGCATCGACATGGGCGACAAGGTCATCGTCAACGTCAAGATGTTCATGGACGGCCACCGCCCGCCCGACCGCATCCTGCCCTCGATGCTGTGAGGGGCGCCCTTCGCAGCTATGAGAGCGCCTGCGATATGGAGCCTCGCGCCGCCCGGCGGCGGAGGGCTGGGCGTGGCCGCGGCGGTTGTGGCGCACGCTTTCCTTTGCTAAGCTCTCGCTTTTCGAGAATGGCGGCGATGGTGGAATGGGACGGGCAATCACGGCGGAACGCATTGCTGATCTGATTGGAGCGATTTACGATTGCGCGCTCGATCCGGCGCTTTGGCCGGAAACAATTGACGCGATCCGGCAAGAACTTGAATTTCATAACGCCGCGATCGAGGTCCGGGCGCTGCCGTCGACAGAGATGACGCTCAACATCTCTGTTGGAATTGAAGCGCCGTGGCTCGACAAGGTCGCGAACTATGGGCCCGACATCGTCGCGCTGTGGGGCGGCGTTGAGCGCATTCAACACTACCCACTCTATGAGCCTATCGTCAATTCGCATGTTGTCGACCGAGCGACCGTGGTCAGCAACAGATATTTCATCGAGTGGGTGGAACCTCAAGACATCGCCGACGCCGTCGCGATCGCGCTTGCCCGGGATCGGGAGATGATCGGATCGTTCACCATGGGACGCCACGCGGCTGCGGGCTCGATCGAAGAGGCCGAGGTATCGGCGCTGCGCATAATCGCTCCGCACTTCCGGCGCGCGATCTCGATCAGCAAACTTCTCGATCTGCAGACCATCAAATGCGGCGCCTTCGCCGAGACGCTCGATGCTTTCGCCGCCGCCGTCGTTTTTGTCGATGCGGGCATGAAGGCGGTTCATGCGAACGCCGCCGCGAGGAGCATGTTGAAGGATGAAGCGTTGTTTTCGATCCACAACGGGGTCCTTCGCTTTATCGATCAGGAGGCGAACAGCCGCCTGCAGGCCGCAGTGAAGCTGGCGATCCGAAGCGAGGCCGAAATTGGCGGACGCGGCATTGGCGTCCCGGCGCGGGCGCGCAACGGCGATCCCGCAATCGTCCATTTGCTCCCCTTGGCCAAAGGCGCGACGCGCGCCGGACTGGTTCCAAGCGCCGCCGCAGTCCTCTTTATCACACCCGGGCGCCACGAGCGCGTTGCGCCCATCGACGCGCTTGCGGCCTTATACGACCTCACGCCGGCGGAAGCGCGCGTTCTGGAGCTTGTCGTCGACGCGCGCCCACCCATCGAAATCGGCCAAAAACTCGGCGTCGCGCCTTCAACCGTCAAGACCCACCTTCAGAAGCTCTTCGCCAAAACCAGATGTAATCGGCAGGCCGACCTTATCAGGCTCGCAAGCTCCTTCCTCGGCCCCGGCTGAGGCGCAACCGCCGCGGCGGCGGGTCGCTTTTCACAAGCGGCAGGACCAAAGCGCACAGCTGGCCGCGCCTGGCCGCCTCTCCCGAGACTAGCTTCGAATTACGGCGCTCTCCTCCGATTGGTGGACGAGGCCGACACGCGACCGTGCTATTTGCGCTGAGATCTGCAGGGGCGCGATGCCCCCGCCGGGGATCTATCCGGGAAAGATCAGGGGAACACCCATCTTCTGAATGAGGCAGGGGGAATATAAGAACATGGCTAAAAACACTTTCCGAACGTTTCTGATAATATTTGCTGTCCTTTGCGGCGTCTCGACAAAGGCTTACGCCGTGGGCGAGGGGAGGCTGCTTTTCGTCAACCCGACGACCGGCCGCGTCGTCGGCGCGGGCGTAGACAAGAATGGAAATTTTCATTCGGCCTTCGACGTTGTTATCCCAAGCCAGAAAGGGAAGGATACGATTATTCCCACGACGTCAGGCTTCGTTTTGTATTCGTACTACAACGGCGGCGCGCAAGCCTATCTGATGGATGGAGATGGATCGATACGGCCAGGCGCCCTCAGCTATCCGTTCTCGAAGCAGTGGTATGACATAATATCAGTCGGCGATTTTATCCTGTTTTACAACTTGAACGGCAATCAAGGCATAGGCGCGGTCGTCGAAGCCAATCCTGACGGCTCACTGCTGCAAACTAACACGAAAACCAATTTGTCGCCATGGACGCTTATCGGCCATACAAATAACTACCTGTTTTTCTATAACAAGCCAAATGGGTTGGTCGTTACCGCTACGATCTCAAGCACCGGCCTGTTGTTTCAGAACACAACAGCCGTGAATTTGCGATCCGGCTATACGAACTTTGCGTCCGTCGGCGATGATATTCTCTTGTGGAATGTGGCGAACGGCCTATGGGAAAGCGGGTCGATAACGTATGACGCCCTCCCATCCAATGATAAATATATCGCAGCAAGCGTGGCGACGACAAATTCGCTGGGGCTTGTGGGTTTCGATGAGGCGGTCGAATCCAATGGTCACCTGCTCCTCTACAATTCGGCTACGGGAGCAGCCATTACAGGCCACTTTATTCGGCCCGCTCAATTCGGCGGTCAACCGGGAACTTTCGTGAAAGACCAATCATTCGTGCTGCCCAAATATTTCACCAATCTGGTGCAATGCGGTCAGTTTCTGGTTTTCTACGGCTTCGGGGTCGGTCAGCTCCAGGTCGGCTACATTGATTTCGCCGGGAAATATCAGGCGACCCAAAGCTTTCCCATGGGCGCGGGGTTGAGCGTGGCCGCGACGAAGAACTGAACCATAGGGAGCCGGTTCCGGCGACGGGAGCCCGGCTCGCCGCCCTTCGTTGAATGGCGTTAAGGCGAACAAGGGGCGGTTCGCCGCGCGGCGCGCGGGCGCCATTGATTTCGGCGATCGCCGGCGTTTCGGCGAGAATGCGCCGATAATCGTCCCGGCGCTGATCGTCGCTCGCTGCGCCATCTCGCGTCGCCCAGCCGATCTGCGTTCGAGATCGGCGAGGAACTTCTCGACCCGCCGCGCCGCCGCATCGGCTTTTTCGCCATGCGCATGCAGCAGAATGTTCTTGGTGTCGCGGGAGGTGATCCAGACGTCGACCGCGCCGCTGACCGCCAAGCACGAAGGCCGCCAGCCCGACGAAAGAGGCGACATATTTGCCGAAAAGGCTCTGCCGGCGAAAAAGGCTTCGCAACAGATTCGCGGGCCGCGCGTCAAAATCGCGGCTTTGCGCGGTTGATCGAAATTTACCGCGTTTAGGAGCCCGCGACAAAGTTGAAAGGATGGGTCCCTTGGGCGCGCCGCGTGTCTGAGCTGGCGCACATTGGCCGCGGCCCCATCGCGCTGGCGATTCCCGGCGCTTGGCGCCGCCGCTTGACGGCGTCAAGGGGAGCGAGGCTCCGATGCCGGACGGCCGCCCAAAAAGGAGTATAGCGTCTGCCGGGCGCAAGGCCGCTTGCGGCCTTGAGGAAAAGGAAGCGCCGGATGAGCAATTTGGATTTGTTTCTGATCGTGGGATTTATCGGCCCGGCCACGCTCATTTATCTCATGGAGCGCCAACTGAATCGTTCAAACGCCTTGCTCAAAGCAATCCTTGATCAAACGAATCGTTCAAATGAGCGGTTAGGCGACATCCTGAAGTCCGTCGAAGCAAACCTCGACGGCATAGCCAATCGGCCAAACCCCGTATTGCTGGCGATAGAAGGCGAGTTAAAGGGAAGCTTAAAAGGGACTCTCCTTGAGATGAGCGATATATTGAGAGAGGCCTCTTCTTCGAATGGTGCTCAACTTCGTCTTATACATGAAGAGATGCGAGAGCTTATAAGCGAAATGGCGGCGATTTTGCTCATCGTCCGGCCAGATTGAAAGTGGCGCGGCGCCACAAGAGAAGGCGATGGACTTTATCGAACTCGTCTGCGGCGCTTCGCGCGCGGAGATCGCCCTTCGCGGCGCCGAACTCAGGCGCTGGAGCGTCGGCGCGACGCCGCTCCTATGGGAGAAGGACCCGGCCTATTGGGAGGAGACCGCGCCGATCCTGTTCCCTATAGTCGGCTGGACCCACGACGGCGCGCGGGTGGCCGGAAAAACATTCCCCCTCGGCCTGCACGGTTTCGCCCGCGCCATGAATTTCGCCGCGGAGACGCTGACGCCCGCGGGCGTGCGACTCATCCTGCCGAGCAGCGCGGAGACCCTCGCGCTCTATCCCTTCCCGTTTCGCCTCTGCATCGACTATCGCCTCACCGAACGCGGCCTCACGACGTGTCTCACTGTCGAAAATCGCGGCGAGGGGCCGATGCCCTACGCCTGTGGACTGCATCCGGGATTTCGCTGGCCTTTCGCCGGGGGTGCGCGGGGCGACTATTTCCTCTGGTTTTCGGCGCCGGAAGATCCGTTCGCGCCGGAAATTTCGCGGCAGGGGCTCTTTCGCAACAGTCGCCGCCGCATTCCGCTCGAAGGCCAGAAGCTGGCGCTGACGCCGGAGCTTTTCGCCGCCGAGGCTCTGTGCTTTCTCAATGCGCGGAGCCGCGCTCTGCGCTTCCAGCACGCGGGCGGCGCGGCGCTCACGATTGAGACCTCGGATTTCCCCCATTGGGCGTTGTGGTCGAAGCCGCCTGCCGGTTTTCTGGCGATCGAGTGCTGGACCGGCCATGGCGATCCTGAGGAGTTTCGCGGCGATCTCTTTGAAAAACCCTCGATGCGCGTCCTCGCACCGGGCGCCGTCGCGCATCATGGCGCGCGTTATTCCTTCGCCGCCGCGCCGTAAAAGGGCGGCGCTTCCGGCTTTGCAGTAAGTCCGCAAATGCGGCTTAACTGTCTCTGATCCGCCCAAATCCTTCCCGAGCCGTTTCGACCCATAATCCGGAGACCCCAAGATGGATCACGCTATCACCGACGGCTTGACGACCGCCGTCATCAACGCGCGCGGCGCCGAGTTGAGGTCCCTGCGCGACCCTCAGGGGACGGAATACATCTGGCAAGCCGGCCCGGCGTGGCCCCGCTGCGCGCCCGTGCTGTTCCCGATCGTCGGACGACTCGCGGGCGACCAGTTGCGGCATGGCGACCAGACCTCGCGCCTGACGCAGCACGGCTTCGCCCGCGACCGCGTCTTCGCCTGGCTGGACCGCGCCGCCGATTCCTGCCGTTTGGCGCTCGTCGACGATCCCGAAACGCGCGCGATGTACCCTTTCGCGTTCCGGTTCGAGCTGGCCTATGCCCTGGCTGGCGTGGACCTCACGATGACCTTCGCTGTCTTCAACACCGGCGCCGAACCCTTGCCGGTCTCGTTCGGCGCGCATCCCGCCTTCAACTGGCCGCTCCATCCCGGAACGCCGCGAGAAGCTTACACGCTGACATTCGCAAAGGACGAACCCGCGCCAATCCGCCGCCTGACCGGCGGCCTGATTCAGCCCGAGCCAGTCCCGTCGCCGATCGACGGACGCGTGCTGAGGCTGCGTGAGGATTTATTCGCCGCGGACGCCATTATCATGGACCGCGTCGAGAGCGGCTCGGTCCGGTTCGCGGCGCCGACCGGCCCCGGCCTCGACATGGCGTGGGAGGGGTTCCGCGAGCTTGGCCTCTGGACCAAGCCGGGCGCCGGCTTTCTGTGCATCGAGCCTTGGCTCGGCGCCGCGAGCCCGATCGATTTCGATGGACCATTCGTCGAAAAGCCTGGCATTATCTTGATCCCACCCGGCGCGGCCCGCTCGGCCACGCTGCGCATCGCAACATTCTCTTCCGGCGCGAGGTCGTCGATCTAAATGTCCGGCGCGCCCGAACCCGGAACCCTGTCGTCGTCCGCGCGAGCGGCGGACTTCCCCCGTGTTTGCGCAGGCGTTCTTGCAATCCTCGGCTGGACCGCCATCGGCATCGAGCTGAACTTCATCATCTCCGGCGCTCTTGGCAAAGGCGCCCCGCTTGCGCCGGCGCTGATTCGCTATTTCAGCTTTTTCACGATCGAGACCCACGTCCTGCTGGCGCTCGTCCTCACGGCCTCATGCCTGCGCCCGGACGCCGACAGCTTTTTCCTCCGCCCCGGCGTCAGAACGGCGGTCGTCGTTTATGTCATCATGGTCGGCGCAGTCTACGCTATTCTCCTGCGCGGCTTATATCGTTGGACGGGATCTGTGCTTGTCGCCGATCGCATCCTGCATGTCGTCCTTCCCATTTTTTATCCCTTATATTGGCTGGCTTTTATCGAAAAAGGGCATATCAAGCGGGTTTATCCATTAGTCTGGATGATTTTTCCGATCCTCTACTTCATCTATATTCTTCTGCGCGGCGCGATCTTAGACGTCTATCCTTATCCGTTTCTCGACGTCGCCAAGCTCGGCTACGATCGGGTCATCCTCAACGCACTCGGGCTGATGGGGGCGCTGCTCGCCCTTGGCCTTCTCGTCGCGGCGATCGACCATGCGCTCGCCGCGCAGAAAAGCCGCGGCGGCGGCGCGCTTGGCAGGGCCGCCGATTTCTGACACAAGATTTTTTGCCGCCAGCCTCCCGCTCACGGAGAAAAAAACGATGGCCCTTGCTTCACCCAAGTCGCCGCTCGCCGAACCCGGCGTCAACGTCCGAAGCCTGCAGCTTGCGCGCCCTAGAGCGCTTTCCGACCGAATGGACCCTTCGGTCGACAAGAAAACGCTCCAGATTCAAAAGCTTGAGCATATTCTTGTCGATCAGATTGATTAAATCTGATCGGAATATGCTCTTCTAGAGCGGGACGAGGACAGGCGGCGACCAGTTTTTGCTCTCGAAATTGATCACGGCCACGATTTTCGATCGACCCCTCGAGGATCATCCCGATCCGGCGCCCGACCTCGCAGCCCGAAACGACTTCAACTCAATGAGACTGCCATGACAAAGACAAAGAAACTCTTGTTCCTGTTCGACACTGATCCGGCGCCCAGCGTCTTCGACACGGTCGTCGGCTACGACGGCGGCGCCGATCGCATCATCGGCTATGGCGGCGTGACGCCGGAAAACGTCGGCGCCTTCGTCGACGGAACGATCTACACGCGCGGCCCGAAGGAGAAGCAATATACCGCGATCTTCGTCGGCGGCGGCGACATGACCGCCGGCGAGGCGGTGCTCAAAGCGGTCAAGAAGCGCTTCTTTTCGAATTTCCGCGTCTCCGTGATGCTGGACAGCAACGGCTCCAACACCACCGCCGCCGCCGCGGTGGCGTTGCTCGCGAAAGCAAAGCCCCTCGCCGGCAAGAAAGCGGTCGTGCTCGCCGGCACCGGCCCAGTCGGCATGCGCGCCGCGGCGATGCTGCATATCGAAGGCGCCGAGGTCGCGATCACCGGGCGTTCGAAACAGCGCGCGGAAGCCGCCAGCAAAGCGATCAATGAGCGCTTCGGATTCGCCCCGACGGCGATCGAGGCCGTGGATAACGCCGCCCGCGCGGAGGCCGTCAAGGGCGCGCATATCGTCGTCGCCGCCGGCGGCATCGGCATCACGCTGCTCGAGGAAAAGGACTGGAAGGACAGTCCGACGATCGAGCTGATCGCCGACTGCAACGCGCAGCCGCCGCTCGGCATCCTCGGCGTCGAGGCGACCGACAAAGGGGTCGAGCGGCACGGCAAGATCGTCTTCGGCGCGCTTGGCCTCGGCGGGCTCAAGCTCAAGCTGCATCGCGAATGCGTCAGCCAGCTGTTCGAAAGCTCGGACAAGATGCTCGACGCCGAGGAGATCTATGCGCAAGCCAAAGTCCTCGCGTGATTTTTCTGGCGTGATTTTTCCCGCTTGATTTTCAAGGACCCCGACGCCCAATGACCAAAAACAGCTCCATCGCGACCTTTCTCGACGATCTCGCCAGCGAGCGTCCGACGCCCGGCGGCGGCGGCGCTGCGGCGGTCTCGGGCGCCATCGGCGCGGCCCTCGTCTCCATGGTGGCCAATCTCACCATTGGCAAAAAGAACTATGAGGCCGTCTCGGACGACCTCAAGGCCGTCAACGCCAGGGCGGAGAAGCTGCGCGCCGAGCTGACCCACGCGATCGACGAGGATGTCGTCGCGTTCAATTCCGTGATGGGCGCCTATGGCCTGCCGCGCGGGACCGACGAAGAGAAGGCCGCGCGCACGGCCGCCATTCAGGCCGCGCTGAAGGAGGCGACGCTCGCCCCCCTGCGCGCCGTCAAGGCCTGTTTCGAGGTCATCCGCCTTTCCGCGGACGTCGCCGAAAAGGGCAATCTCAATGTCATCAGCGACGCCGGGGTCGCAGTGCTCGCCGCCAATGCTGGCCTGCGCAGCGCCGCGCTGAACGTGTTCATCAACGCCAAATCGATCAAGGACCGCGATTTCGCCGAAAAGCAGCTCGCCGAGGTCAATGCGCTGCTGGATGAGGCGGCGAAGACGACAGAAGCGGTCTATCAGACGGTCCGCGCCAAGATCGGCTCTTAAATTGCGGGGCGCGGGCGCGACCGCGTGTTGTTGCGCCACCCCCGGCTCAACGCCCCTCCGGGCCTGAATACGCGCGCTCGACCCTGCCGACGCGCACCTGATAATGCGAATACCAGCGCTCCTTGCCAAGCCGTTGCGCGGCGAGGTGGTGCACGTTCTGCTTCCACGAGCGAATGGATGCCTCGTCGGCAAAATAGGCGACCGTTATTCCGAGCCCGCTTTCCCCTCGCGCCGTCTCCGCGCCGAGGCAGCCGGGCTGCTCCAGCGCGAGCGCAGCCATCTTTTCCGCCATCGCCGCGTAGCCGTCGTCTCCTGGCCTCCGCTGCGAGGTGAAAATCACCGCGTAACAGGGCGGCTCCGGCGTCTTCGCGAACCCCTCCGGCATAATCGCGCCTCCTGAAACATGCGCTTCAGAATGAATATTCTTCCTTGATCGCGCTGAAATAATTCCGCTCATCGCCCCGCCAGAAGCCGCGGCAGATCGGCCAGCATGGCGTCGCGCGCGCGGGGACCCGCGTATTCCTCGTTTTTTGCCTCGTCCTTCAGGAGCCGCGCGAAAACCACCCTGCGCGCGCCCTTTTGCGCCCAGCCGACGAACCAGCCGAACTGGCGGTAGCGATCCGGCGCGCCATCCGGCCCCGGCTGAAAGCCCGTGCCGGTCTTGCCATAGGCGGTCCAGCCGTCCGCCAGCGGAAATTGCGGCAGGATCGCTTCGGTCCGGTCCATGGCCTCCTTTGAGACCGGCAGTTGACGGTTCAAAAGCCTACGCAGGAAGGCCGTCTGCTCCAGCGGCGAGATCTTGAGCGAAGAGCTGAGCCAGGCGTTGGCGAGGCCATTGTTCTCGCCCGGATCGCCGGACAAATCGCGATTGCCATAATCGAGGCTGTCGACATAGCGTTGGAAGCGCTCCGAGCCAAGCTGGCGCGTGATCTCGCGGGAATACCAGACGACGGAATAGAGCAGCCAGCTCGCCGGATCGATGGTCGTCTTCCAGCTCTCCATCCAGGCTTCATATTCCGGCTTGTAGGGCCACGCCGGCGCGTGCGCGTCACGGAGGATGCCCGCGTCATAGCCCATCAATGCGAGCGCGATCTTGAAACTCGAGGCGGGGCTGTTGCGCGTCTCGCATTGCGCGCCCTGCCGCTCCAGCACCTCGCCGCTCTCCGCCTCCACTAGAAGCGTGCAGACGGGCGCCGCCAGAACGGGGCCAGCAAGAACACAGAAAAGGGCGGCGAATGCGGCCAGTCGAAACTGCGGTGCGATGGTCTCTCTCCGTTTTCGTCCGAATTCGTTCAGGCGCTGGGTCCCGCCAATCCCCAACGCTTCCACCAAGGAATTCGCAGCCTATCATTCATCTCTTGGCGGCCAGCATGGCGAGCGAGTCAATCCTGTCAAGGATGCGAAGCGCCGACGCCGCCGGCGCGAGACTGAGTCGGCAAAAGGCGTAGGCGGTTCAAATTAAGCAGACAGTAGATCATGACCAGGTACGATCGGCTCTTCGTTTGGCGTCGGTCATGACCTTTTCCACACGCTTTGCGGGCGTCCGTTAACCACTCCGAAACCATAGAAGCGTCTCATATTGGGGCGTTGCGGACTCGGGGAGCGGACCGATGCATTGGCTTGATATGGGGCGTGACTCGGGGGCCTTCTGTGGGCTCGACCCGGAAGCGCCCGATTTCGAGCGCGCGCGCCCGCTCGATCCTCTTCGCAACGCCTTCGCTCTGCATAAAACAGGGCTGATCGCGGGGCTAATCGCCGCCCCACTCGCCGTCGCGCTTTTTCTCGTGGCGGCGCCGCTGCAATATCGCGCCGTGGCGCGGCTCGCCGCGCCCGTCACGGACGCCGCCAAGGCCGGCGCAGTCCTCGCCGGCGAGGCCCGGCTGATCGCCTCGCGCGAGTTCGGCCGCCGCGCCATCAAGGCGCTCGATATCGACGCCCGGCCCGAATTCGATCCGGCATCCGGGGGGGCGGGTCCGATCGGCGGGGCGCTCATCTTCCTCGGGCTGACCCCGGATCCCACCCGCATCAGCCGGGACGAGCGCGTCCTTCAAGCCTATGAAGATCGCCTCAGCGTCAGCCCCTCGAAGACGGGACTCGACATCGCGTTCCGCTCGCGCGATCGCGCCTTCGCCGCCACTGCCGCCAATCGCATCGCGGCGCTCTATCTCGATCTGCGCGGCAAAGTCCCGGACGCCGGCGATCCCGACGCGTCCACCGTCGTCGCGGCGATGATTTCACCCGCGGTCCGGCCCGTCCGGCCTTTGCTGCCCGCGCGCCGCCTCATGATCGGGATCGCGGCGGGTGCGGCGATATTGGCGGCGCTCGGATCTGGCGCGCTGCGACGCCCGCCCCGGCGCCGGCCGGAGATCGAGGCGCCGATGGAGCCGCCCCGCGCGGTCGGAGACGCGCCGGTTTTCGTCCGGCTCGGGGAGCCCCGGCGGCCTCTTTCGCAGGCCGGCCAGAATGCGGCCTCGAAGCGATATGCGGAGGAAGACGCGGACCTTCTCGAAAAAGTCGCGGCCCGGATCATCGCCAGCCGCCGCGAAGGCGGTGCGCTGCGCATCGTCGGCGCGGAGCTCACGCCAGGCGGCGGCGCATCCGCCCTGATGCTGACGCTGGCGCGAAGGCTCGGCAATGAGGGACGCTCGATTCTGATCCGGCTTGACGACCCCGATGGCGGCGCCGAGCCGCTCGCCTTGCGCGGGGAGCCGGGCGTGCGCGACCTCATCGCCGCCACCGCCTCCTTCGCCGAAGCAATCCGCCGCGATCCGCGCTCGCGGCTGCATCTCATTCCGACCGGCCCGCGCGAATCGCGGGACGGAGCCAGCGCCGAAATGGCGCAGGAATCCGACCCGATCGACGCGGCCGAGCTTGGCGGCGTCCTCGACGCGCTGGCGCGAACCTATGATTTCATCTGGTTGCTCGCGCCGGCGCTCGACGCTGGCGACATGGCGCGGACGCTCGCCGCGGAGGCGGATTTCTTCGTGCTCGCGACGCCGCCAAGGCCGCGGGGCGGCGCGATCGCGCGCGCCGAGGCGGAGTTGCGCGCGAGCGGCGCGCGGGACATTCTCATCATCGGCGCGCCGCTCTCCGCCGAGAGGCCCTTCGGTCAGGACGCGGCGTGAGGCTTTAGACATTAATGCAGAGCGGGATGCGGGCGGAAAAGCGGCGCTGCTTTTCCTCATCCGACTCTAGACCGAGCGCCGCGCAATCTGCGCCGCGGCGCAACGCCTCAGATTCCCGCGCCGTCGTGGAAGTCTTCGCTGCGCACCTGCGCCTGCGAGATCGTGCTGCCGGGCGGCACGCTGCGCGTCAGCCACACATTGCCGCCGATCGAGGAGCCGCGGCCGATGGTGACGCGGCCGAGAATGGTCGCGCCGGCGTAGACGACGACGTCGTCCTCGACGACCGGGTGGCGCGCGCCGCCCTTGACGAGCGCGCCATGCTCGTCGGTCGGAAAGCGCTTCGCCCCGAGCGTCACGGCCTGATAGAGGCGCACGTTGCGGCCGATGATCGTCGTCTCGCCGATGACGACGCCCGTGCCGTGATCGATAAAGAACCG
>JBKQMI010000176.1:0-5459 GCA_052146775.1 Methylocella sp. | reverse complement strand
GGAATTCGTCAGCGGGCGCGTCCGCCTGAAGCTTTACAAGGGTTCGGCCGCCGTCGTCGGCAGGTCCAGCGCCTATTCGCTTTACGATCAAGATCTCGTGACCTTCGAGGAAGGCGCCGTCGCCTATGATCATCGCGATGCCGCAGGCTTCATCAAACTGAATGCGCTTCGCCTTCGCACGCTCGGCAAGAGGGCGCGAAAAATCGCCGAAAAAGGAAAAATCTGAAGGCGACGCAGCGGAGAATCCGCGCGCGTCGCCATCCCGATCATCTTCCGTTCATTTCGAACCATTCAAATAACGGTGCGGGCGGCGCATTGGGGCGCCGTCCAAGGACGGCGGCTCGCTCGCCATGATTTGATCGGCGCCATGGCTTCAAAGAGATTTGCGGCGCATAAAATTCGGGGACGCATCGAACGCGATCAGGCGCCCG
This sequence comes from Methylocella sp., assembly GCA_052146775.1. Taxonomy (GTDB): domain Bacteria; phylum Pseudomonadota; class Alphaproteobacteria; order Rhizobiales; family Beijerinckiaceae; genus Methylocapsa. The sequence goes on along the minus strand of JBKQMI010000176.1, from coordinate 5,028 downwards.
AGGCTCAACGGCTCGGCTCTAGAGCGGGAAAAGTGGAACCGCTTTTCCTCATCCCGCTCTAAACTGTTGGAATCGCGTTTCTCGCTCTTCTTGAGCGAATCTCAGTAGCTTTTCTGAAAATCGGGAGTTTAAGCGTTTCGGAGCGGCGACAACATCCAAGGAGAGGCAATATGCGTCGAGTGATGTCCATAACGGCCGCGGCCGCACTGACCGCGAGCGCGGCGCTCTCTAGCGCGCAGGCCGCGCCGGCGCCCTATCTCAATCTGAACAGGGTCGAAGCCGGCGACAGCGCCGCGTTGATTGAAAAAACCCAATACTATTGGGGCGGCCAGAATTATTGCTGGTATCCCAACGGCTGGAGAGGTCCTGGCTGGTATTGGTGCGGCTACGCCGCCACTTACGGCTATGGCTGGGGCGGCGGCTATGGCTGGCGCGGCTGGGGCGTGCCGGGCTACCCGGGCTGGCGCGGCGGCGGCTGGCATGGCGCCTACCCTGCCTGGCGCTGGCATGGCGGGGGCTGGCATGGCGGATACCCCGGTTGGCACGGCGGCGGCGTGTACCATGGCGGCGGATTCCACGGCGGAGGCTTTCACGGCGGCGGATTCCACGGCGGCGGATTCCACGGCGGATTCCATCGCTGATCGTCACGAACAATGACGCACGGCCGATTCTTTCGCGCGTCACCTCTCTCCCGGCGCACCAACGATGCCGTCGATTAGATTGTTTTCGAGCAGCCACGCCGACGTCATCTCGCGCCGGAGCGGTCGAAGACGCGCGGTCGTCGTCGCGATCTGGCGATCCAGGGTGAACAGCGCCGCGCGCGCTTCATCAAGGCTCGCGCGGTGGAATCGGCAGCTTTCGTCAGAGCGCATCTGGGCGAGGCGGCCGATGTCCGCCAAAATGACATGCCCGAGCTTCGGATAGCCGCCGGTCGGCTGCCGGTCGGCCATCAGAACCAGCGGCGCCTGATCGCCCGCGATCTGGATGGCGCCAAGCGCCACCCCGTCGGACACAATGTCGTGACCCCGCGCGTGGATGATCGGCGCGCCCGCGAAGCGATAGGCCATGCGGTCGGCCGCGGGCGTCAGGGTGAACTTGGCGTCAAAGAAAGTCGCCAGCGCCGCTGCTGAAAAATAGTCGTCCTGAGGGCCAAGCACGACGCGTATTGGATCGAACCCGCCGTCAAGCCAGGGCGCATCGATGGCCGCGTCGGCGACGGAGACGCCGGATGGCCCGACCGGAAGGATGTCGCCGGCGCGCAACATGCGGCCCTCAAATCCGCCAATGCCGGAGCGCGCATGGGTCGCCCTGCTTCCCATCTCCACCGGCGTATCGAGGCCGCCCGCGACGCCAAGATAGGTCCATGCGCCGCGTTTCCCGGCCCGCGCCGACAGGATTTCGCCGGGACGCAAGGTAAGCCGCGCCGCCTGCGGCAGCGGCCGTCCATCGCGACGCCAGTCGAAGGCGCCCCCGGCGAAGGCGACGCCGAGAGGACCATCCTCTGCGCTGAGGCTGAGGCCGCCGACCGAGATTTCGATTGCCGCCGCCCTCGCCACATTGCCAAGGGCGAGAGCGACCGTTTGAAAGGCCGGCCAGTCCATCGGACCGGCGGGGGTCACGCCATAGCGCAGATAGCCGTATCGCCCTGCGTCCTGGATGGTCGCGCCGGGACCGGCGGCAAGTATGCGCAGCCGCGCCGTCAAATCAGTTGTCCGCTGTTGTTTGGGCGGCGGCGCTCATTGCGGCGAAGTCCGCCGCATCGATTCGCTCGAAACTTATCGTGTCGCCGATGTCGGCGAGCGCCATCGGCTCGCGCCGCCAATCGAACACGCGCGCCGGGGTCCGGCCGATCTGATACCAGCCGGTCGGCATGCTGATGCTGGCGATCAGCGCCTGTCCGCCGGCGATGAGCAGCGATCCCGGCGGGACGGGCGGGCGCGGCGCCCGGCGGCGGGGAATGGCGAGCGCGTCCGGCAGGCCGCCGAGGAAGGTGAAGCCCGGCGCGAAACCATACATGTAAACCCGGTAAAGCGCGCCGCTATGCAAGGCGACGATCTCCTCTTGCGGCAGGCCGAGGATCGACGCGACTTCGTCGATGTCTTCGGCGAAAGGCGGATCGTAGCAGACGGGAACGCGCCGATGGCGCGGCGATTTGCGCGGAGCGTCGGGTGGTTTCAGCCCCTTGACGGCGTCGACCAGCGCAGGCGTCGAAATTCGCCTCGGATCGAAATGAATCATCAGCGAGCGATAGGTCGGCACAGTCTCGGTCACGCCCGCGATATTCGCCGCCGTCACGGCTTCGTCGAGCGCAAGAACGCGATCGTGGATGGCCTCGTTGATCGTCTCGCCGAATTCGACGACGAGCGCGCTTTCGCCGGCGGGGAGATAGCGCGGCGCGATGGCGCCCGTCATGCCGGCGCCCGCGCGCAAGGCGCGAATGACGCGAATGACGCGAGTTTTACCCCCGCGGCCTCCAGGCGCCCGCGAACAGCCCGGGCCATGGCGACGGCGTCCGGGTGATCGCCGTGAACGCAAATCGAATCGACGCCGACCTCGATGCGCTTGCCCGATTGCGCAATGATCGCGCCCGCCTCGACCATGGCGAGCGCGCGATCCGCGATCGCCGCGAGGTCGCGCAGAACCGCGCCGGGCGCGGAACGCGGCGCGAGAAGTCCCGCATCCGTATAGGCGCGATCGGCGTAGACTTCGCGCGCGACGCTCAATCCCGCATCGAGTCCGGCCGTCTCGAGATGCGTGCCGGCGATGGCGAGAAAGGCGAGGCGCGCATCGACGGATTTGACGGCGCGAACGATCGCCAGCGCAACGTCGCGCTCGACCGTCGCGAGATTGCTCAGGGCGCCATGGATTTTCACGTAGGACAGATGGCAAGCCGACAAGGCCGCGACGCCCTGCGCGGCGCCGATCTGATAGGCGATCAGGCGCTCGATCTCACCAAGGCTGAACTCAAGCGCGCGCCGCCCGAACCCCCAAAGATCGGGATAGCCGGGATGGGCGCCGATGGCGACGCCCTTCGCCCGGGCGGCTTCGAATGTCGCCGCCATGATATGCGGATCGCCAGCGTGAAAACCGCATGCGACGGACGCGCTCGTTACAATGTCGAGCATGGCGGCGTCATCGCCGATTGCATAGGCGCCGAAGCCCTCGCCGCAATCGCAATTGAGATCGACGAAGGGCGCCGGCGCGTTCATTGCGCGCGCTCGCAATGCTCTTGCGGATCCTCCACGAATTCGCCGCGCGTAAAACCCTGAGCGTAGAGCAAGGCTGTCAGATCGGCGTGATCGACGCGGGCGTGCGCGGCGGCGGCGACCGCGGGCTTGCCGTGAAAGGCGACGCCAAGACCCGCCTCCCGCAGCATGGCGAGATCATTCGCGCCATCGCCGACGGCGAGTGTTTGCGCGACAGTGAGGCCAAGTTCGGCGCGCAGGCGCCGCAAGGTCGCGAGCTTGCCGTCCTCGCCCAGAACAGGTTCGGCGACGCGTCCCGTGATCCGCCCGTCAGCGTCGAACTCAAGCTCATTGGCATGATCCGCATCGAAGCCGATCATCTCGCCGATGGCTGTGGTGAAGGCCGTGAATCCCCCGGAAACCAGCACTGTCCGCGCGCCATGGCGGCGCATCGTGCGCACCAGCGTGCGCGCGCCCGGAGTCAAGGTGACGGCCGTTTCGATGATCTTCGCGATGACGCTGCGATGCAGGCCCGCAAGCAGAGCGACGCGCTCGCGCAAGGCGGGCTCGAACGCGATTTCGCCGCGCATGGCGCGCACTGTGATGGCCGCGACATGCGGCCTGAGGCCGACCTCCGCCGCCAGCTCGTCGATGCATTCCTGGCTGATCATCGTGGAATCCATATCGGCCGCGAGCAGCTTCTTGCGTCTGTTTTGCGCGCACTGCACGATAATGTCGACAGGAGCCCCGTCGAGCGCGTTCCGCGCGGCGTCCGTCAATTCTCTGAGATCATCCGGGAGACCGTCACGCAGGCCGGGCGCGAAAGCAATGTCGGCGGCGATCCCCGGATCGAGCCAATACGGCGGCTGTGGGCGGGGTAGCGCGGCTAGGATGCGCCGCGCGAGCGCCTCCGTCAGGATCGGCGCCCGCGGATTGCAAACAAGCGTCGCGACATGGGTCATCCGAGCCCCGCGTCATCAAGGTTCCGCCAACGGCCTCGCGCGAAAGCGCAAGGCGCCTCAAACTGGGCCAAGATTGCGGCGGATCCTCGGCTTGTCTCGGGCAGGCTCTCGCCGACGCCAGCGCCGGGCGTCAGTCTTAGAGCGCCGGCGGCCTTTGTTTCAGACGCGCATCGATCAGCATATTGGCGATGGTCATGCGGCGCGCGGCGCTGAGCCTTTGCGCGGGCTCGAAGCGATCTGGATGATTCTTCTTGGCGAAATCGCGCCGAATGCGCCGGAGATCGACGATGGCGAGATCCGCGCGAAGCCCGAGCTCCTCGGCGATCGTCTCGTCTTCGCTCTTGTGCGCGCTCGCCCCGTGCGATTTCGGGTCCGGCCCGGCCGGCTTTGCGGGCGCGGGACGCCCCCGCGCGGTCCGCACCGATCCGAGAGCCGCCGCGAGGAAGCCGGCCCCGGCCCGCCATCCCCCCGGTATATGGCCGAGCAACCGCCACAAGGCATGCACCGGATTGGGCCGGACTGCGGCCGGGAGAGGCGCCTGTTCGACGGCCGCCAGCGGCGGCTCGGGCGTCTCGGCCGCGGTCGCCGGCCCGGATGACGCCTGCGGCGCATCGCCCTCGTCGGGATCGGGATCGGCTGATGGCGGCGAATGTTCGCGCGCCGCGCTCCGCCAATTCTCGATCGAGTCCTCCGGCTTCCAATGCAGCCGATCGCCGGCGTTGGTTCGTTTCGGCTCGGCCGCAGCGGCCACGCGGTGCGCCATCTGCGCGGCCGACGCGCGCGCCCGCGCGGATTGTATCCACGATACGTCCATGCCGGCGGCTGTATTCGCGTCGCTGCGCGGGGAGGCGCCGCGCGGCGCCCCCCGCCCCGCCGCCCGG
>JBKQMI010000175.1:0-4773 GCA_052146775.1 Methylocella sp. | reverse complement strand
TTCGGTCGGCGCCGAGCGGGCGACCGGCGCCGCCGCCGCCGTTCCACTGTCGTCGATCAGCCACTTGGCCGCGACTGGCCGCACCAGCGCATTGCAGATGAAGCCGACGACAAGGACGGAGGAGAGGATGTAGAGCGTCCGGTCGTAGACCAGGGCGCGCTCGACGCCCGCCGTGATCTGGGCGTCGCGGATGTAGCCGACGACCAGAGGCCCGACGACGCCGGCGGTCGACCAGGCGGTCAGCAACCGCCCGTGAATGGCGCCGACGAACCGAGCGCCGAAAATGTCGGCGAGATAGGCGGGCACGGTGGCGAAGCCGCCGCCGTACATCGACAGAATGACGCACAGCGCCGCGACGAAGAGCGCCTTCTGTCCGGCATGCGCAAGGGAAGGCGTCGCGGCGTAAAGGGCGAAGCCAAGGCCGAAAAAGACGAAATAGGTCATCTTGCGGCCGATGTGGTCCGACAGCGACGCCCAGAAGAAGCGGCCGGCGATGTTGAACAGCGAAAGAAGGCCGACGAAGCCTGCCGCGATCGTGGCGATCGCGGTCTTCTGAGCGGCGTCGAGGGCGGAAAAGCCGATGTCAGGATGTCCGATCAGCGAACCGCCGAAGATCTCCTGCAACATCGGCGACGCCATGGCGAGCACGCCGATGCCGGCGGAGACGTTCAGGCACAGAACCGCCCAGATCAGCCAGAACTGCGGCGTCTTGTGCGCGTCGTTGAGCGCGACGTCGCCGTGCGTGATCATCGCGTGCGCCTTGTCGGTGGGCGGCGCCCAGCCTTCGGGCCTCCAGCCCTCGGGCGAGACGCGATACCCGAAGGCGCCTCCCATCATGAAGACGAGATAGACGACGCCCAGCGTCGCCATCGTCTGCCAAACGCCGACCGAATCGGCGGTCTTGAAATTGTTCATGAGCAGATTGGCGAGCGGCGATCCGATCATCGCCCCGCCGCCAAAGCCCATGATCGCCATGCCGGTCGCCATGCCGCGCCGGTCCGGGAACCATTTGATCAGGGTCGAGACCGGCGAGATATAGCCAAGACCAAGGCCGATGCCGCCGATGACGCCGACGCCGAGCCAGAGCAGCCAGAGCTGATGGATATAGACGGCGTAGGCGCCGATGAGAAAGCCGCCGCCCCAGCAGAACGCCGCGGCGACGCCGGCCTTGCGCGGCCCCGCCCGTTCGAGCCAGCCGCCGAAGACCGCGGCCGAGAGGCCAAGGAAGACAATGCCGAGTTCGAAGACGACGAGAAGATCGCTGACGCGCCAGTCGCAGGCGCGCGTGAACAGCACCTCGCCGAGCGACATGCTCGCGGGACAGGCCAGCGCCTTGTCGAGGCCGATCGCGTGCGACAGCGGCAGCCAGAACACGCTGAGGCCGTAAGCCATGCCGATGCAGAGATGTATGGCGAGCGCCGCCGGAGGCGCGAGCCAGCGATTGAAGCCTGGCCCCGCGACGATTTTCTCGCGCGAAAGGAAGCCGGGTTTTGGGCCGCCGGCCGCTTTGAGTTCCAATGCTGCGCTCACATCAATCCTCCCGACAAGGGCGCGTTTCACCCGCCCCGATTGTTATCCATCGCCGACGCGATCATCGTTGCTGCGATCGCGATCGAAGATCAATATCAGATCTTCGTCATCCGATAGACAGATTCTATACCGCATCGCCGTTCGAGCGATTGACCCAAACGGCCGCGGGCGGATCCATCGTGGCGGCTGAAACCATCCCTTTGCAGACCGGCTCCGCCGCAAAATATTTTCTGGCTGGCTCGTCTTTATATCGAATGGCCTACACCGGCACAACCGGCTCGAATTCATCCTCCCGCGCACGCGCCGCGGTTCCGGCCAAGGGCGAGAATTTTTGAGGCTGGAAGCGCGTCAAGGCCGGCGCCGCCCCTCGATGGCGCTCCGTCAGTTGTAATATCCTCCAAAGAAAGGCGTGCCGACGCCCTCGACAGGGTTAAAGACGCTATGGCTGTTGCCGAAGGCGTAGCCATGGTCGCGATCAAAGTCATAGCTAACCGCATCGCGGGCGATGGCTGCGCCGATTGCGTTGCGCTCTCTGGCGTACTCGATCACGCGACGGCGCCGCGCGTCGGTGCGATAGGGTTGCGGCGGGGAACGAAAGCTTGGGCCGCTCCAGCCATCCCGAGGTAGATCGAGAAAACGGGAAGGAGCGTCGGCGCGCGCGGGCGTCTCGGCGTAGCTGACGCGCCCGTGCCGATGGTCGCCAGCGGGGCGGCGATGCGCGCCCGCCGCTGGCTGCGATGCAGACGCCGCGGCCGGCGCCGCGAATGCGAACGCCAGAGCCATAATGACCGCCAGCTTCGCCGCCGTCTTTTGCAGGCGCATAAGCTTCGCTCCTCTGCTGCGCGGGGCGCAGCCTCGCATTTTTCGACAAAGAGCCTCAAGGCTTCGGCTCACTTCGGCTCCTCTCCCGCGCGCCGGAATTCGAGAATGTCTCCCGGCTGGCAGTCGAGAATCTCGCAAATCTTCTCCAGCGTATCGAAGCGAATGCCCTTCACTTTGCCGGATTTGAGCAGGCTGACGTTCTGTTCGGCGATGTCGATGCGCTGGGCGAGATCGCGCGAGCGCATCTTGCGCTTGGCGAGCATCACATCAAGGTTGACGATGATCGGCATGCGGGGTCACACGAATTGCGAATGTTCGCCGGCGATCTCGGCGGCGGTCTTGAAGATGTGCGCGAGGGCCAGAAGGATCGCGAGCAACAGCAGGGTGAGCAGATCTCCCGGCTGGAGGAATATATTCACCACCCGATGGCCCTGCGGCAGATGCAGCGTGACGATGATCGAAATCAACGGCCGCGTCAGGATCGCGATGAGTTGAGCCATCACGCCGAGCAATGCGAGGCGGCGCAGCCATAGCGCGGCGTCGAGCGTGAAGATGCGGCCGCGAAGATAGGTCGAGAACAGGCGCCAACCGGCGTAGCAGGCGCCCGCCGTAAAGAGCCACACGACGAAGTCGACGGCAAAGGCGGCGCCCTCTTGCCAGAGCGCGATGCCCGACAGATCCGCCTTCAGCAAATGGCCATAGCCAGCGGCGACCTGAGCCGGGTCGCTCCAATATGCGGCGAGCAGCCAAAGGATCCAGACCGGGTAGACGACCGCGGCGACGCGAACGCCGTGGCAAATCCAGCCGATCCTGCCGCGCAGGGCGACCGTTTGATGGCTATCCAGCAATGCGGCGGCATCGGTCATTTGCGTCTCCATTTCTGGCGGATCGAGCCCCTTCGCGGCTGAACCCGGTTCCGCGGATTGCGCGCGGGCGCCTCGCACATCGGATTTCGCTTCGGATGCGGCGGCGAAGGGCGCGCTGCCCTCGATCCGTCGCAAAAACCCATCGGCGGCGCAGCCGCGGAAAGCCGTCCTCACGCATTATCGGCAGAAACACTTTGACGCATATAAATTTTAATGTCAAACATGAATATATTCATCTGTTGGATTGAGGCAACTATGCGCTTGCGCCCCTATCTCTTCGCGCCCCTCGCCCTCACGCTTTCGGGCTGCGGCCACATGCCCGTCTCGACCATGTGGGCGCTTCGCAACTTCGACGCCTCGACCGCCGACCCCGCGCTGCTGCGCGCGGCGATTCGCATTCCCGAAAACCTGGAGCCGCGCCCTGGCGGCGTGACGCTGGAGGTCGGATGGTGGCGCGATGACGAAAGCGCAAAAAAGCACGATGCCAAATTCGTCCTGCAGGAAACGACCGCAGACACGGGATCGCTGGCCGGCGAGAGGAAGCCGGGCGCGCGGATTTACGCTTACCGGGTCAACCCCGCCGACTTCGCGGCGATTCGCGCCATGCAGGCGGAAGTCCTGGCTGAAAAGAAAAAGGCGGGGGCCACGACGCATGGAGTCTTCGGCGTTGGCGCCGACGCCTGCCGCAAAGCCGATCTCGCAAGCGGGCCGCTCTACATGACGACGTTCCTGAAGACCGGGGAAGAGGCCGGCTTCCTGACGTTGCTGAAGGACGTCGATCTACGCTCGGTCATCCCGAAGGATACCAGCGAAGACGAGCTTTTGCCGCCCTGCGAAAAACTCACCAACAGAGTGGAATCCGCGCGGCCAAGTCAATGAAGGCCGCGCGCCGAAAATGTTGTTATGACGGCGCTTGCCGCCCTCCCCGGATCAAATCCGGGGACGATCCAGCATGACGCCCATCATTTTTAGCGCGAGTAGAACTCGATGACGAGGTTCGGCTCCATCAGCACCGGATAGGGCACGTCGGAGGGCAGCGGAATGCGCGTGACTTTCGCGCTCATCTTGTTGTGGTCGACCTCATAATAGTCGGGCACGTCGCGCTCGGCGAGATCCTTCGCCTCGAGGACGAGGATCATCTGGCGCGAGGCTTCCTTGACCTCGATCACGTCGCCGACCTTGACCTGATAGGATGCGATGTTGACGCGCTTGCCATTGACCCTGACGTGGCCGTGGTTGACGAACTGGCGCGCGGAAAACACCGTCGGCACGAACTTCGCGCGGTAGACCACGGCGTCGAGGCGGCGCTCCAGCAGGCCGATCAGATTGTCGCCCGAGTCGCCGCGCATGCGGATCGCCTCGGCGTAATATTTGCGGAACTGCTTTTCCGAAATATTGCCGTAATAGCCCTTGAGCTTCTGCTTCGCTTTCAGCTGGGTGCCGAAATCGGAGAGCTTGCCCTTGCGCCGCTGGCCGTGCTGGCCGGGTCCATATTCGCGCCGGTTGACCGGGCTTTTCGGACGGCCCCAGATATTCTGGCCCATGCGGCGGTCGA
>JBKQMI010000174.1:0-34126 GCA_052146775.1 Methylocella sp. | reverse complement strand
CGCGCGCGACCATCAGGCCGTCCGAGATCTCGACGATCTCTTCCAGCCTGGCGATCGCCTGCGGCTTTTCGATCTTCGACATCACCGCAGCCCGGCCGCGGGTCAGTTTCTTGACCTCGGCGACATCCTCCGGCCGTTGCACGAAGGAGACGGCGACCCAATCGACCCCGGCTTCGAGTCCCGCCTCGAGATCGGCGCGGTCCTTCTCCGTCATCGGCGAGACCGGAATCTCGGTATCGGGCAGGCTGACGCCCTTGCGGTTCGAGATGTCGCCCGCGACGTCGACGACGGCGACGGCGTGGGTCTCGTCGCAGCTCGCCACATGCAGCCGCACTTTACCATCATCGATGAGAAGCGTATGGCCGGGCTCCAGCGCACGCAGAATTTCGGGATGGGGCAGATGGACCCGCGTCTGGTCGCCGGGCTCGGGGTCTGAATCCAGCGTGAATGTCGCGCCCTTGACGAGCTTGACCACGCGATCCTTGAACAGCCCGATGCGCAGCTTCGGGCCCTGCAGGTCGAGCAGAACGCCAATCGGGCGGCGCGCTTCCCTCTGCACTGCGCGGATCATGCGGACCTGCTCGCGCATCGCATCATGCGAGGCGTGGCTCATATTGATGCGAAACACGTCGGCGCCGGCCTGGAACAGGGCCGACAGCGTGTCCTTGTTGGCCGAAGCCGGCCCTATGGTCGCAATGATCTTGCACCGTCGCAGTCGCCGCATCTGAGCCTCGCCAAAAGAATTCGTCAGGGTGTTGTCCGCGTCGGCGCCGAATCGGTTAATTGAACCGTCCAGTTCTTTGCTTCCTTGCCGGTATCGACCTCAAAAAATCCGGTTCTATCGAACCCCCGCACATAGCAATCCTCGCGTCCGAGGATGCGGAACTCGCGGTCGCGCGTGCACATGAAAGCCTTGCCCTTCCATTCGCCGCCGCGCTCGTCCATCGCGTAAACGTAATAGAATTCCGCGGCGAGCGGACCGCGAACCAGGGTTTCGCAGGCGCCGGGCTTCAAGTTCCACCAGCCCTCGCTCACCCACATCTCGCCATCCGTATAGGCGAGGGAAACGCTGGTCCGGCTTGTCGTCGTATTGCACAGGCGAAAATCGGCCCGCGCCAGCGAGGGCGCGAAAAAAAAGAGGCCGAGCGCCATCATTGCGGAAGTAATCGCTTGTTTCATCGCCGTCAAGGTCGAGGTATGCACACTGTCGAACGCGAAGATTTTCTACCCCGGCCGGCGCGAATTGGCCAGCGCCCGCGAAGACAAAGCCCCGTTACAGCCCGCCTCCGGGCCGTTGGGCCTCGCGGCGGTCAGCTGCATGGTCCGCAATTTCATCGCCCGCCAACCAAATAAAGCGCGCGGAAGCAGCGGGATCGTGGCAAGTGCTTCGAGGCTTCGGCGACAGGCGATCCTCCGCGATGGGCGATCTGCAAGGAGACGCAAGGGATGGATCGAGCCGCGAGGCTTTCCCCGGAACAGCACGCAGTCGAGCGGATCGAGGGGCGCCTCGACGCCGGGGTTCTCTTCATCTGCGATCATGCCAGCAACGCCTTGCCCGAAGCTTACGGGACGCTCGGCCTGCCGCCGGCCGAACTTGAGCGCCACATCGCCTACGACATCGGCGCCGCAGCCGTCGCGCGCCGGCTCGCCCGGCGCTTTGAGGCGCCCGCCGTCCTGTCCCGCTTCTCGCGTCTTCTCATCGATCCGAACCGGGGCGCGGACGATCCGACGCTGGTCATGCAGCTTTCGGACGGCGCCATAGTTCCCGGAAACGCGGGAATCTCCGCCGAGGAGATCGACCGGCGTCTCCAGCTCTATTGGCGTCCTTATCGCCGCGCGGTCTCGCAGACCATCGACGCGATGATCGAGGCGGCACCCCTCCCGATCGTGCTGTCGATCCACTCCTTCACGCCGTGCTGGCGCGGGCGGATGCGCCCCTGGGAGGTCGGCGTTCTCTGGGACAGCGATCCACGCCTCGCGGCGCCGCTCATCGCCGCGCTGGCCGAAGCCGGGATCGTCGTCGGCGACAATGAGCCCTATGATGGCGCGCTGGTCGGCGATACGCTTGACGAAGAAGTGACGCGGCGCGGCCTCGCCGGGCTGCTCATCGAAATTCGCCAGGATCTGATCGGCGACGAAGCGCGGGCGATCGCCTATGCGGAGAGGCTCGCGCCGATCGTTCAAAGCGTGCTGGAGCGGCCCGAATTGCGCCAATTCGCCTTCTATAAAAGCCGCACCGGTCGCCACGGCTGAGCCGCGGGGCCACGCACAGAATTGTGGGGACATAGAACCCGGCGCGCTTGACGGGGCCGCGCTAAGGCCACATTGCCGGGCGCTTGCTCCGCCGCGCGACGCGCGACGCGGGTCCCGCTCAATCAATGATTTTCGCCAAGGATCTTCAACAATGACGAAAGACATCGCCGACACAGGCGTCGCAGGCGCCGAACTCACTCAGTTCGTCGAGCGCGTCGAGCGGCTGGAGGAAGAGAAAAAGGCGCTCTCGGACGACATTCGCGACGTTTTCGCGGAAATGAAGGGGCGCGGGTTCGACGTCAAGGTCGTGCGCCAGATCCTCAAGATCAGGAAGCAGGATCATGCCGAACGGATGGAGCAGGAAGCGATCCTCGAACTTTATATGTCGGCGCTGAACATGAAATAGGGCGAAGAATTTCCTTAATTTCGCCGAAACAGGAGGAGTTTCGAGCAGCAGAAGGGCCTTTTGCCGCAATGGCGTTGCGAAATGCGACGCAGCATTGCAATGCGGCGCCAAGCCTCCCACTCTCTATCGTGTCGCTCAAGGATCGAAAGGCGATCCGGCGCATGTGACGAAACGGAGAGCGTTGATGACCACCTCAGCCGCCGCGGAGGCCGAAATTCTCTTTTCGCCGTTCGAACTTGGCGATCTCAGACTGCCGAACAGAATCGTGATGGCGCCGCTGACGCGCAGCCGCGCGACGAAAGACACCCTCGCGCCAAACGACCTCAACGCGGAATATTACCGCCAGCGCGCCTCGGCCGGCCTCATCATCTCGGAGGCGACGCAAATCACGCAGGAGGGCCAGGGCTATATCTGGACTCCGGGCATCTACAGCGAGGCGCAGGTCGAAGGCTGGAAAAAAGTCACCGGCGCGGTCCATGCCGAGGGCGGCCTCATCTTCATCCAGCTCTGGCATGTCGGCCGCATCTCGCACGTCGCGCTGCAGCCGGGCGGCGGCGCACCCGTCGCGCCCTCGGCGATCGCGGCCAAAAGCCAGATCTTCCTCGAAAGCGGCCCGGCCGATGTCTCCACGCCCCGCGCGCTGCGCCTCGACGAGATTCCGCGCATCGTGGCGGAGTATAAAAAGGCCGCCGAGAACGCCAAACGCGCCGGCTTCGACGGCGTCGAAATTCATGGCGCCAACGGCTATCTGATCGACCAGTTCCTGAAGGACGGGACCAACAAGCGCACGGATGCCTATGGCGGCCCGATCGAGAACCGCATCCGCTTCGCGCTTGAAGTCACGGACGCGGTGCTGAGCGTCTGGGACAAAGCGCGGGTGGGCGTCAGGCTGTCGCCCGTGAGCCCGGCCAATGACGCGCTCGACAGCGAGCCGGCCAAGGTGTTCTTCCCGCTCGTCGAGGCGCTGGGCCGGCGCGGCCTCGCCTATATCCACGTCATCGAGGGCGCGACGGGCGGCCCGCGAGATATCGCGCCCTTCGATTTCGTCGGCCTGCGCAAGGCGTTTCCGGGGGCCTATATCGCCAACAACGCCTATACGCGGGAACTCGCGATCGACACGCTGCGGGCTGGCCGCGCAGATCTGATCGCCTTCGGCAAGCTGTTCATCGCCAACCCCGATCTCGTCGAGCGCCTGCGCGAAGATGCGCCGCTCAATGCGCCGCGTCAGGAGACCTTTTATGGCGGCGACGCGACAGGCTATACGGACTATCCGGCGCTCGGCGATGCGTGACGTCAAGCAGGTAATCGTTCTAACTCCAGGACCCAGTGCTTGCGTCTGCCAACGATGGCGTTTGGAGCCCGGCGCTCGAAGTCCACCGCACGGAGTTCTATGAAACCTTGGGGGATTGCGTTTCAACCTTCATTTTGCGGGAACAGGCATAGGTATCGCGGTCCCGGGATTAATCGGCCGGCCCTTTATCTGTTCAAGCGCCTCATTTCCAATCGGCTTGCGCGGAACAGGCATCTCATGCTTCGCCTGTATTTCCGATTGGAGCGCTCCGCCGGTAGGCATGGCCGGGCCATGAGACGGTGGAGGTAGGATTTGCGTGGGCATGTTCATGGTTGGCACTTGCGCATGCCCAGTTTCGACGAAACTGACGGATATCATCGCTAAAGCAACTAGAGATACAACATACACGGGCGACAATCTCGCTCGATTCGCAATGCCGGTATCGGGAAACGGTAAATCGTTGATCATCACGCCGATCCTCCCACCGCGTCGAGACTTTTTGATTTCCACCAAGCCGACTTTCTCAGTTCGGCCAATGCCGTGACTGGATCGTCCAGCTTGTCGGCACGTTTGCAACAGTCGCACCGGACAACGCCTGGGCGCCATTCATGAACCAAATCGCCACATTGCCGCTGGCATCCCGCCAGAGGATGTCACTCCGGCCGTCGCCGTTGAAGTCGCCAGTCCCAACGATCGTCCAGCTTTCGGGCACGGTTCCAATAACCGCACCCGATAGGGGCTGTGCGCCATTCATCAGCCAGATCGCCACATCGCCGCTGGCATCCCGCCAGAGGATGTCGCTCTTTCCGTCGCCATTGAAGTCGCCGGTCCCGACGATCGTCCAGCTTGTCGGTACGTTTGCGACATACGCTTGTGACAAGACCTGCGCCCCCCGCATGAACCAGATCGCCACATTGCCGCTGGTGTCCCGCCAGAGAATGTCGGTATTGCCGTCGCCATCAAAGTCGCCGGTTCCGACGATCGTCCAGCTTGTCGGTACATTTGCGATGACCGTTCCTGACAATACCGTGACGCCATTCATGAACCAAATCGCCACATTGCCGCTGGCATCCCGCCAGAGGATGTCGCTCTGGCCGTCGCCATTGAAGTCGCCGGTCCCGACGATCGTCCAGCTTGTCGGTACGTTTGCGACATACGCAGCTGACGAAATCTGCGCGCCGTTCATCAACCAGATCGCGACATTTCCGCTCGCGTCCCGCCAGAGGATGTCGCTCTTGCCGTCACCATTGAAGTCGCCGGTCCCGGCGATCGCCCAGCTTGTAGGTACGTCCGCCACAATAGCACCCAACAGGCGCTGAGCGCCACTCATGAGCCAAATGGCGACATCGCCGCTGGTGTCACGCCAGAGGATGTCGCTCCTGCCGTCGCCGTTGAAGTCGTCAGTGATGAGTTTATGCGTGGTTGCGCAAGCCAATTGTTTCAGGGCGAGGTCGACGCGAATGCGAGGCTTGCTCACTACGCCGCCGGGCCGCGTGTCGGCGATCGGCGTCCCCGTACTCTGCAGCGCAGCCAGAATGCTGTCTACAGTGGCGTTGGGACACGCAGAGCGAATCGCAGCAAAGGAGCCCGCTACATGCGGCGTCGCCATAGAGGTTCCCGCCAAGCACTCATAGCCGTTAGTCGCGACGGAGGAGGTCCCGGCGACGGACGACAGAATGTCCGGATTATTTCCGCCTAAAGAGCAACTACCGCCTCCGAATCCTCCTGGCGCCATCAGTGCGACCATGGGGGCCATGTTTGAGAAAGATGAAATGACGTCGTTCTTGTCTGAAGATCCAACTGTCACGGCGGTCGAGATACAACCCGGCGAACTGACCGAATTTGTGAAGCCGTCATTGCCCGCGGCAATTGCCGTCGCGACGCCCGCGGCTCGCAAATTGTCGATCGCCGGCTTAAGGGGATCTGTATCACAAGCACTAGAATATTGCCCGCCGCCAAGGCTCATATTGATCGATGCGAGCTTCACTCCGGCCGCCGGGTTCAGAGCGTTCTGAAAAATCCAATTAAGCGCCGAAAGTAGGTCACTGGTGTAGGCCATCACGCACGGAGATGGACCGCCACAGCTTGCGCTGTCGTTAAAGCGCGTGAAGACTTGGATGGCGACTATCTTGGCGTCTTTGGCCACGCCGTTGTCCGGTTTGCCGCCGCCGGGATTCGTGTTCTTACCCGCGGCGATCCCTGCGACATGCGTGCCGTGCAAGCACAGGTTGCTCGCGCCGTTTATGCATTGGCCGGCGGCCGAATAGGCCGCTCCGACCCCTGTTTGCGTGCCTTGTCCGTTCGGGCATAGCGATACCTCTCCCGCCGCACCCCCGGAGTTGGAAAAACAGGCCTCCATCACGACCTTGCCGGACAGGAACTCGTGATTGGATTGCACCCCCGTATCGACGATCGCGACGGCTTGCCCCAGTCCGGTGGCGCCAGAGGCATAAGCGCCCGCCATGCCGATCAAGGGTAGGCTCTGCAAAAGCACCGGAGGCACGAGCCGATCGAGGTGAATGTGAACGACTCTTGAATCGGCGGCCAAGGCCTCCAGCTCCGTCCTGGAGACGTTCACCGCGAACATCGGCGAAATATCAAAGCGCAACAAGCCGCGCTGAAATCCCTGACCATTTCGAGGATGGGCGGCGCTCGCGAAGTGCGTCGCTATGATCGCGTCCTGAATCGAGGCGATTTGCGCCTTGACCGAACCGAGAAGGGCGGGATCCGCTATTATTTGATTGGCCGGAAGTGGTCCTGAAAATTCCACAATAATTCGAACATGGCCCTCTCGCTCAGCGATTGCGGAAAGGATATTGGCATCCGGGGCTTTCTTCAAAAGCTCAGCTGAACTTTGCGCACGCGTGCCCGACGTCATAAGCACGAAGAGTATAGCCGCGCATACACAACGCAAAATAGAAAATACCAATGTCATTATATTCCCCTCAGAGTAATTGTCAGGTAATAATTTTCATTCCTCCTGAATACAGATTCCAAGGCAGCGAAAAACCGCGCCTTTAAATTCAAAGAAAGAGAACAAGGGAGGCGAGTCTGATAATGGGCGATATTCGACAGTTCCCTTTTCTAAATTAGATATATTTTAGAATGCCAAAATTTGACATAATTTTATGCGGCAATTTATTGCCTGTCAGTCGATCCAACAGGCCGAAAGACTGCCGCATTAACCGGCTCGCCGGTAGTCGGCGTCAAATATCAGGGGATCCCACGAGCTTCCTCAGCTCCGCCTTGAACGGCTCGGCGATCTGCGGATCGGCCAGGGCGAAAGCGGCGTTGGCGGTGAGAAAGCCGAGCTTGGAGCCGCAGTCAAAAGTCTTGCCGTCGAAGCGCACGCCATGGAAGGCTTCGCGCGCCGCGAGCGCCTTCATGCCGTCCGTCAATTGAATCTCGCCGCCCGCGCCCTTTTCGATCTTGCCCAAAATTGGAAAAATCGCTGGGCTCAGCACATAACGCCCTGAAATCATGAGATTCGACGGCGCGGACCCCTGCGGCGGCTTCTCCACCATGCCGGTGATTTCAAACGAGGCGCCGAAATCCCTGCCCACCGACACGATGCCATATTGGTGGGTTTCTTCAGGCGCGACTTCCTCGACCGCGATGATATTGCCGCCATGCTTCTCGTAGGCCGCGATGCATTGGGCGAGGCAGCGCCCGGATTTTTGCGGCCCCGCCATGGTGACCATGTCGGGCAGGAGAACTGCGAAGGGCTCGTCGCCGACGAGTTCGCGCGCGCACCAAACCGCGTGGCCGAGCCCCAGAGGCGCTTGCTGGCGCGTGAAGCTGGTCGCGCCGGCGGCCGGGAGCTGTTCCTTCAGGGCATTGTATTCTTTAATTTTCCCGCGTTTTTGCAGGGTGTCGTCGAGCTCGTAGGCGATATCGAAATGATCCTCGATCACCGCCTTGTTGCGCCCGGTGACGAAAATGAAATGCTCGATCCCCGCCTCGCGCGCCTCGTCGACGACATGCTGCAGCACGGGTCGATCGACGATCGTCAGCATTTCTTTCGGGACAGATTTTGTGGCCGGAAGGAACCGCGTTCCCAAGCCCGCGACCGGAAAAACCGCTTTGCGAATTCGATTCGTCATAGATTGTCCTTGGGAGAAAAGCGCTTCGAAGAGCGCGTCGAACGAATGCGGCGTGATGATAACCAATCTTGATCCGCAAAACCAGCAACCTGAGGCGTCGCTTTTAGACCTTGCAACCGTCACAGACGACCGCTACGGCAAAATCCGGTTCGCAAAGGGACTGCCTGATCTTCGCTCAAGATCAAGCCGAAATATTTGTGAAACCTTGATGAAACGGCGACGCGCGAAAACCGTCGCCACCAGGCGCAGGAGCAAAGCATGACGGTTCTGGTTACCGGCGGCGCCGGCTATATTGGCGGGCATATGACGCTGGCGCTGCTCGACGCCGGCGAGAACGTCGTCGTGCTCGACAATCTCTCGACAGGCTTCGCCTGGGCCGTGCCGCCAGCGGCCAAACTCGTCGTCGGCGATTTTGGCGACGCCGCTCTCGTCGATTCCCTTATCAAAGAACATGGGATCGACGCCATCGCGCATTTCGCCGCCAAAATCGTCGTCCCAGAGTCGGTCACCGATCCGCTCGGCTATTATCTCAACAATGCGGCGAAGGCGCGCAATCTCCTCGAATGCGCGGTGCGCAACGAGATCAAGCATTTCATCTTCTCGTCGACTGCCGCGGTCTATGGCGAACCCGCCGTCAACCCGGTGTTCGAAACGGTCGCGCTGGCGCCGATAAACCCTTACGGGCGCTCCAAGCTGATGGTCGAATGGATGCTGCAGGACGTCGCCGCCGCGCATCCGCTGCGCTTCGCCGCGCTGCGCTATTTCAACGTCGCCGGCGCCGATCCGCAGGGGCGGCTCGGCCAGTCCTCGCCGGTCGCGACCCATCTCATCAAGGTCGCAGCGCAGGCGGCGCTCGGCCAGCGCGCGGGCCTCGACGTTTACGGGACCGACTATTCGACGCGGGATGGATCCTGCATCCGCGATTACATTCACGTCACCGATCTCGTCGACGCGCATCTTCTGGCGCTGAAGCATCTGCGCGCCGGCGGCGCGAGCATCACCTTGAATTGCGGCTATGGCCGCGGCGCTTCGGTGCTCGAGGTCGTGGATGTGGTGAAGCAGGTTTCAGGGGTCGATTTCGAGGTGCGCGTCAAGGGCCGGCGCGCGGGCGATCCGGCCTCCCTCGTCGCCGGGGCGGACCGCATTAAGGCCGAACTCGGCTGGGCGCCGAAGCACGACGACTTGAATGAGATCGTGCGCCAGGCGCTCGATTGGGAGCGAAGGCTGCATAACCGGAAGGGGTGAGCGACCAGGTCGGACTCTTCAGCGTCCACCCTCTTCACAAGCGCGTGATCCCCGTAACGTTCCAGCCGGCTCGCCGAATATCTGCATGCGGGCCGAGCAGCCCGCATAACGCTCGCGCAGCGAGTATTTTGTTGAGGAGTTCAGCATGACCAATAAAGTCGCCTCGGGCGCCAGCCTCGCCATCGCCGCCATCGCCCTCGCCATGAACGGCGTGACCTTGACGCCGGCGGCCGCGAAATCGGCGGCGGTTCACTGCGCAGGCATCAACAGCTGTAAGGGCACCAGCGCCTGCAAGTCGGCGGACAACGCCTGCAAAGGCCAGAATTCGTGCAAAGGTCATGGCTGGCTGCCGGTGAAGTCGACGGCATCCTGCGAAGCCAAGGGCGGCAAGGTCATCTGACAGGCCGGATTTCAACGCGGGGCGTCTTCATAAAAGCCGGCGCCTTTTCAAGGTCCGTTTAGATCCCAGCCGGCCGGCTTCAGCGCAAAAATGCTGGTCCCGGCCGATTGCCGCGGCGCTTGGCGGAACGAGCGCCAGAGCGGGATGAGGAAAAGCAGCAACCGCTTTTCCGCTCGCATCCCGCTCTAAACTCCTGGAATCGATCACGTTCATGATTTTGGATTGATTCAATCCAAAATCATCGTGATCTAAGGACATGACAATGCAAAAACCTGCGCCGCTGGGTTTCGGTCTGGGGCTTAGACCCACCTATTATGCGGAAGTTTTGAGCGGCGAGCCGAGGATCGACTGGTTCGAGGTCATTTCCGAAAATTTCATGGGCCGCGGCGGCCGGCCCATCGCAATCCTCGAACAGATCCGCCAAAATTATCCGGTCGTCCTGCATGGCGTCTCGATGTCGATCGCCTCGACCGCGCCGCTTGATCTCGACTATCTCCGCGGGTTGAAAGAGCTGGCCGACCGGTTTCAGCCGGAATGGATCTCCGATCATTTGTGCTGGACGGGCGTGCATGGCGTCAATCTGCATGATCTTCTGCCAATCCCCTATACGCATGAGGCGCTGGACCATGTCGCGGACCGCATCAAAAGGGTTCAGGACACTCTTTGCCGCCGCATCGCCATCGAGAACGTCTCGAGCTACGTGACTTTCGCGGAATCCGAGATGGACGAATCGACCTTTCTGCGCGAACTGGCGGAGCGCGCCGATTGCTGGCTGCTGTTCGACGTCAACAATGTCTTCGTATCCTCTTTCAATCACGGTTTCGACGCCGGGCGATTTCTGGACGACATACCGCCCGAGCGCGTCATCCAGCTTCATCTCGCCGGCCACTCCGATCATGAGACCCATAAGATCGACACGCATGATCAGCCGGTGATCGAAGAGGTCTGGTCGCTCTACGCGAAAGCCTGCCGGCGGTTTGGCAAAGTCTCGACGATGATCGAACGCGACGATAATTTTCCCCCGCTTTCGGATCTTGTCGCCGAGCTGGATCACGCGCGCGGGATCGAGGCTCACGCGCTCGCGGAAGGAGTCGCCGCATGAACCTCGCCTCGCTCCAGAACGCATTCCAGGCCGGGATTCTTGGCGGCGATCCCGTCATCCCACCATCGATAGAGGACGGTCCGCGGCAGGATCGCGCGGCGCGGTTCAGGGTCTATTACGACGCCTATCGTTTCCGTCTCGCCGAATGCCTGTCGAACGAATATTCCGCCTTGCGCGACCGGCTCGGCGATGCGGATTTCGGCGCCCTGATCGAAGCCTATATCGAGACGCAGCCGTCGCGCCATCCGGCGGCGCAGGACTATTGCCGTGGCCTGCCGGATTTCATGCGCGCGACGGCGCCCTGGCGCGAACGCCGGGACATCGTCGATTTCGCGGCATTCGAGCGGCAGCTATCCATTGCGTTCGACGCGGCGGATGCCTCGACGTTGGCGATCGCCAGTCTCGCGCATGTCGCGCCCGCGGATTGGCCGGGTCTGACTTTCGCCTTC
The DNA here is from genome assembly GCA_052146775.1 of Methylocella sp. GTDB lineage: Bacteria > Pseudomonadota > Alphaproteobacteria > Rhizobiales > Beijerinckiaceae > Methylocapsa. The sequence continues at coordinate 22,877 of JBKQMI010000174.1, read as the reverse complement.
CATCCCAGCGTCACGACGCTCGATCTCCTGCAAGGAACCGCGCAAGCCTATGCGCGCACGCGCGGACATGAAGACGCGGAGGGCGCGCACCAGATGCTGGCGGCGGACTGCGAAACGATCCTGTTCTGGCGCAATGACGGCGGCGTTTTCTATCGCGCGATCGACGCCGGCGAGAAACTGGCGCAGGCCGAAGCCGCCGGCCGCTCGAATTTCGCCCAACTCTGCGCCGCGCTGGCGGAGCGAAGCGCCGGCGCGGACGTGACCGCACAGGCGGCGGGCTTTCTCGCGCGCTGGTTCAATGATGGGCTCGTTGCGCAGGTGGGCGTCAATGCGGCGGCCGATTGAAGAGTGATGGACCGTTCCTTGGAAATTCGCGATTTGCGCTGATGCGCTCACCGCGACGAACGCATCCCCAATGGTCTCTCCGTCTCGAGTCACACGCCTGTCTCGACCCACCCGGCAAGCTCGCGCGCGACGATCGCTTCGATAACTCTCATGCCCAGCGCGCTATCGTTGAGACAGGGGATCAGGGCGAAGCTCTCGCCGCCATTCTCCTTGAAAAATTCGCGGTTCTCGACGCCGATCTCGGAAATGGTTTCAAGACAATCGACCGAGAATCCCGGCGTTACGACCGCCATCCGCTTGACGCCGCCGCGCGCCAGCGCCTTCACGGTCTCGTCGGTGTAGGGTTGCAGCCATTCGGCGGGTCCGAAGCGCGACTGGAAGCCGATCGGCATTTGTTCGGGGCTGAGTTGCAGACGCGCGCGCAGCAGCCGCCAGGTCTCCAGGCATTGATCGTGATAAGGGTCGCCCTTCGTGACATAGGACTTCGGAATGCCGTGGAAGGAGACGAGGATGATCTCGGGGGCGAAATCGAGGCGCGCCAGCTCGTCGCGGACGGACTCCGCAAGGGCGTCGATATAGGCCGGATCGTTGTAATAGGGCGCGGCGCGGCGCAGTTCGGGGCGCCATCGCATCTTGCGAAGCGACTCCTCGACCTTGTCGGCGACGCTGGCCGTGGTCGCGCCGGCGTATTGCGGATAGAGCGGCACGACGAGGATGCGGCCGCAGCCGTGCGCTTTCAGCCTTTCGAAGGCGCCGATGATCGAAGGCGAGCCGTAGCGCATCGCCCAATCGACCACGACCGAATCGTCGCCCAAGGCCTCGCCAAGGCCGCCCGCCGCTATCCTAGCCGCGAGCTTTTCGGCCTGCGAGCGCGTCACCGTCTTCAGCGGGCTTTCGTCCAGCTCCCTGTTCCAGATCGCCTCGTAGTTCTTGCTGCTGCGCTGCGGGCGCCGCGATAGAATGACGAGATTGAGGATCGGCCACCAGATCAGGCGCGGCGTATCGACCACGCGGCGATCGGACAGGAATTCCTTGAGATAGCGGCGCACCGGCCAGTAGCCGAGCGCATCGGGCGTGCCCAGATTGACCAGCACCACGCCGATCTGGCCGCCATGCGGCGGAGCGCCTTCGTTCGGCGGCGATCCGATCAGTTGGCGGACCTCTCGCCCAAGCGCACGACGACGTTGATCTCCGCGATCCGTTTTCCCGCCGGGAGCGCGGGAAGGCTGGTCACATCGACCTTGAGCTCCGGGATGTCGATGAGAACGCCATCGTCCAGAAAGTGGTGGTGCCTTACCGTATTGGTGTCGAAAAAGGTCCGCGTTCCGTCGACCGCGATCGCGCAAAGCAGGCCGGCGTTGGTGAACTGGTGCAAGCTATTGTAGATCGTCGCCAGCGAAATCGAGACGTTCGACTCCTGCGCCTCCTCCTGCAGCCGCTCGGCGGTGAGGTGGCGGGCGCCGCGCGAAAACAGAATCCAGCCCAGCGACATTCTCTGCCGCGTCGGACGAAGCCCGGCGGCGGCGAGCCTCATGCGCAGATCATGGAACGGGCAGCCAGCCAGATCGCCGAGGGCCGCCTTGGCCGGGACTTCGACGGCGCGGCGCGACTTGGGTGAGGCTTTCGGCATCGGCGGGAAAAACCCATCAGCGAATCCGCGGCCCTCCGCGGATGAGGCCTGTAACATTAGGATATCAGCGGCTTTCCGGCAACCTCGCCGGCAACCTCGCCGGCGATCGCCCCGCGCGATCGAGGCGGACCGCAAGCGCCGGCGCATCGACCAAGCTCCAGATCCCCTTGGCGCCGCTTGCGAAATTGGCGATATTTCCCACATAACGATGAGCGAAAGGATCTCTTCCGTGTCCGAAATCACGATTTACACGACGCCGACATGCCCCTATTGCGTGAGGGCCAAGGCGTTGCTGCGCGAGAAAAATCTCGTATTCACCGAAATTTGCGTCGCGACCGACAGCGGGCTTCGACGCGAACTCGCCGAACGGACCGGCCGCACCAGCGTCCCGCAAATTTTCTTCGGCGATGCGCATATCGGCGGCTGCGACGACCTTTACGAACTCCACGTCGAAGGCAAACTCGAACGGATCCTGGCTGAACAAACGCAATGATCAAATATGCGCTGCATTGTGCGAATGGACACGCCTTCGAGAGCTGGTTCCAGAGTGGGCCGGTCTTCGACGCGCAGGCCGCGTCCGGCCTCGTTTCGTGCCCGGTTTGCCAATCGTCGGCCGTCGTCAAGGCCATCATGGCGCCCGCGGTGGCGCGCAGCGATCGAGACGGGGCGCCCGTCATCTGCGATGCGCCGGCCCCGCCGGACGCGACCAAGGGTCAGAACGTCGCCCTGCTGAGCGCGGCGGACGCCGAGCGGCGCGCGACGATCGTCGAGCTGCGCCGGCGAATTCTCGAACATTCTGTCGATCTCGGCGCGAAATTCGCCGAAGAAGCGCTGAAAATTCATCAAGGCATCGTTCCGGACCGGCCGATCCATGGCCAGGCCAGCTTTGAGGAAGCCCGCGCCCTTATCGAGGAAGGGGTCGACATCATGCCGATCCCTCGCCTCCCGGGCGAATTCAATTGATGCGACAGCCCCTCGAAGATAGCCCGGAACCAATCAAGTGAAGCTCACATCGAGACACGCTTTGCTGGGGATCGCCCTTGCGATCGGCTGCGCCGCCGCCGCTTGGTCGGCGCCGCTCTCGCCCTCCGACCCTGACCTCAGCCGCGAAGCCCTCCTCGCCGATCCGCAAACGCCCGTCGGAGGCGACCCGCAAGGCGATGTCACGATCGTCTCCTTCTTCGACTATAACTGCCCCTATTGCATGAAGGCGCAGCCGGCGTTGCTGAGGCTGCTCGAAACCGACAAGCATATCCGGCTCGTCTACAAGGACTGGCCCATTTTCGGGGACATCTCCGTCTTCGCCGCCAAAGTCGCGCTCGCCGCCAATCTACAGGGCAAATATGTCGCGGTTCACGACGCTCTGATGGCCACGGCCCGAAAAAAGGCGACGGAAGCCGAGGTCCGCCAGATCGCTCTTGGAGCCGGTGTCGACGAGAAAAGGCTGGACGCTGATCTGATCGCCCATTCCGCCGAGATCGACGCCATATTGAAGCGCACCAACAAGCAGGCGACAGCCATGGGATTTGAGGGCACGCCAGTCTTTCTGATCGGGCCGTTCCTCGTCGCCGCCGCGCTCGACCTGCCGGGATTCCAGCAGGCCGTCAGCAACGCCCGCGAACGGCGAAAACCCTAGAGCGCTTTCCGACCGAATGGACCATTCGGTCGACAAGAAATCGCTCCAGATTCAAAAGCTTGAGCATATTCTTGTCGATCAGATTGATTCAATCTGATCGGAATATGCTCTAACGCGGCGAGCTTATGGAGCGACTGGCTCCGCCTCAAGCCCGCGCTTGCGCAGCAGCGCCTGCGGCGAGGGTGCCCGGCCGCGAAACTCCCGATACGCCGCCTCGTAATCGCGGCTCCCGCCCGCCGCATAGACGAAATCGCGCAGCCGCCGCGCTACTTCGGCGTCGAAAATATCGCCGCTCTCCTGAAACGCCTCGAATCCGTCGGCGTCGAGAATTTCCGACCACAGATAGCTGTAATAGCCGGCCGAATAGGATTCGCCCGAAAAGATGTGCTGGAAATGCGGCGTGCGATGGCGCATCGCGATCGCGTCCGGCATGCCTATGCGGCTGAGCTCCTCACGCTCGAACGCGACGACGTCGAGGTTTTGAGGCGCGGGATCGAGATGGAGGCCGAGGTCGACCAGCGCGGAGGCGGCGTATTCGACCGTGGCGAATCCCTGATTGAACCGGCGCGCGCCGAGGAGCTTGGCGAGAAGCGCCTCGGGCATGGGTTCGCCCGTCCTGTAGTGCAGCGCAAAGCGGCGGAGGATCTCCGGCTGCTCAAGCCAGTTCTCGTAGAGCTGCGAGGGGAATTCGACGAAATCGCGGGCGACATTGGTGCCGGAGATCGAGGGATAGGTCACGTCCGACAAGATGCCGTGCAGGCCATGTCCGAATTCGTGAAACAGCGTGCGGGCGTCGTCGAAACTCAACAGGCTCGCCTCGCCCTCCCCGCCTTTGGCGAAATTCATCACATTGACGATAATCGGCAGCTGCGGCTCATCGAGTTTCTGCTGGCCGCGAAAATCGCTCATCCAGGCGCCGCTGCGCTTGGAAGGCCGCGCGAAATAATCGCCGATAAAGAGTGCGATCTCGCGGCCATCCCGGCTGACGGTCCACGCGCGGGCGTCGGGATGATAGAGTCTGACGTCGAAGCGCTCATTGAAGCTGAGGCCGAACAGGCGGTTCGCGGCGTGGAACGCCGCCTCGATCAGCTGGCCCAGCTGCAGATAGGGCTTGATCTCGCCCTCGTCGAGATCGAACTCGGCCTTACGCCGTTTCTCGGCGTAGTAGCGCCAGTCCCAGGGCGCGATTTTGAAATTGCCGCCCTCCTCCGCGACGATCGCCTGCAGCGCCTCTTCCTCCTTTGTCGCGCGGGCGCGGCCAGGCTCCCACACGGACAGCAGAAGGTCGAGCGCGGCCTCGGGCGTCTTCGCCATGGTGTCGGCGAGGCGGAAATGGGCGAAGCTCTCATAGCCGAGAAGGCGCGCGCGCTCGGCGCGCAGGATCACCATCTCGGCGGCTATGGCGCGATTATCCGTTACGCCGCCGCTCTCGCCACGCGCGGCCCAGGCGCGGAAGGCTTTTTCGCGCAGATCGCGCCGTGCTGAAAATTGCAGAAACGGCTCGATGCTGGAGCGCGACAGCGTGATGCCATATGTGCCGGGATGACTGCGCTCCGCAGCGGTCCGCGCCGCCGCCTCGATGAGGAAGTCCGGCAGGCCTTCAAGGTCGCCCGCCTCCAGCAGTAGAAGCCAGGATTTTTCGTCCGCCAGCACATTCTGGCCGAATTGCGCGCCAAGGCTCGCCAGGCGCTCCCCGATCTCCGCGAGGCGTGCCTTGCTCCCGGCCGGAAGCCCGACTCCCGTTCGCGTGAAATTCAAATGATAGCGTTCGAGCACGCGAGCCTGTTCGCCATTAAGCCCGAGCCTTTGCTCATCCGCCTTCAAGGCGTCGATGCGGGCGAATAGCGCCGCGTTGAAATAGGTTTCGCTGCGATGGCGCGACAGAATCGGCGCCATCTCGCGCTCGATCGCCTCCAACTCGTCATTGGCAGCGGCGCCGGCGAGGTTGTAGAAGACGCTCGCAACCTTGTCGAGGCCGCGTCCGCTGCGCTCCAGCGCCTCGACGGTGTTGGCGAAAGTTGGCGGCGCGGGGTTTTGCGCGATGGCGTCGATCTCTCCGCGCGCCTCTTTGAGGGCGATCTCGAAAGCCGGCTGGAAATGCGCCGGCTCGATGCGCGCGAAAGGCGGGGCCTCGAACGGCCCGGTCCAGGGCGAAAGAAGGGGGTTGTCGATGGTCGTCTGGGTCATGCCCGGGCTCCGATTTTACGGTGGAGGCAAATTGGCGGATTGGCCCCGCGCGGACCAAGCGCCGCGCGTTTTGCGAGTTCGGCATTTAGCATAAAGACGAAGCTGATTTGGACAACCGGCTTGAGAACGCGCAGCGTAAGCTTTACTTTTGCCCCAAAAGCCGCATTCTGGGCTTTCTGGCAGGAGATGAGCCATGACGACACGAAAAAGAATAGTATACATTGACTACTGCAAGGGATTTGCAATTATACTTGTCGTTGTCGGCCACACGATCGGAGGTCTCCCGGCTAGCGCCATCTCCCACTTCTCATTTTTCGGAATAGTAGGGAATGTCGTCTATACATTTCATATGCCATTATTCTTCTTCATTTCAGGATTTCTTTCGGCCAAGCTCGCAGAGCAGGCTCCCCGCGTTTTCGCGGCGAACACGATTCAAACTATCGTCATTCCGTACTTTTTATGGTCTTGGATATTCCTGCTGATAAGCGCCGCCGTTCCAACTGAAGTAAATAATCATCTTGCCCCCTCAAGCTTTTATCGCCTCGCGGCGCCGGGCATGTGGGTTGGCGTCTACTGGTTTTTATACGCGCTTTTCATTGCCCGCTTGGCCTATTATTTCGCCGCGCGCCAGTCGTCCCATGCTGTCGTGGCTGTGTTTGCTGCTTCCGCAGTGGTCTATCTTGCTTGTCTGTTGATTTCAGCGAACTCCGCGGTCGAACTTAAATTCGTCGGCAACCTCAGCAAGGTGAGCATGGCGGGGACTTTCGTAGGTTTCGGGCTGATCGCGGCGACCAATCACCGGATCAAGGACATCATCTTGTCGCCAAAGTTCCTGCCAATTTGGCTCTTCGGCTGGATTGCGGCGACGACGCTGATCGTTTGCAGCGAAGAATTCGCCCCCTTGCGGTTCATGACGGGATTTCTCGGGACCGCGCTCACGCTGTCGCTCGCGCGCCAGATCGAACTCCAAAGCGATTATCAACCCCGCTTTCTGTCGCAGATTGGAATGGCGACGCTCGCCATCTACGTCTCGCATGTTATTTTCGCCGCCGGAATGCGCAGCATTTTATTCAAATTCGGCGTGCATAGCGTCTTCATAAATGTCGTGATGGGATCCTCGGCCGGCGTGATTCTACCCATGATTTTATTTTACGGCGCGAATTACCTGCGCATCGCCCCTCAGGTCGGGTTGGGCAAAAATGCGCCGATCTTCAATGGCGGCTTCAGTCAAACGGTCGGTCGGCGCAATTAAAAGGGCCGCCCCCAGCCTCCCGTCGAAAACCGTGAATCGCGAATGCGCGCCGACGGAATCGCTTATTCATCCCAAATCTACGGCGGCGTTTCGCCGCGCCGGGTTTTGATGTCGAGCGCGGCGCACGCGCTCGCTCCAGGTCAATCCCACCTGGAAAGGCGCTGATGGTTACGGTGCAGGAATGAGCCCCGACGACCGCCCCTCGCCGGCCTCAAACAGCGCCTCAAGCCCGGCCCGATAGTTGGGATAGGCCAGATCCACGCGCAGCTCCTCTTTCAGCTTGCGGTTCGAGACGCGCTTGTTCTCGGCGTAGAAGCTGCGCGTCATTGGCGAGACGCCTTCGGCCGTCTCGATGTCCTCCTCGGGCGGCGGCTCGACGCCCATCAGCTTCGCCGCAAAGGCGACGACATCCTGGGGCGGCGTCGGAGCATCGTCCGCAACGTTCCACACGCCGCCCGGCCCGACATGGGCGATCGCGGCGGCGATGGCGCGGCTGATGTCCTCGACATGGACCCGGTTGAACACCTGATCTTTCTTGACGTAGCGATGCGCGGAGCCTTCTTCCAGATTGACGAGCGCGTTGCGGCCCGGACCATAGATGCCGGCGAGACGCAGAATATGCACCGTCTTGTCAGGGCCCCGGCCGATCGCGGCCCATGATTTTTCCGCCTGCAGCCGCGTGACGGAGCGCGGCGAGATGGGCGCTGGAAGATGCGTCTCATCGACCCATTCCCCCTTCGAGTCGCCATAGACGCCGATCGTCGAGAGATAGATGATGATCTGCGGCGCGCGCAGATTCGCGATGCGATGGCCAAAACGCGCCAGCACCGGATCGACCGAAACGCCCGGCGGTATCGAGACAAGGAGCACGTCGGCGGCCAGCATTTTTTCCGCGAGCCCGGGATCTTCGCGGTCGGGGCCGAACACGAAGGTCTCGATCCTTTCGTTTCCCAGCGCCGCAGCCTTGTCGGCGCTGCGGACGGTGCCGGCGATGGAATCGAAAAGATCGCCGAAGCGCGCGATGAAATCCAGCGCGCAATAGCCAAGACCAAACGCAAAAAGCTTCATGAGGACCGGCCTTCTTCCATTTTTTGTGCCGCGACGCGCAGCGCGCCCTGGTCTTCCACGTTTTTGTCGCGCCCGGCGCCGCCAAAAGGCGCCCCGGCCGCCGCCCATTCCCGCAGGACGTCGGCGTCTTCCTCGCACGGGCCGAAAACCGGCGCCAGCGCCGCGATCCTTGACGGCGCAAGGCGCGTGAGCGCCCACACCGCCATGGCGCGCACAAGGGGCGAGGCGTCGGCGAGTTTTTCGGCGACAAGCTCCACGAGCGAAAAGTCTCCAGAATTCCCCGCGGCGATCAGAACATTGCGCATGAAGCGCGATACGCCGATCCGCTTCATGGGATTGCCAGCAAACAAGGCCCGAAAAGCGGGTTCATTGAGGCGAAGCAGGGTTTCAAGCCGCGGCGCACAGAATTCTTCGCGCGGCAGCAGCTTCAGTTCCCGCGCGATTCTGGCGAATTTGTTCCACGGGCAGACGGCGAGGCAATCGTCGCAGCCATAGATCCGGTTGCCGATGGCGGCGCGGAATTCTTGCCCGATATGGCCCTTGTGCTCGATGGTGAGGTAGGAGACGCAGCGCCGCGCGTCGAGCACGTAAGGCCGCGGGAATGCGCGTGTCGGGCAGATGTCGAGGCAGGCGCGGCAGGCGCCGCAATGATCGCGTTCCGGCGCGTCGCGCGCCAGCGGCAGCGTCGTAAAGATCGAGCCGAGAAACAGCCAGGAGCCGAACTCGCGCGAGACGAGATTGGTGTGCTTGCCCTGCCAGCCGAGGCCCGCCGCCTCGGCCAGCGGCTTCTCCATCACCGGCGCGGTATCGACGAACACCTTGACCTCCGGCGTGTGCAAGTCCCGATCGCGGGCGGCCGCCGCAAGCCATCCGGCGAGCTGCTTGAGGCGCCCTTTGATCACATCGTGATAATCGCGGTTGCGGGCGTAGACCGAGATATTGCCGGCGCTTTTGTCGGCGAGTCCCGCCAGCGGATCGCCAGGCGGCGTGTAATTAACCCCCAGCATCACGACGCTCTCCGCCTCCGGCCAGAGCTTACGCGGATCGCTGCGGCGCGACTCAGTTGAAGCGAGCCAGTCCATGTCGCCGGCCGCGCCCATGGCGAGCCAGGCGGAAAGGCGTTCGCCGACGCCTTCGATGGCGGCGGGAGAGGCGATCTTGCAAACGTCGAAACCAAGTTCCAGCGCCTTCGCCTGAAGCGCGCTCAGAAGTCGAGATCCGCGTAGACCGGCGCGGGGGTGAGGCCCGGCATCCGGTCGGCGAGAAGCGGCCGGAACGAGGGGCGCGACTTCACCCTGGCGTACCAGTGTTTCGCCGTCTCGTACTCTTCCCATGGCACGTCGCCCAGAAAATCGACGCAGGACAATTGCGCCGCCGCCGCAAGATCGGCGTGCGAAAGCTGGTCTCCCGCGAGCCATTTCCGCGAGCCGGCCAGGTAGCCGATATAACGCAGATGGGTGCGGATGTTGGTCCGCGCCGCGCGGACGAGCTCCATATCCGGCGCGCCGCCGCCCCGCTCGCGCGGCATGGTCCGCTTATAAACCTTTTCGGTGACGAGCCAATCGGTGACTTCACGGAAGAATTTCTGGCCGAACCAGTCCATCAGGCGTCGCACCTCGACCCGGCGAAGCGGATCGTCCGGCAGGAGCCTGTGCTTGCCGAGCGCAAGCCCGCGCGTTTCGTCGAAATATTCCGCGATCGTCGCCGCGCCCGGAACGACGATGTCGGGCTGCTCGATGAGGAGCGGCGTCTGCCCGGCGGGATCGAGGATCAGAAAATCGCGGCGCCGCTCGAAGACGTTTTCCTCGATGAGCCGCGGTTCGATCCCGTATTCCCCGAGAAGGAGCCTGACAAAACGCGAATGGGCGCAGAGCGGATGATGATAGAGCGTTATCATTCAGCTTCGGGTTCGGAGGCAGGGGGCGGAATTGGCGCGGAGGGAAAAGCCTTCGCCGGGACAGGCTTCCCAACTTCGGCTTAAGACTTCGTTAACGGCGTTGATGCGCTCAAGCCTCGGCGAGATCGAGCCGCTTTTCGATCCTCTCCACGCGACCTTCGAGCCGATCGATCCAGCCGGAGACCGAGGCGTAATTGGCCTCCAACGATCCAAGCCTCTCCTTGACCTCGCGCATGTCTTCGCGCAACGCGTCCACCGCAGCGCGGATATGGCGCAGGTGATCAACGAGCGCCTCGTGCGCGATCTCCCCTCCGCTGACCATTCCAACGCGCTTTGCGCGGGAACCCTTGGTCAGTTCCGCCCAGGGCGACTTTCTCGCCGAGCAGCGCAACTGCGTCCTGGTCGGCGGACCCTGATGAAGCACTGTGCGCGCGCTGGTCCACCGCGGTTCGACGACGGGTGAACTTCCGCGTCGGGCCGAAGAGCGATTCGGATTGCTCCACGCCGCGCGGGGTTTGTCGTTAGCCCCGGTCTGCCCTAAGCTTCCGGCCCCGAATCGAGCAGGATAAAACTGGATGGCCGCCATTCTCGACCGCCTTTTGCAAACCATCGCCGAAGAAATCGCCGCAAGGCCAGCCCAGGTGAAGGTCGCCGTCGATCTGCTCGACGAGGGCGCTACCGTGCCTTTCATCGCCCGCTATCGCAAGGAGGCCACCGGGGGGCTTGACGACACCCAGCTCCGCCGGCTCGAAGAGCGCCTCATCTATCTGCGCGACCTCGAAGCGCGCCGCGCGGCGGTTCTCGAGTCGATTCGCGGTCAGGGCAAATCCACGCAGGCGCTGGAAGAAAAAATCGCGGTCGCCGCGACCAAAGCCGAACTCGAAGATATTTATCTCCCCTTTCGTCCGAAGCGGCGGACTCGCGCCCAGATCGCGCGCGAGCGCGGTCTTGAGGCTCTCGCCAACGCCATTCTGGCCGATCGCCGCGGCGACCCGGCGGCGCTTGCGCAAGCTTTCGTCTCGGCGGACGTTCCCGACGTCAAAAGCGCGCTCGAAGGCGCGCGCGACATTCTGGCGGAAGCTTTCGCCGAAAACGCGGATCTTGTCGGCGCGCTGCGGACCTATCTCAAAAGCAGGGCGATGCTCCGCGCCCGCGTGATCGAGGGCAAGCAAGAGACGGGCGCGAAATTTTCCGATTATTTCGATCACAGCGAGCGCTGGACGAGCGCGCCGAGCCATCGCGCCCTCGCCATGCTGCGCGGGCGAAACGAGGATGTGCTCGATCTCAACATTGAGATCGATGCGGACAATGTTGCGACGGTCAAGCCCGTCGAAGAGATGATCGCGCGCCATTATGCGATCTCACCGCACGGCGGCGGGGGCGATTCATGGCTGCTCGATGTCGTCCGCTATGCATGGCGGACCAAGCTCTTTGTACATTTGTCGATCGACCTCATGACCGATCTGCGCGAGCGGGCGGAGGCCGAGGCGATCGAGGTGTTCGCCCGCAATCTGAAAGACCTCTTGCTCGCAGCCCCGGCCGGCGCGCGGACGACCATGGGGCTTGATCCGGGCATTCGCACCGGCGTCAAAGTCGCGGTCGTCGACGCGACCGGCAAACTCGTCGACACATCGACCATCTATCCGTTCCAGCCGCGCAATGATGTGCGGGGCTCCTGCGCCGAGCTTACCCGGCTGATCCGCAAACATGGCGTCGAACTGATCGCGATCGGCAATGGAACGGCGAGCCGCGAAACCGACAGGCTGGCTGGCGATGTCATCAAGAGCCTGCCCGATCCCGCGCCGACCAAGGTCGTCGTCAGCGAGGCCGGCGCTTCGGTTTATTCGGCGTCCGAGCGCGCGGCGGCCGAGATGCCTGGTCTCGATGTGTCGCTACGCGGCGCGGTCTCCATCGCGCGCCGCCTGCAGGATCCGCTCGCCGAACTCGTGAAGATCGATCCGAAGGCGATTGGCGTTGGGCAATATCAGCACGACGTCAACCAGAACCGCCTTGCGCGCTCGCTCGACGCTGTGGTGGAGGATGCGGTGAACGCCGTCGGCGTCGATCTCAACATGGCCTCGGCGCCGTTGCTCACCCGCATTTCTGGCCTTGGCGATTCGTTGGCGGACGCGATTGTCGTTCATCGCGAGCAGAATGGCGCGTTCAAGTCGCGGCGCGATCTCTTGTCGGTTCCTCGGCTCGGCAAACGCGCGTTTGAGCTTTGTGCGGGCTTCCTGCGCATTCCAAATGGCGCGGAGCCGCTCGACGCTTCTTCGGTTCATCCCGAGGCCTACGGGGTCGCCCGCAAAATCATCGACGCCTGCGGGCGCGACATACGTTCTCTCATGGGCGATTCAGCTCTCTTGAAAACGCTCGATCCGGCGCGCTTCGCCGATGCGCGTTTCGGCTTGCCGACCGTGCGCGACATTCTGCTGGAGCTCGAAAAACCGGGCCGCGATCCGCGGCCGCAATTTAAAACCGCGACCTTCGCGGAAGGCGTCGACGATATGAGCGCGCTGAAGCCCGGTATGATCCTCGAAGGTACGGTGACTAACGTCGCCAATTTCGGCGCCTTCGTGGATATCGGGGTGCATCAGGATGGGCTCGTGCATGTGTCGCAACTCGCCGACCGGTTCGTCAAGGATCCGAGCGTGATCGTCAGGGCGGGCGACGTCGTGACGGTGCGGGTTCTCGACGTCGATTTGAAACGCAAGCGCATCGCGCTCACGATGCGCAAGGAGGATGGCGCGGAAGGGTCGCGTCCCCCGCCAATGAGCCAAGGGAGCGCCCAAGGCAAAGGCGGCGATCCGGGATCGCGAGCGGCGGGGCGACGCGCCGTGCGGTCTGAAACGCCTACGCCTCAAGGTTCGCTCGGCGCGGTTCTCAGCGAAGCGCTGCGCCGGCGATAGTGCGAATGTCCGGCATCATGGCGGAGAGCCACGTGGCAGCCGCGCTGGTGGCGAAGCGCGCCGAGATTGCGGGCGTCATCGCCCAAACAGAGCGCCAGCTCGGTCAGTGCCGCGCCGATCTCGTTCATCTCGACGCCACGCTTCGCCTTTTCGCTCCGGATCTGGAGCCGAAGACGATTCCGCCGAAGAGGATCCGGCGAGCCGATCTCTGGTTCGAGCAAGGAGAATTGCCGCGCCGCGTCCTCGACCCGCTTCGGCGCGCAGGTGAGCCAATCCGCGCCCCCGATGTCGTCCGGGCCGTGATGATGGACAAAGATTTCGACCCTGCCGTTCGCCAAACCAAGCGCCACCGCCTTCAACGACCCCGCTCAAAATCGTCGAGGCGGAGTTCGATGTCAAAGCGCATCGCAGCTTGTGAACTAATACGAACGCGGTTTTGGCGTGCACGCCCAGATTGCGGCTCAACTGTAGGCCGCTGATGCCCTTGGCGGCGTTGACGAACAGACTGAAGGCCATGAGCAGAGTTCGAAGTGGAAGCTTCCGGTAGGCGAGCAAGGTCCCGCTGGTCTCCGAGAACTGCCGATGGCGGGCCTTGCATTTGAACACGCGTCGGCATCGATACGCGCAGACGACGGCGCAGCCACAATGGCGCAGAGCGGGGAGCCGTCAGTATCTTCCCACCACATCTCGCAGGGCATCTTGTGGGCTGCATCTTCGGACAAATCGCAAAGATCGACGAGCGACAGGATCCGCGCGACCGCGGACATAAGAAAATGTTGCGCCACTGGATTCCAAGAAAATAGCCATCGCTACGTTTTTACGGTATAGCAAAGCTGACCTCTACTTTAAGTAATTGATTTCGTTGCTTGGCGCCTTTGCGCCACGATGCCGCAAAACCGAAATCGACACAAATGGAGAAACAATGCAAAAGCACTATGACTTTGTGCTGCTTGGCGGCGGGCCGGCTAGCGTGAGCGCCGCCGAGACGCTGCGCGCGGAAAATGCGAGAGGCGGCATCCTGCTGATCTCGGGCGAAAATTGCGCGCCCTACGGCCATTCGTATTTGTCCAAGCAGTTTCTCATGGGCGCGCTGCCGAAAGAAAAGCTTCTGATCCACAGCGAGTCTTACTACAGGCAGCAGGCAATCGACATAATGCTTGGCGTCGCTGTAATCGCTGTCGATGCGACGAAGCGGCTGGTGGGCACAGATCAAGCGGGGGACATCCATTTCGACAAACTGCTTATCGCGACCGGGGCGAAGCCTATTCGTCCGGCCATCCCGGGCTCCACGCTTCCCGGCATCCATTACCTGCGCACGCTGGCGGATGCCGAGGCGCTCAGGCAGGCTGCCGGGAACGCCACACGTGTCGTCGTGCTCGGCGGCAGCTTCCTCGGCGTCGAGATCGCCACATCGCTCGCGCGCATGGGCATTCATGTCGTGCTCATTGAGGAAGATCGGCTCTTGCTTCCGCAGCTTGCCGCTCCTGAACTGTCCTCCTTCTTTAGCGGCTTCTGCGTGGAGCAAGGCATCGAGCTGCGTACGAACGCCGCCGCCGTCGCCTTCCAGGGCGCCGGCCGCGTAGAGGCGGTGGCGACCCGCTCCGGCGATATCATTCCGTGCGATCTGGTGATCGTCGCGATCGGCGCAACGCCGGATGTTGGATTTTTGCGCGACAGCGGCATTCGCCTTGGCGACGGAATCCTGGTCGACCAGCATCTCGAAACGAGCGCGCCAGGAATCTTCGCAGCGGGCGACGTGGCGAACTTCTTTGACACAGTATTCAAAGAGCGCCGCCGGATCGAGCATTGGGACAACGCCGTGAAGCAAGGGAGACTGGCTGCCCGCAACATGCTCGGAAGGAGGTTAGCCTATGCCGAGGTTTCCTACTTTTTTTGCAATATCCTCGACCTCAGTTTTAACTTTCTTGGCTCCACGCAGAAAATCGATGAACGCATCGACCGAGGCTCGCTGGAGGATCGCTCATTCGCATCATTTTATCTGAAGAATGACATTCTGTGCGCTTCCTTCTCCATGGGGCGCCCGGCCAGCGAGACGCTCGCGACGGAATTGTTGATCCGCCATCGCATCAACTTACATTCCATAAAAGACAGACTTTCCGATCCAGACTTTGCCCTGGAAGACGTCCCGACTCAGACCGTTCTAATCCTGCCGGGCGGCGGCGCTCTCGGCGCTTTCGAATGCGGGGTGGCGCGAGCGCTGGAGGAGGCGGATATCCATCCAGACATCATCGCCGGGGTTTCCATCGGCGCATTCAACGGCGCGATCATCGCGAGCAATCCTGGTAAAGCCGCCGCCACGCTGGAAGCATTTTGGAACGACCTCACCGTGGCGACGCCAAGTTGGCCGACGGAAAAGTGGCGGCGCACCCTGTCTTCATGGTGGAGCGTCTGGTTTGGTTCTCCCCGCTTCTTCTGGCCGCATTGGTGGCTGCCGCCGCAACCGTTCCCATGGACCTGGACGAGCCTTTATGACACCGCGCCGGCGCGGACTCTGCTAGAGAAATATGTCGATTTCAGCAGCCTCCGAGACAGTCCCGTTCGCCTGCTGGTGAGCGCCGTCAATGTCGAGACGGCGGAGCTTGAGCTTTTCGACAGCCACTCTGACGACATCACGGTGGATCATATCCTGGCCAGCGGCAGCCTTCCGGCTGCATTCCCCTGGACCACCATCCAGGGAAAACATTACTGGGACGCCGGCATCGTCAGCAATTCGCCCCTGGAACTCGTGATCGAGCGATGCGGCGAGGTCAGCAAGCGCGTGTTCATCGTGGATCTGTTCCCTGGTCGCCAGCCCTTGCCCGAGAATCTCGCCGAGGTCCTGATGCGTCGCGACGAAATCGTTTATGCGGAACGTGTCCGCAGCGACGTGCGCCACCGGCAACGGATCGGTGATTTCCGGAATCTGGTGCAGGAGATCATGGACAATCTGGAGCCCGAGGACTGCCAGCGCCTACGCCAGAATCCGCGCTTCATTCAGCTGATGGCCGATACCGCGCCGACAATGATCACGCGGATCGTGAATGAGGCGCCGGCGGGAGAGCCCCCTTTCCCGGATAACGACTTCTCCGCGCGGACGATCGAGCGGCACAAGCAGGCTGGTTACCAAATGACGAAACGCGCCCTTGGCGACGGGACCGCCCGCGTCAACCCGCCAGCCCAAGGTCTGGAAACCTAGCTTAAACACAAGTATGGGTTGTCTTAACAGTTTTCCGCGAATGATAAATGGCTGTGGTGCAATTTTTCCGGGAGAGCGCAACGAAACGGCAAGAGCATGAGCCAAGTCATCGAGCGAGCGCTGCATTCCAGATTTCGGGCGCCGGGTTGTCTTTGATGCGAAGCCGTCCGAGTTTGAACTGACCTCCTGAGCCCGTCGAAGGGTCTGATCCGGTGCATGAGTTCGATACCAGCGATGGTGATCGAGGCGTTTCGGAACCGCTTAAAACCGCGCTGGATTCACATGCGGTGTGGAGAGTCTGGATCGCTATCTCAAAACTCAGGCTAGCCAGGACGTTCGGCGCAAAGCGAATGCCGTGTTCGTGCTGAGCGGGCGGGACGAGCCGGGGTGCATCCTTGGCTATTACACACTCCGCGCGATGGCGCTGTCTCAGGGCGACGTCCCGGAGGCGACTCGCAAGCACATCCCGCGCTATCCGTTGGTGAGCGCCAGCACGGTTGGATCTTTAACGGTGGTGGTCGATGCGTTCGACGAACCGGGGGCCGGTTTCTATGCGGCGCATGGGTTCGTGCGATTGACGGACTCGCTGCGGCTCGTGCTGCCGATGCGCCTTGAAGGTGGCAAGGGGTGATCGATGAGTTGCGCATCCGCCTCACGATCCGTGCCGGGGAAGTTCTCGGGGACGCAAGATGGGCCTAATTTCGGCAGCCGGGGAAGCACGGCGATACCCGAAGCGGGCCTTCACGGCGGGGCTCCGCAGCCTCCCTTGCGGCCAGCCGCACAGGCGGAAAAGTGGGCGGTTCGGACCCCAACTCCCGATTTGCGCGCCGCCTGCCTCCGTTCGCAATCAGTTGACCTGCCGTTTCGCGAGTTTCCTAGCGAGCGTGCGGCGATGCATGCCAAGGCGCCGGGCGGCTTCGGAAACATTGAACTCCGTATCGACGAGAGTTTCGTGGATGTGCTCCCATTCCAGCGTTTTTATCGAGCTTGGGCGCTTGCCCAACGTGACGTTGCTGTCACCCTCCTCGCGCAGGAACGCCGCCTCGATGTCGTCCGCGGTCGAAGGCTTCGCGAGATAATGGCGGGCGCCGAGCTTGATCGCCTCCACCGCCGTCGCGATGCTCGCAAAGCCGGTCAACACGACGATCTTCATCGTGGCGTCGTGCTGATGCAGGAGCCTGACGCACTCGAGACCGGATGCGCCGGAGAGCTTTAAATCGACCACCGCGAAATTTGGCGAGGACGCCTCCAGCGCCCTCGGGACATCCTCCGCTCGGTCGCACACGTTGACGGCGTATCCACGGCGTTCGAAGGAGCGCCGCAAGGCGTGCGCGAACGAGGGATCATCCTCGACGATCAGCAAGGACGGACTATTCGTCGGCATCGGGCGTCTCGATCGAAAGCGCGGAGATCGGAAGGCGGAGCTCCACCGTGGCGCCCCCATTCCCACTATTTCCAGGCGTAATGACGCCGCCAAGTTTGCGCAACACATTGACGACGAGAAAAAGCCCCAGACCGCTTCCCGGCCGGCTTTTAGTCGACTGGTAGGGCTTCCCAAAGCGGGCGAGAATGTCGGGAGAAAACCCGCTTCCATTGTCGCGCACCGCGACGACCAGGAAGCCGTCCAGCCTCGACGCATTTATGCCGACCCACGCGGGCGAGGCCTCGAGCGCATTGTCGAAAACATTGAAAAGGATCTGCCTGATCACGGTATCGGATGCGATAGCCGTGTCGACCTCGATGCTGTTGACGTAGTCGAGGCGCGTCGGCATTCGGGTTTCCCGCCATCCTCCGACGACGTCGTCGAGAAAGCCGATCAGCGTCGTCCGCGCGGCGCCCTCGCCGCGAGCCTCGCCCGCCGCGAGGAGGATATGCGAGACGATTTCCTTGCAGCGCGCGAGCGCGACCTGCATTTCGCCGATCTCGGCCCCGATTTCAGCGTCCCTCCGCAGCGCGGGCATTCGCTCCCAATCGTTGAGAATCACGGAGAGAGTTGCGAGCGGGGTTCCAAGTTCGTGCGCCGCTCCAGACGCCAGAAGCCCCATTCGCACGATGTGCTCCTCCTCAGCCGACTGCTGGCGCAGATCCGAAAGACAGAGGTCCCTGTCGCGCAAGTTCCGGTTAATTCTGGTTACGAACAGAACGAGCAGCACGGCCGCCAGCAGGTAGCAAATGAACATGCCCTGGATGTGCAGATCAAAAAAGCTCGATTCCCCTGTCTCGTGCGCGTGCATGTGCCCGGAAAGGCCAATCTTCCGGTAGAACGTCATCAACCAGATGAAACAACCGCTCGTGATCGCCACCAGCGTCCAGCTCGCGAATTGCTGCAGCAGCACCGCACCGATGATGACCTGGAGCAGGAACAGAGAAATGAAGGGGTTGGTGGCGCCGCCGCTCAGATAAAGCTGTGCGGTGAGCGCGGCCACGTCGAAAAGGAGTTCGACAAAAAGCTCGGAATTGGTGACCGCCTCCTGGCCGCGGCTGCGAAAGAGGCTCACGAGATTGAGGCCGACGAGAAACAGGATCACGCACCCCATTTCAAACATCGGCAGAACGACGCCGAACCATGCATGGACGATCGCAATGGTGACGATCTGCCCCCCGACGGCCAGCCAGCGCAGCGTAATGAGAAGACGCAGGTTCTTCTTGTTCGTTATCTCCTGAATTGAAATCGGCGTCATCCCACGCAATGTCCTCCGCCGGCCCTTGGAGGCCCAGCGAACTGGACTAGAGTGTTTTCCGATCCGATGGAAATGGAAAACACTCTGTTTCTTTCGATTTGATGCATTTTCTCAACACGAACCGGAATCCGGTTCGCTCGAAAATACTCCGCCGCTTGGCGCGCGGCGGCCCCCCTGGACATCCGCAGCCGTCAAACTTCAAGACCGTTTGAACGGCGCGATGCGCAGCCGGCGAAAGCGCCGGAAAAAGGCCTTCAGACGGCTGAAGGCGCGAGCCAGGTCGATCGCCTCGCCGTCGTCGAGCGAGCCTGGGATCATTGCGCGGTCTTCTCCGCGGCCGCTTGCTGTCTCGCCTCCTCGACCTGCCTCATATATTCGATCGTCTTGGCGCGGACGAGATCCCGGTGCGGAGCTATCGCCGCCTCCCGATAAAGATGCCGTCCGGCGCCCATGAGGCCGACCGCCACCAGCATCAGAAGGCAGATGGCGCCGAAACTCCGGCCGATGGTCTCCGCCGGGCGGCGGGTCTCGTTGAACAACAAGATCGCCAACACGATCGCGACCAAGGCGCTGACGCCGAAAACGCCCATCACCGCGCCGAGGGAGCTTTGCGTCTGCGGCAAGGTGAAAAGGGTGATCGGCCCGACGAGAAACTGCGCCACGGTCGGCCATAGAGCCCATTGGTAGCCGATGCGGATCAGATCCGCCCTGGCGAAGCCTGTGTCCGCGATCTCGGCGTCGGTGCGGCGCCGGAAGAGCCAGACCAGGAACAATCCAGTCATCGCCGGACACGCCAGAAGGAAGTGAATATAGCGCGGAAAGACGTTCGGCAGGCTGAGGGCGGAAAGAAAGCCATGCACGGAGGTCCATTTGTCGGGAAACAGCATCAGATTGATGTTGGCGAGGAATATCAGGGGAATGAACAGGAAAATGAGGCCGGCCGCGAACGAGACGCCAAGATGGAGCCACTTTATCCGGTCCATCTGATGCCAGAGATCTTTGTGGATGTATGTCAGCACGAATGCGACAACGACCAGAGGAATGATGCTGATCCACAGAGCGCCCGTCAGCGCGTTGGCGGTATAGAAATAGACGGTGTAGAGCGTGTTGATGGCGAGGAGAGGCCCGATGCCGATCACCACTGCGATGCTCTTGTTCGCCGTAATGGTCGAGGCGATTTCGTAGGCAAGCCGATCATATCGCTTCTGCTTCAGGCCGCGCAGTTCGTAATAGAACGTCAGGAGCGAGCCGCCGACCATGAGATTCACAAAGACGATATGCAACAGGAAAAAGAAGATCAGCACGCCTATCAGCACCGGCTCAGGCGCCGGCAGCGGCAACGGAATGTCGTTTGGAATAGGGATCTGGTTCATCGCGCGATGGCCTCACTCTGATCGATCTTGGCGGCCCGCAGCGCGGGCGCCGCTTGCACGATGATCCCGGCCGTCTGGGCGCCGGGGATCGGGGCCAAATTTTTCTGGAGATGCTCGAGATACTCGCCGAGCAGGTCGAGCTCCTTCTTGTTGCCGGGGAACGGCGGCATGAAGGTCCGCACCTGATGCATGCCTTCGATGTATCCGGTGGTCAGCTCGGGCGTCCAGGGTTGGTCTCCGAACATGCGCTGGAGATGCCCCGTGATGCTGTTCGCGCCATGCCCCGTATGGCACCGCGAGCAGGTTAACAGGAAGACGTCCTTGCCCATTTGCAAGCGCTCCAGCTTGGCCGCGTGCGCCGCCTTGTCGAGGCCTTCCGGGAGGCCGGAGCGCTCGGCGTCTGTCAGCGGATTCGAATAGGTCGCGTGGGCGAGAACGCCGTCCCTTTGCAGGAGCGGATAGTCGTCGACGCGGAATCCGTTGGCGTACATGTAGCGGCCGATGACATAGGGCTTGCGCACGAACTCGCGGACCCGCTCGAAATGGCCGATCATCCAGATTACGGCGACGAGCGGCGCCAGCAATGCGACGCGGGGCAGCAGATTCGGCCGGGCGATCGCGACCTGAACGGCGACGAGGATCACGACGACCGTGACCAACGCGATCTCCAGGAATTGTTGCTGCCAGTCGGTGAATTGCAGCGTCGTAATTGCGACGCCAAAATTCTCTTTCATGACATCCGGGACGACCGAATAATACCAAAAGCCGGCGATGAGCACGAATGGCGCGAAGAACAGCGTCCACAACGCGATGGCGCGTAGCGCCTCGTTGCGGAAAGCGGCGTCGTCCTTGGTGAAGAACTGCACGAGGAACATGGCGACGATGCCGGCCATCGCAGCCGCCAGTGGCGTGCGGAAGGCGAGCTGCGGCAGGTAGATCGGGTTCGTGACCCCGCTCCAGAGCGTGTGGTCGGTCAGCCAGCTCCCCGGATCCATCATGAAGCCGAGGATCGCAACGATGAGCGCCATTGTGACCCAGGAGAAGAAACCCAGCGTGAAGCCGAGCCTGATGTGCCGTTCCTTCGCCTTGCCCTCGCTCCATTTTTTCCAGGTCAGTGTGTAGGCGAGGATCAGGCACACTTCGGTGACGAAGACCAGCCACTCCGTGAACCAGGCCCAGAAAAAGACGCGGATCAGACTGCCGATCGAATAGGGATTGACGAGAGAGACCGAGAGCCAGATGCCGATGCCGGTCATGGCTCCGACCGTTGTCGTGATCAAAAAGGCCACGAACAGGATATTGTAGGCGAGCTTGTCCCAGCGCGGATCCTGCCGCTTGTGGCCGTACCATTCCATGCAGGCCACAAGCGGCATCATGCCGACCGCGAGGCTGTGGTTCACCAGCACGTGCAGAACCGCGATTGTCGCGACGAGCCCGCGGTTGCCGAAGATATCGAGGTGAAAGATCGGGAAATCCATCAGGCAGGCTCCGACAAGGAGGCGGGGAAGGCCGCGGCGTCTGATCCGCCGATGATGAGTATGGCGAGCTCCGCGCCGAACAGGACGACGCCGAGCCCATAGGCGAGGCCGCCGGACGGATTGGCCGCGATCAGGCCGATCGCAGCGAGGGAGAGGGTGATTGCGATGAGGCCGGGCGCCCAGAGCAACACGAGCTCGTAGAGATGTCCGCGCCCACGCCCGCGCAACGCGCCCGCGACAGCTTTACCGAGGAACGCGAGACCCGCGATCGCGACCGCTGCTCCGCCGACGATCTTGAACAGGGGCGCGCTTCCGATGACCCCGAGGACCAGAGTCAACAGCAGCGCGTTCAACACAGTTAGCCGATAGGGCCGATCCTGTAGCCACTTCGATAATGATTTCATTGCAGCCCGCCATCGTAAAAAGGTCGAGGATTTCAATTAGCGGCCCCGATGCAAAGCGGGCATTGGACAAATGGTCCAACGCGGACCGGCCGAAACAATCGCCACCGGGATGAGCTGGCCTCGCTCCCGGTCCTCGCGGTAGGCTTGCTATGATCGGAAAATCCATCCGCCATCCAGGCGCCGGATGGCGCAAATATGCGCGGTCGATCGTTTCGCAAGTTCGCGTCGATGTCCGCGCAAATGCGAGCCAGCGGCGCCGTCACGGAGGCGCATCGGCATTTCCCACAATCGCATCGAGCAATTCTCCTACAATCAAAATCGGAGCGCCGTAATGCAGGCCGATGTCGAAGGCGAGCCGGCGATTCATGTCGAGCGACACGCTCTGCATGGCGACGAGGTAACCGGCTTCGTCGAAGAGTGCTGACCCGGGGCCGCCAAATCCATCGTTGCAATCATCACGCGCGCGCCAGACGCCATCCTCGCTCGGCGGATCGATCTCATCGATCGCGCAGATCTCGATGCTGCTCGGCTCCTTGAAATTCTCGTAGCCGGCGGGCGAGACGATCGTCACCTCCACAATCGCGTCGCCGGTCGCGAGCGAGGGGCCTTGGGAACAGGCTGCGGCGCCGCGCTCCGATCGACAGGCTCCCGCAAACGCGCGAGCGCCCAATCATCTCGGCCCTATCGTGGTCGATTTCGGCTCGCCCAGCGAGACCATGCTCAAGGAGATCGGCGCCTATGACAGCGACATGGCCTACCTCTATTCGCTGGTTGGTTTCAAGGCTCCGCGCAATGAATATGTCCAGATCTCGCCCGAGCGC
>JBKQMI010000173.1:0-20839 GCA_052146775.1 Methylocella sp. | reverse complement strand
GATCTGAAACTGCGGCTGAGGACAAACCGATGAGCCATGATTTTTTGACTATTGAATTTTATCCCAAGGTGGATGAGATCATCCGCAGCGTCTTTGACGTTGAACGGCGTTTGCCGGATTACGTGTTCAAGAAGAAGTACAAATTTACGCTTTTGACGAATTTCAACTTAGAATGTGATATAATTAAAATTATTCGCGATTCACATTTTTGCAGCGTCGGGGAGAAAATCCTGTTGAGCGTTATCGACCCTGATCCGATTGCCTATTTCCACAAACACTTCAATAAGATCAGCTCCTTTTGCTTCGACACAACCGTTACAGAAAAGGAATATGGCGCGATATTGCATCGAAGCCCCGGCAATCCCGCCGACGCAATCGCGGGAAGAGCGGATACCATGGTCTGGGTCCCGGAGCATCGCCGGTGGGCGATGTGGGGAGAACACGGGTGCGAGATCGCGGTCATAGGATTTGACGATCCGGCGCAGGCCGAGGCTCTCTTACGCGAAAACATCTATTGGATGGATGCCGAAACCGCGTTGGAAGATTTCGCCTCCGCGCCCTATCGCGACCATAAGGCGCCGGAGGATTTCGCCCGCGCGCTCATCGAAAACTATGGTTCGCGCGAGGACCTCCAGACCAAGCTTGAGGCGGCGGGCGTGCGGCTGAAGCTGAGCATATAGGCGACTCATGGAAAAGTTGAATTTTCTTGAGACATCTATTCTCGAAAAAATGCTGAGCGGAGCGGGTGAACCGTTCTCAACTCTTCGCAAACAATATCTCGTTTCTGAAGTGGCAAAACGCGAGTTCGCCGGAGCTGGGTTCTTCACCCACTTTCGGGTTCCAACGGATGCGCCCAGACTTGATAACGAGAATATGCACATCGGAGATGTTTCCGCAGATGTGGCCGGACTTGAGAGCGGGGTCGGGTTTGTGCTCTTTATACAAGAAGGATTGATCGACGTGCTTGAGGGATATTCTTACGATGAGCCTTGGCCCGATCACCCGAGAATAACGCGCCTCTACTTTAACGGCCTTTCTTCCCGCAGAGAGTAAAGCGTCGGTATGGTGTGGCGTGGAGCCTGAAGCGGATTATTGGATCGAAGCCGAACCAACTCTCGAATCTTTCGCCTCTGCGCTCAACTGCGATCATAATGAAGATTTTCGTCCACGCGGCGCGACGGCGATTCGCGGCCGGGAAACCGGCTCGAATACGCCAAACCGGACCATCCTTTGCCCCGGCCGGGCAAAGGCGAGCCGGTCGATATTCCGGGGCTGCCGGGCGTTAAGGGGACGGACACAAGCGAGCGTCGCGCAGGAATGGCGAATTACAAAACTGCTCTGACCCGAGGCGAATTCGAAGCCAAGCTGCGTGAGCAAGGGTGGATATCGAAACCGTCATCGGATGGCAATGCGATGAACTATTTTCGCGCGATGGCGCCAAATATAGCGTGAGAGATGAGTCAAAATCGCACGACGGCCCCAGCGCTGACTATTGCAGAGATGGAGCAACGCGAGATACGAAACTCCGGCTGATGGCAGAATAATGAGCGCAGACTTTCTAAGGATCCACGACTATCCCAAAGTAGATGAAATTATTAGGAACACCTTTTACGTCGGGCGGCTTCTTCCGGAATATGTTTTCAATAAAAAATATTCGTTTACCCCAGTAGCTAATTTCGACTACGTCTTTGATAAGGGCCTTTCGAAAATCATTCATGGCAATCGATTCTGCGGTCCGACCGACTCAATTTTAATGAGCGTGCTTGATCCCGAGCCGATCGCCTATTTCCACAAGCATTTCGGAAAAATCAATTCATTCCGTTTTAGGGCCGGCATCTCTGACCAGGAATACGCAAAACTGCGGTTGCTCGACCCCGGCAATGAAGTAGACGCGATTCAGTTCAACTCGGAGACGGTAGTCTGGATCCCCGACAACGGCCGTTGGGCGATCTGGGGCGAGCGAGACCGGGAAATCGCCGTGATTGGCTTTGATGATCCGGCGCAGGCCGAGTTCCTGTTGAACGAAGACGGCTACTGGATCGACGCCGAAACCGCGATCACCGAGGACTTTGCCCGAACGCCCTATCGCGACCAGAAAGCCCCGGAGGATTTCGCCCGCAGGCTCATCGAGAACTACGGCTCGCGCAAGGACCTCGAAACCAAGTTGGCGGCGGCGGGCGTGCGGCTGAAGCCGGGCATTTGGGCGGATTAACGCGGCGGGGCGCGAACCGCCGCGCTACACAAACCGGCTTTCGCTGGCGTCGGCGGCCTTCTTCGGCGTTTCCTCCGCCGCCACGAACTGCGCGCGGGCCAGCGCCAGCGAAGGCGGGCGTTTTTGTTCCGCCTGTCGGTCAGGGCGCCCTATATTCAGTTGAGCGTAACGAGATGGAGCCTTGGGTTGGCCGTGGATACGGAGGACGAACTGGCGTTGGACGGCGGCGAGGCGGCCTCGCAGGCCTTCCGCGTGGAGCCGGAGCGCGGCGGCGAGCGGCTGGATCGTTTCCTTGCGGCCGAGGTTGCGGCCGCCGGGGCGGCGCTCTCGCGCACGCGGGTGAAGGCGCTGATCGAGGCCGGCGCCGTCACCGTCGATGGCGCGCTGGTCGCCGACGCCAATTTTTCCGTGCGCGCGGGGCAGATCATCGGCCTTGAAATCCCGCCGGCGGTCGACGCCGCGCCCGCGGGGGAGGACATTCCGCTCGAAGTGGCGTTCGAGGACGCCCATCTCCTCGTCATCGACAAGCCGGCCGGGCTCGTCGTGCATCCGGCGGCGGGGCACGCCTCGGGCACGCTGGTCAACGCGCTGATCGCCCATTGCGGCGAGAGCCTCTCCGGCATCGGCGGGGTGCGACGCCCTGGCATCGTCCACCGCCTCGACAAGGACACGTCCGGCCTTATGGTCGTGGCCAAGACCGATCAGGCGCATCAGGGGCTCGCAAAAACCTTCGCCGACCATGGCAAGACCCTGGGGCTGACCCGCGAATATCTCGCCATTGCGTGGGGCGTTCCGGGGCGGGCGTCGGGCATAGTCGACGCGCCGCTCGGGCGCCATGCCGTCGATCGCGAGAAAATCGCCATCGTTCCGGCCGCGCGGGGGCGCCATGCCGTGACGCATTGGCGCGTCGTCGAGCGTTTCGGGACGGAGGCCAGCCTCATCGCCTGCCGGCTGGAGACCGGGCGCACCCACCAGATCCGCGTGCATCTCGCCAGCATCGGCCATCCGCTGCTCGGCGATCCGGTCTACGGACAGGGGTTCAAGACTAAGGCGGCGCGTCTGCCGCCCGTAGCGCAGGCGGCGCTGAAAGCTCTGGGGCGGCAGGCTCTGCACGCCGTCGTGCTGGGGTTCGCCCATCCGGTGACAGGGGAGCCGCTCCATTTCGAGAGCGCGCCGCCGCGCGACATGCGGGAGCTTCGAGAGGCTCTGGCGGCGGGTGCGACGCCAGGAGACGCAAGTGGGGCAAGTGGCGGTTGAAACGCGATTGACTCGATCTGGATCAATGCGCCCGGGCGCTTTTGAAGATCAAATCAGTTCAGCGCAATTTCGCCCGTCAAGTTTCGCTCACGATCGGCCGCGTAAGATCAAAACTTCGTAATAGCAAGACGCTAAATAGCTACGTTCAAGCGTGTCGCGTTACATTTTCGCAATGGCGAAACTTTCTTGCCGCGCCGCGCGTATTAAGCATTGAAGCTCCTGGAAGGCGGGGGTGTTTCCGCAGGAGGATCGGCGCCCTGAGCCGGGCAATGTTGCGAATTTGTAATGCACCGCAACATGGCTGCCTCTTTCAGCTCCCATTCAGGCGCCATATATTTTTATGTTGCGGCCGGCTCATCGAGCGACCGCGCCCGGGTCCGCCGAACGCGGGGGCCCCTTTGGAGGTGGAAAACTATGGCTGCTGCGCTGCCAATGATCTCTGGTGAGAGTGGACTCTCCCGTTACCTGAATGAAATCAGACGGTTCCCCATGCTGGAGCCGCAAGAAGAATATATGCTGGCCAAAAGCTGGCGCGAACATGCGGACAAGGACGCCGCCCATCGCCTGGTGACGTCGCATCTGCGCCTCGTCGCCAAGATCGCAATGGGCTATCGCGGCTACGGCCTGCCGATCAGCGAAGTCGTGTCCGAAGGCAATGTCGGCCTGATGCAGGCCGTCAAGCGCTTCGAGCCGGATAAGGGCTTTCGCCTCGCCACTTATGCGATGTGGTGGATCCGCGCCTCGATTCAAGAGTATATCCTGCGCTCCTGGTCGCTCGTCAAAATGGGCACGACGGCCAGCCAGAAGAAGCTGTTCTTCAACCTGCGCAAGGTGAAAAGCCAGATTTCGGCGCTGGAGGACGGCGATTTGAAGCCGGAGCATGTCGCGACCATCGCGCACCGGCTCGGCGTCAGCGAGCAGGACGTCGTCGATATGAACCGGCGCATGTCGGGCGATGCGTCTCTTAACGCGCCCCTGCGGGAAGAGGGCGAGGGCGAATGGCAGGACTGGCTCGTCGATGACAGCTCCAGCCAGGAGAAGCTGCTGGTCGACCGCGAGGAGTCCGACAATCGCATCGGCGCCTTGCGCAGCGCGCTCGGCGTGCTGAACGACCGTGAGCGCCGCATTTTCGAGGCGCGCCGCCTTGTCGATGATCCGATGACGCTGGAGGCTCTCTCCGACGAATTCGACATTTCCCGCGAGCGCGTGCGGCAGATCGAGGTGCGCGCCTTCGAAAAGGTCCAGTCGGCGGTGAAAGCCGGCGTCGCGCGCATCGAGATGCAGGCGCGCCCGGCGCAGATTGCGGGCCCCGCAGCGCCGGTTTAAGCGCGGGGGGCAGCGCTCCGTTCCAGCTCCTGCGCGATCGCCTCCTTGCGAGGCGATCGCGTGTTCGACCGGTGATCGGGTTCGCGGGGATTGTATGATCGATTTTTACTATTGGACCACGCCGAACGGTCACAAGATCACGCTTTTCCTCGAAGAGGCCGGGCTTCGCTACGAGCTGAAGCCGGTCAATATCGGCAAAGGCGATCAGTTCGACCCCGCCTTTTTGGCGATTTCGCCCAATAACCGCATCCCCGCGATCATCGACCATGACCCTGCGGGCGGCGGCGCGCCGATTTCCGTGTTCGAATCCGGCGCGATTTTGCTCTATCTTGCGGAAAAGACCGGCAAATTTCTGAGCCCGGACCTTCGCGCGCGGGTGGCGGCGCTCGAATGGCTGTTCTGGCAGATGGGCGGTCTTGGACCCATGGCGGGGCAAAACCACCATTTCAGCCAATACGCGCCCGAAAAAATTCCTTACGCGATTGATCGCTACGTCAAGGAAACCAATCGGCTCTACGGCGTGCTCGACCGACGCCTCGCCGCTCATCCGTTCGTCGCTGGCGATTACTCCATCGCCGATATGGCGATCTATCCCTGGATCGTTCCGTATAAAATTCAGGGCCAGGACCTCGATGATTTCCCACATCTCAAGGTCTGGTTCGAGACGATCGCCGTGCGGCCCGCGACGAAACGCGCCTATGCGATCGCCGAGCAGGTCAATATGCGCCCCACCATCGCCGACGAAGAATCACGCAAAATCCTGTTCGGCCAGACCTCCCAACGATAGACCGCGCTTGGCCTGACGCACGCCGTGCCGCGGGTTCGTCGAACCTTCAGCCTTTATTTCAGGAAATTCCCGGCCTATATGCTGGCCCGCCGCGCATTCGGCGCGCTGGACCGGGAGGGATTGCAAGGGCATGGCGGGACATAGCCAGTTCAAGAACATCATGCACAAGAAGGGCAAGCAGGATGCGATCCGCTCCAAGCTCTTCTCCAAGCTCGCCCGCGAAATCACCGTCGCAGCCAAGCTCGGCCTGCCTGACCCCGCGATGAATGCGCGCCTTCGCGCCGCCGTCATCGCCGCCCGCGTCGAAAACATGCCGAAAGACAATATCGAGCGCGCGATCAAGAAAGCGAGCGGCGCCGACGCCGAAAACTACGATGAAGTGCGCTATGAAGGCTATGCGCCGGGCGGCGTCGCGGTCATCGTCGAGGCCCTGACCGACAATCGCAACCGCACGGCGGGCGAGGTGCGGTCCTATTTCACGAAGGTCGGCGGCGCGCTCGCCGAGACCGGCGCCGTCTCCTTCATGTTCGATCATGTCGGCCTCATCGAATTTCCGGCCAAGGTCGCCTCAGAGGAGGCGATGCTGGAGGCCGCGATCGAGGCCGGCGCGGAAGATGTCGAATCGACGGCGGAGACGCATCAGATCACGACCTCGCTCGAAAGCCTGCGCGAAGTCGCGCAGACCCTCGAGAGCAAATTCGGCGAGCCGATCAAGGCCAGCCTGATCTGGAAGCCGCAAAATACCGTCGCCGTCGACGACGAGGCGGGAGAGAAAATTTTGCGCTTCGTCGGCCAGCTCGAAGACAATGACGACGTTCAGAACGTCTATGCGAATTTCGAGGTTTCCGACGCCCTGGTGGCGAAGCTCGGCGGCTGAAACGCCGCTACGCGCCGCGCCGCATCGCCCTATTTCGACGTCGCCTTGACATTCGCGCGTGCGGGCGCGCGGGCGTCCGTCTCGCCGCCTTCGAATCGTTCGTGCGGCGGCGCGGCGGGTTCGAGGGAGAGCGCGGCCGTGCGAATGATGGCGGCGCCGATCTCGTTGATGGTCTGCCGCAGGATTGCGTTCTCCTCGCGCTCGGTGGTGAGCGGAGCCGGTTCGCGCCCCCCGTTGAGCCGCCGCAAGGCGCCGAGTTCCTGGGCGAGGCTTTCGCTGCGGGCGCGCTCGGCCTCGAGGTCTTGCCGCGCGGCGGCCTCCCCGGCGCCGATCCGGGCGATCTTTTCGACCAATCGCCGTTCGGCGGCGCGCGAGGTCTCGATCTGCCGCTCGCGCCGGCGCAGCAGTTCGACCTCCCTGCTTCCGGCGGCTTTCAAGGCTTCCTCGCGGTCAGCGAGGCGCGCCGCCGTCGCTCGCATGGTCGCGAGATCGGCCTCATGTTCGAGACGCAGCGAGTTCAGCGCATCGCTGAGCCTTGCGATGTCGTCGCGCGCCGCCGTCAGATATGCCTCTTGTATCGCCAATAGCGCCTTAAAATCGGCCAAAGCCGCGCTTTGCTTGGCGGCCTGCGCCCGCGATTGCGCCAGATCGCCGCGCAACTGCATCAAATCGGCCTCCTTGCGTTCGACGAGGCCGCTGTCGCTATAGAGCGCCGAATCGGCGACGGCGAGTTGAGCAAGGGCGTCGGCGACGGCGTGGCGGGAGGCGGCAAGTTCCGCGCCTTGTTCGGCATGGCGCTCCCGCAGCATCGCGTATTTTTCCTCTATCGCGACGAGTTGCGCCATCCTGCGGCCGAGTTCGGCCATGTCGGTAGCGCGTTGCGCCTTGAGAGATTCGGCCTTTTGCTCGAATTTGCGGCGATCCCGGGCGAATTCCGCGCGGAGAAGATCGCGCTCGGCGATGATTTCGCGGCTCGAAAGCGGAAGCTGCATTTCGAGCCGCCGTGTCGAGAGCCGCAGGGCGCGCCGCCAAAACGCCGGAGCGATCGCGAGGGCGAGCAGCCCCGCGAGCAGGAATCCAAGCGCGAATATCATCGCCTGTTCGATCAAATCAGCACGCTCAGCCCGAAATCGTAAAACAAGACGATACGCCCGCCGAATGATTTAATATAAGGAATGGCGACGAATGATAATATTCGGCTACAAACCCAGCTTTAATGTGGCTCGTCAATAGGGTCCGCCGTGCAGGCGGCGGCCGGCGGAGGCTTGAGCCCTTTTCGGCGTTTCGGCCTTGCTTGCGATGTCGGCCGGCCGAAGCGCCGGAAGCCTCCCTCGGCCCGCGGGTCGTCGGCGGGGCCGTCAGCGTGGCGCGCGCGGCGCATTCGCCGCCAAGGCGTGAGGCGCGTTTTGCTCCTCCGCGTGGCCCGTTCTTGCCGAGGTGGAAAGGCCGATGCAGAACGCCGCGAGAAGGATGAGGACGGCGAGCCGCAGGATTTGCGGCGGCGAGACGGCTTGCGGGTTCCTGGCGGAGCCCCTTGCGCCGCCCCTGAGGGCGAAAGCGCGCCGTTCGGCTTCGGTGCGCGTGACGGTCGCGAAAGACATGGAACGCTCCTTACACGGACGACCGGCGCGGCGACGCGGCGGTCGTCGCCCTACTTATCGGGCAACCATTTCCAAACAATTAACCATAAGCATCCCATTTCGGGTCAATCGCCGATTTCGTCTCTTTTTTTGTCTATTCTTTCTGGAAAAATGCGCGGCAAAAATGCGCGGATGGGGTAGTTTGGAGCAGAGCCGGGGATCGCGGGCGACCCGCTGGTATGCAAAATGCTTTGATGGAGGGGGATGCGGTCGGATCCGGATCGGTCTTCGAGAGGAGCTTACGGTATTGGGAGACGGGCGCTGTTTCGACGAAATGACTTTGAGCGGCGGCGACGTCCGCCCCGTCTACGGCAAGATCGCGCGATGGCTGAAGGCGACGCCCGCTGAACATCTCGCCTCCCGGCGCGCGCAGGCCGAACTGCTGTTTCGCCGCATGGGCATCACTTTCGCCGTCTATGGCGAGAAGGACGCCGGCGAGCGGCTGATACCTTTCGACATCATTCCCCGCGTCATCTTGCGATCGGAATGGACGCGACTCGAGGCCGGCCTGCTCCAGCGCGTCAAGGCGCTGAACCGCTTCCTGTCGGACGTTTACGGCGCGCAGGAAATCATCAAGGCCGGCAAGATCCCGGCAGACCTTATCCTGAAGAATTCGGAGTTCCGGCCGGAAATGGTCGGGCGCCCGGTGCCCCATGATATTTACGTCCAGATCGCGGGCATTGATGTCGTCCGCACCGGCGAGGACGATTTCTACGTGCTCGAAGATAACGTCCGCACGCCCTCCGGCGTCTCCTATATGCTGGAGAACCGCGAGGTGATGATGCGGCTGATGCCCGACCTCTTCGCCGAGCACCGCGTCGCTCCGGTCGAGAACTACCCGGATGTGTTGCTCGCGGCGCTGAGTTCGGTCGCCCCCGCCGGGGGAAGCGAACATTCGACCATCGCGCTGCTCACGCCCGGCCGGTTCAACTCGGCCTATTACGAGCATTCCTTCCTCGCCGACAAGCTCGGCGTCGAACTGGTCGAGGGCCGCGATCTCCTCGTCGAAAACGACAAGCTCTACATGCGGACGACGCAGGGGGCGAAACAGATCGATGTGCTCTACCGCCGCATCGACGATAATTTCCTCGATCCGGAGGCGTTCAATCCGGATTCCGTGCTGGGCGTGGCGGGGCTGATGCGCGCCTATCACGCCGGCAACGTCACCCTCGCCAATGCGGTCGGCACCGGCGTCGCCGACGATAAGGCGATTTATACCTACATGCCGGAGATCATCGAATTCTATCTCGGCGAAAAGGCGATCCTGAAGAACGTCCCGACCTGGCGCTGCCGCGAGCCCGAAGCCTTGCGCCATGTGCTGGCCAATCTCGGCGATCTCGTCGTGAAGGAGGTCAACGGATCGGGCGGCTATGGCATGCTCGTCGGCCCGCGCGCGACCAAGGCGCAAATCGAGGCCTTCGCCGTCAAGCTGGCCAAGGATCCGGATAATTTCATCGCGCAACCGACGCTCGCCCTTTCGACCACGCCGACTTTCTTCGATTCCGGCATTGCGCCGCGCCATGTCGATCTGCGGCCGTTCGTCCTCACCGGGACGAATGGCGTCCGCGTCGTGCCGGGCGGCCTCACCCGGGTCGCGCTGATCGAGAATTCGCTGGTCGTCAACTCCAGCCAGGGCGGCGGCACCAAGGACACCTGGATCGTGGACGATTCGACTTTCGATCCCGCCACCCCGTTCCTGAGCCAAAGCCAGAGTCAAGCCCAGAGCCTGCTGTCTTGACGTTTCGCGCGGCTGCAATGCGCTTCGCCTCCCCGCGGCGCAGATTTCAGGCGCCGATCTTATCCGCCGATCTTATCCGCAACGTCCGAGACCTCCCGCCATCGGCCAAAGAACCCGCTGCTCACAGGACCCGAAATCGCGCCCTAAATTGAACCCATCTGAGGATTAGAAGCACGCGATGCTCTCCCGCACAGCTGACCATCTCTACTGGCTTGCGCGCTACGTCGAGCGCGCGGATTTCCTCGCCCGCATCGTCGAGGCGACGCAACGGCTCGCCGCGTTGCCGACGAGTTATTCCGGCACAGGCACCGAATGGGAGAGCGCGCTCGAATCGTCGGGCGCGGCCGCGGGCTTTCGCGAGACCCGCGGCGCGGCCGAAGAGCAGAGCGTCGTAGAATATCTTACTTTCGCGGCGGACAATCCGTCGTCGATCCGCAATTGCATCGAATTGGCGCGCACAAACGCGCGCGCGGTGCGCACCGCGCTCACGTCCGAAATGTGGGACGCCATCAACGGCGCCTGGATCGAGCTGAAACGGTTCGAGGCCAGCAACGCCACGCGCGGCTACTACGACCGGCGCGAACTGTCGCGATTCCTCGACTTCGTGAAGAAGACGTCGCTCGATTACGACGGCTCGGCCTATCGCACCATGCTGCGCAACGACTGCTTCTGGTTTTCGCGGCTCGGCATTTTCATCGAACGCGCGGACAATACGGCGCGCATCCTCGACGTCAAATATCACGTGCTGCTGCCGGAAAACGAATCGGTTGGAGGTTCTCTCGATTATTTCCAGTGGACGGCGATCCTGCGCGCGGTTTCGGCGCTGACCGCCTATCACTGGGTCTACCGCGAGAATGTGAAGCCCTGGCTGATCGCCGATCTTTTGATCCTGAAGCTCGAGATGCCGCGCTCTCTGATCGCCTGCTACGATAATATCGTTCACTTCCTCGACGCCATCGCCAAGGCCTACGGCCGCACCGGGCCGGCGCAAAAACAGGCGTATGCCGTGATGCAGCGCCTTGAAGGCGCGACGACAAGCGAGATTTTCAAGATCGGGCTGCACGAGTTCATCACCGCCTTCGTGCAGGACAATGATCGCCTCGGCGATATGATCTCCGAGCAATATTTGCAGTATTAGCGAGCGATTCCGCGGAGCGCTTGCGCGGCGGGACCGAAGGGTCTATATCTGTCGTCATTCAATCTTCTCATAGCGTTTGTCTTATCGGACGATCGCCGTAGTGAGAGTGGGCCCGTCCGGACCCGCTCTTTTTTATTGCCGATCGGCCCGCGCGTGTTAATCGGCCGCAAAAAGCGCCTTGGCAGGATGAAACAAGGTTTGGATCGCAGCACGAATTTGCCAGACGAATCGCAGAATTTGCTGGGCGAGGCCCGCTTCGTCGCCGAGACGGGGGCCGCCGCGCGGATCGCAGAGATCGCGCAGCCGGTGCTGGCCGATCTCGGCTATCGCCTGGTGCGGGTCAAGCTGTCGGCGCAGGATGGCATGACCGTGCAAATCATGGCGGAGCGCCCTGACGGCTCGATGACCGTCAAGGATTGCGAGGCGGTCAGCGCCGCTTTGTCGCCGGTTCTCGACGTCGAGGACGTCGTGCGTCAGGCCTATCGCCTCGAGATTTCCTCGCCCGGAATCGACCGGCCTCTGGTGCGGGCCTCCGACATCCGCCGCGCCCTGGGCCAGGAGGCGCGCATCGAATTGCGCGCCGGGCTCGACGGACGAAAGCGGTTTCGCGGCCTTATCGGCGCGGTCGAGGGCGAAGGGATCGAGGCGTCGGTCAGATTTCTGCGTGGCGACGCCAAGCCTGGGGAGGCGGCGGAAGCGACGCTGCCGCTGCGCGATATCGCCGAGGCCAAGCTCGTTCTCACCGAAGCCCTGATCCGGGAGTCGTTGCGGGCCGCGAAGGCGGCGCTGGCCGAGGACGCCGACGAGACCGGCGAGGACGAAGCCGCCCCTGCGCCGGAGCCTCAGCGCGGTCCCGGCCGTTTCGCCGCGCGCAACGCCAAGGCGAGGCCAGTTCTTCCGGCTGGCGTCGCATCGAAGTTCAAACAGGCCAAATCGGGCCGGCCCCAGACGGGCGCGGGCGCATCGCGCCAGCCGCCGCGCCCAATGCCGAAATAGGAGAAGCAAGATGGCCGTCAGCGCCAACAGGCTCGAACTTTTGCAGATCGCCGACGCGGTCGCGCGCGAGAAATCGATCGACCGGCAGATCGTCCTGACCTCGATGGAGGACGCCATCCAGAAGGCGGCGCGCTCCCGCTATGGCCAGGAAACCGAGGTGCGCGCGGAGATCAATCCGAAGACCGGCGAAATCCGCTTCTCCCGCCTTCTGCTCGTCGTCGACGAGATCGAGAACGACGCAATTCACATCACCCTCAATGAGGCGCGCAAGAAAAATCCCGCGGCGCAGGTCGGCGACTGGATCGCCGAGACGCTGCCGCCGTTCGATTTCGGCCGCATCGCCGCGCAGTCGGCGAAGCAGGTGATCGTCCAGAAAGTGCGCGAAGCCGAGCGCGACCGTCAGTACCAGGAATACAAGGATCGCATCGGCGACATCGTCAACGGCGTCGTCAAGCGCGTCGAATATGGCAATGTGATCATCGACCTTGGCCGCGGCGAGGCGACCATCCGGCGCGACGAGATGATCCCGCGCGAGATGTTCCGGCCGGGCGATCGCGCGCGCGCCTATGTCTATGACGTGCGCCGCGAACAGCGCGGCCCGCAGATCTTCCTGTCGCGCACCCATCCGCAGTTCATGGCCAAGCTGTTCCAGCAGGAAGTGCCCGAAATCTATGACAACATCATTCAGGTGAAGTCGGTCGCGCGCGATCCAGGCTCCAGGGCCAAGATCGCGGTGATTTCGCGCGACGCGTCGATTGATCCGGTCGGCGCCTGCGTCGGCATGCGCGGCTCGCGGGTGCAGGCCGTCGTCAACGAGCTGCAGGGCGAAAAGATCGACATTATTCCGTGGTCGCCCGACGCCGCGACCTTCATCGTCAACGCGCTGCAGCCCGCCGAAGTCGTCAAAGTTGTGCTCGACGAGGATTCCGCGCGTATTGAAGTCGTGGTGCCGGATGACCAACTATCATTGGCGATCGGCCGGCGCGGCCAGAACGTGCGTCTCGCCTCGCAACTGACCGGGTGGGACATCGATATCCTGACAGAGGCCGAGGAATCCGAGCGTCGGCAGAAGGAATTCGTCGAGCGCACGAATATTTTCATGAAGGCGCTGGACGTCGACGAGGTGGTCGGGCAATTGCTGGCCTCGGAGGGCTTCCGCTCCGTCGAGGAGCTGGCGTTCGTCGAACCCGCCGAACTCGCGGCGATCGAGGGATTTGACCAGGACACCGCCGGCGAGATCCAGGCGCGGGCGCATGACTATCTCGCTGCGATCGAAGCCGAGCAGGACGCGCGGCGCGTGGAGCTTGGCGTCTCCGACGAGCTGAAGGAGGTCGCCGGCGTCACCACGGCCATGCTGGTCAAATTCGGCGAAAACGACGTGAAGACCGTCGAGGACCTCGCCGGCTGCGCCACCGACGACCTCATCGGCTGGACCGAACGCAAGGACGGCGAAACGGTGAAGCACGCGGGCTTCCTCGACGGATTCGAACTGACGCGCGAGGAGGCGGAGACGATGATCATGACGTCCCGCGTGCATGCGGGCTGGATCGACGCCATCCCTGAGCCGGCGCAGGAGGAGGCGCTGGATAGCGCGGCGCCGGACGGCGAGGCGGAACATTAGGGCGTCGTCCGGCGAAGCCGTGCGGGATCAGGACCCGGGAGAGACCATGCTCGCGACGCTCGATCCAGACGAGGCCGAAGTGGGCCCGGAGCGGACCTGCATCGTCACGCGGGCGAAAGGCGCGCCGGAGGATATGATTCGATTTGTGCTCGGACCCGGCGAGGCCGTCGTGCCCGACATAAGGCGGAAATTGCCGGGGCGCGGCGTGTGGGTGACGGCGAACGCCGCGCTTGTGGCCGAGGCGGTCAAAAAGCACGCGTTCGCTCGCGGCTTCAAGAAGAAGGTGGCCGCGCCCGAAAACCTCGCGGCCGAGGTCGAGGCGTTGTTGACGAAGGATTGCCTGCAGGCCCTCTCGATCGCAAATAAGGCGGGGACGGTTGCGGCCGGGTTCGGCAAGGTCGAGGAAGCGATCGCGGGCGGCGCGATCGCGGGACTTATACACGCTTCGGATGGCGGGGCGGACGGCGTCCGCAAGCTGGGGCAGAGTTTACGTCGCCGTTTCGGCGATGAAGAGGTAAGGCCGCGGATTGTTCTGTTCCGATCAGATCAATTGGATTTGGCGTTGGGGCGGGCTAATGTGATACATGCGGTATTGCTTTCGGGCGCGGCGAGCGACGCCTTCCTTGCGCGTTGCCGCAAACTGGCGATGTATCGGGCGGTGGAGCGGGACGCAGCGGCGCCGGATTTGGATTCCGGTTCGCAAGCGCCGGAGGCGATTTGATAGGATTTCACCCGGCGGTCTGAACCTGTTTCAGGCGAAGGATCCGCCGGTTTGCCCGTCGCATTGCGGCGCGGGTGAGGAAGGAACGCCGGGGTCGACCGGAAAGGTTTTCGCCTTTCGGATTGATCCTGCGTGGAAACAGTGGGATAGCGACCATGGGCCGCGCCGGTGCGGAGCGATCATGGTTCAGGCGGCCGGCGCAGCCGGTTTAGTGAATTTTCGAAGGGGCGCAAGCCCGGGAACGCGAGACTGATGAGTGAAACCAAGAATCCCGGCGACCATACGCTGAGCGTCTCTCCGACGAAGACGCTGTCGCTGAAGCGTCCGGTCGAGGCTGGCGTCGTTCGCCAGAGCTTTTCGCATGGGCGCAGCAAGGCGGTCGTCGTCGAGAAGGTGAAGCGCCGCGTACTGGGAGCCGAGCCGCATCCGCCGCGCGAAAGCGTCGCGCAGGAGCCCGCCCCCGCCGCGGTCGTCGCGCCGCAGCCGCCGCGTCCGCAGCAGAAGCCGCCGCGCCCGCAAGGGGCGCCGCCGCGTTCGTCGTCCGGCGTCATCTTGCGGTCCTTGACCGAAGAGGAGCGCGAGGCGCGCTCCCGGGCGCTGTCGGGCGCCCATCAACGCGAGGTCGAAGAGCGCAAGCGCGCCGAAATCGAAAACAAGGCCCGCGAGGAGCGCGAGGCGCGCGAACGCGAGGAACGCGCCGCGGCCGAAGCGCGCAAGCGCGAAGAGGAAGCGCGCCGCGTCGTCGAGGCGGAATCAAAGCGCCGCTCGGAGCAGGAGGCGAAACGCCGCCTGGCTGGCGGCGAGCCCGCGCCTGCGCTGGTCAATCCCGCGCCGCGCAAAGCGCCCGGCCTCGCCGCGACAGTTGCGCCGTCGCCGGTTCCGTCGGGCGTTCCCGCGGAGGCGCCTCCGGCGGGCCTCGCCGCGGCCGCCGCCCGGCCCGTCCCGATCGAGGAGGACGAAGCCAAGCGGATCATCCGCCGTCCCGGCATGCCGACGAAGGTGATCGTCGCGCGCCCCGTCAAGGGCGCCGAGCAGAAGAGCCGAGGCCGCCTCACCGTCGCCAGCGCGACCGGCGAAGAGGAGGAGCGCACCCGCTCGATCGCAGCCTTCCGCCGCCGCACCCAGCGGCTCAAGGGTCATGTCAGCGAGACCAAGGAAAAGCTCGCGCGCGAAGTCATCCTGCCCGAGACGATCTCGATCCAGGAACTCGCCAACCGCATGTCGGAGCGGGCCGTCGACGTGATCAAGCTGATGATGAAGCAGGGCCAGATGGCGAAGATCACGGATGTGATCGACGCGGATACGGCCCAGCTCATCGCCGAGGAACTCGGCCACACCGTGAAGCGCGTCGCCGAGTCGGACGTCGAAGAGGGCCTGTTCGATGCGCCCGACGCCGACGGACACCAGGTTCCGCGGCCGCCCATCGTCACCATCATGGGCCATGTCGATCACGGCAAGACTTCGCTGCTCGACGCGCTCCGCCACGCCAATGTCGTCTCCGGCGAGGCCGGCGGCATCACCCAGCACATCGGCGCCTATCAGATCGTCGCCTCCAACGGGCTGCCGGTCACCTTCATCGACACGCCCGGCCATGCGGCGTTCACGGCGATGCGCGCGCGCGGCGCCAAGGTCACCGACATCGTCGTTCTGGTGGTCGCCGCCGACGACGGCGTGATGCCCCAGACGGCGGAGGCCATCGCGCACGCCCGCGCGGCCCATGTTCCGATCATCGTCGCGATCAACAAGATCGACAAGCCGGACGCCAAGCCCGAGCGCGTGCGCAGCGAATTGCTTCAATATGAAGTGCAGGTCGAATCGCTCGGCGGCGACACGCTGGAGGTCGAGGTTTCGGCGACGCAGAAGATCAATCTCGACAAGCTGATCGATCTCATCGCCCTGCAGGCCGAACTGCTCGATCTCAAGGCCAATCCCGATCGCCCGGCCGAAGGCACGGTCATCGAGGCTCGCCTCGACAAGGGCCGCGGCCCCGTCGCCACCGTGCTCGTGCAGCGCGGCACGCTGCGCGTCGGCGACCTCATCGTCGGCGGTTCGCAATGGGGCCGGGTTCGCGCCCTCATCGACGACAAGGGCGAGACGCGGCTTGAGGCCGGGCCCTCCATGCCGGTCGAGATTCTGGGCTTTTCCGGCTCGCCGGAGGCAGGCGATCGCGTCGCCGTGGTCGAAAACGAAGCAAGAGCCCGCGAAATCGCCGAATATCGCGACCGGCAGAAGCGCGAGCAGGCGGCGGCGCGCGGCAATCTGGCGCGTGGCTCGCTCGCCGACATGATGAGCCAGCTGAAGACGGCCGGGCGCAAGGAGTTCCCGCTCGTCATCAAGGGCGACGTGCAGGGCTCGGTCGAGGCGATCATCGCGACGCTCGAAAAGCTCAATACGGAGGAGGTCGCAGCGCGCATCATTCACGCGGGCGTCGGCGGCATCACCGAATCGGACGTAACGCTGGCCGAAGCCTCCGGCGCGGCGCTGATCGGCTTCAATGTGCGCGCCCACAAGGAAGCCCGCCAGCTCGCCGAACAGTCCGGGCTGGAAATCCGCTATTACAACATCATCTATAATCTCGTGGAT
Source organism: Methylocella sp. (assembly GCA_052146775.1). Classification (GTDB taxonomy): domain Bacteria; phylum Pseudomonadota; class Alphaproteobacteria; order Rhizobiales; family Beijerinckiaceae; genus Methylocapsa. The sequence continues at coordinate 3,943 of JBKQMI010000173.1, read as the reverse complement.
GATGTAAAGGCGGCGATGTCCGGTCTTCTCGCGCCGACGCTGCGCGAGGAAATGCTCGGCAACGCGGAGATACTCGAAGTCTTCAACATCTCTAAGGTCGGCAAGGTCGCCGGTTGCCGGGTCACCGATGGAAACGTCCAGCGCGGCGCCAATGTGCGGCTCATCCGCGACAATGTCGTCGTTCACGAAGGCAAGCTGTCGACGCTCAAGCGCTTCAAGGACGAGGTCAAGGAGGTCGTCGCCGGCCAGGAATGCGGCATGGCGTTCGAGAACTACCAGGACATGCGCGTCGGCGACGTCATCGAATGCTATCGCATCGAGGAGATTCAGCGCTCGCTTTAGGGCGGGCGTTCGCAAAACGAGTGTCGGATCTGGCGGCGTTGGTCGATCGGTGCGGCCGGCCCGTCCACTCTCCGTAAATCAGGATGAGAGTTCAATCGCGCTCCAACAGGGCGCGCGCCGATCATGATCGAAGAGCCGATGGCTCTTCCGGGCCAGCCAAAGCCCGAAGAGGAGCGCTAAGAAGCGCCGGAGTCCCAAAAATTGTCCAGACTTCATCATCAGCAGGGCGGCCAACCCTCGCAGAGAATGCTGCGCGTCGCGGAGCTTGTCCGCCACGCCATGTCCGAACTCCTGACAAGGTCGGACGTCGCCGATCCCGCGCTTGAGGGAAAGGTCGTGACGGTCCCAGACGTCCGCATGAGCCCGGATTTGAAGCTCGCCACGGTCTATGTCATGCCGCTCGGGGGCGAGAACGTCGCCGACGTTCTGGCTGCGCTCGACCGGCACAAGAAGCTTCTGCGCGGCGAGATCGCGCGGCGCGTCAATTTGAGATTTGCGCCCGAGGTCCGCTTCAAGGCGGATCCCAGCTTCGACTATGGCGGCAAGATCGACGCCTTGCTCAATTTGCCGAAGGTGAGGCAGGACCTCGAGGCGAAGCGCGAGTCCGAGCCGGCCGCCGGCGGCGAGCATTCCGCGGACAAGGGCGAATGAGCGCTCCCCGCTCCACGCGCAAGGACGTCGACGGCTGGGTCGTCCTCGACAAGCCCGTCGGCATGACCTCGACCCACGCCGTCTCCCGCCTGAAGCGCATCTTCAACGCCAAAAAGGCGGGCCACGCCGGCACGCTCGATCCGCTGGCCTCTGGCATTTTGCCGGTCGCCTTCGGCGAAGCGACGAAGACCGTGCCTTTCGTACAGGACGGCGAAAAAGCCTATCGCTTCACGGTCAGCTTCGGCGCCGAAACCAACACGGATGATTCGGACGGCAAGGTCACGGCGCAATCGGAGCTTCGGCCCGCGCGGGAGGATATTCTCGCGCTGCTGCCGCAATTCATCGGGACGATCCAGCAGACCCCGCCGGCCTTCTCCGCGATCAAGATTAATGGCGAGCGCGCCTATGACATCGCCCGCGACGGCGAAACGCCGGCGCTTTCCGCCCGGCCCGTGACCATTCACGCGCTCGATCTTCTCAGCGCGGATCAGGACGAGGCGGTTTTCGAGGCGCGTTGCGGCAAGGGGACTTATGTGCGCGCCATCGCCCGCGATCTCGGCCGCCTGCTTGGCTGCTACGGTCATGTCACGGCTTTGCGCCGCACGCGGGTCGGCCCCTTCACCGAGGCCGACGCCATCGCCTTGAGCGATCTTGCCGAGGGCGGCCTCGAAGCGGAGGCGATGCGGCGGGTCGAGGCGGGGCTCATGGAGTTGCCGCGCGTCATCGTCGATCGCGACGCGGCGGCGCGGCTCCGGCGCGGACAATCGATCCTGCTGCGCGGCGCCGATGCGCCAGCGGACGGCTCGGCCTACGCCGCCTGCGGCGGGGTCGTCATCGCCGTCGGCGCGATCGAGAAGGGCGAGCTTGTGCCCGGCCGGGTCTTCAACCTGCCGTTCTAGGTTTCTCCAAAAGCGCCATATGCTTCGGGCAAGCCTGCCGCCTTAAGTCCTGCGCTCGTGAGCTATGGGGCGGGGGCAGGTGATGGCGGCATTGCAAGGCGAAGGCAAATCGGCGGCGGGGCGGGACGCGCTGGAGATATGGCCTGTCCCGTCGAGTGACGACTCCCTTGTGCTGGCGCTCGAATATTTCCGCGCGGGGCGGCATCGCGCGGCGGAAGAGATCTACGCCAAGGCGCTCGCCGCCGAGCCTGACCACTTCCTCAGCCTGCATCATCTCGGGCTGATCGCGCATCATCGCGGTGATTGCGAGGCCGCCGCGGAGTTGATCGCCCGCGCGGTCGCCGTTAAACCCGACTATGTCGAAGCGCTGTCCAATCTCGGCGTCGTCTACCGCGCCCTCGGACGCACCGGGGAGGCGATCGCGGCGGCGGAGCGCGCGATCGCGCTGCAGCCGGATTGCGCGCAGGCTCATTCAAATCTCGGCAACGTCTTCGAGGATCAAGGCCGTCTCGGCGAGGCGCTAGACGCCTACAGGCGGGCGGGGGCAGTCAACCCTGGCTTCGTCACGGCCTACGCCAACGCCGCCAACGTCCTGCGCAAACTCGGCCGCAAGGAGGAGGCGATCGCGGCCTGCGAAGAGATCATCGCGCAAAGGCCCGACGCGCCCGAACCTTACTTCAGCCTCGGCAATATCTTGAAAGAGTTGCAACAGCCCGGGCCGGCGATCGAAGCCTACCGGCGCGCCATCGCGCTGCGGCCGGATTTCGCCGAGGTCTATGTCAATCTCGGCAATGCGCTGCAAAGCCAGCAGGCCTACGAAGAAGCGATTGAAGCTTACGCGCAAGCGATCGTCCTGCGCCCGACGCTGCCGGACGCTCACATCAACAAGGGCGCGGCTCTGGAAGCGCTCGGCCGGCTGGCTGAGGCGATCGCCTGCTACCGCACGGCGGTGCAGCTCGATCCGCGCCTGCTGGCGATCCGGGTCTGGCTCCATCATAAGCGGCGTGCAATCTGCGACTGGACCGGAATCGAGGCCGAAGAGGTCGAACTGCTCCAGCTTTTGGAGCGGAGCGAGGAAGTTCCTCATCCGTTCTCGATCCTAAGCATGGCGACGAGCCCGGCGCAGCAGTTGCGCGTCGCGCGCGCCGCCTCGGCGGGTTTTAAGATCGCGCGGCCGGATTTCGGCCCGCGCCGCGCAGGCGACGGCAAGCTGCGCATCGGCTATCTCTCCTGCGATTTTTGCCGCCACGCCACGGCTATTCTCGTCACGCAATTATTCGAGCTGCATGATCGTTCGCGCTTCGAGATCACAGGCTATTCGCACGGCCCGGACGATTACAGCGAGATCGGCGCGCGGCTGCGAAAAGCCTTCGACCATTTCGTCGATTTGCGCCCGCTTTCGGATGAGGAAGCCGCGCGCCGCATTCACGCCGACGGAATCGACATTCTGATCGAAATGAAGGGCTACACCGCGGGCGCCCGCACGGGCATTTCGGCGCGAAGGCCGGCGCCCGTGCAAGCGAGCTTCATCGGCTTTCCGGGCACTATGGGCGCCGATTTCATCGACTACATCATCGCCGATCCGCTCGTGCTTCCGATGGATCAGCAGGACGCGTACAGCGAGAAAATCGTCCATCTGCCACATTGCTATCAGCCGAACGACACGAGCCGCCTCATCGCCGAACTGACGCCGACGCGGGCGCAATGCGGGCTGCCCGAGCAGGGCTTCGTGTTCTGTTCGTTCAACAACAGCTACAAGCTGACGCCGGCCTTCTTCGACATCTGGATGCGGCTCCTCCTCGCCGCGCCCGGCAGCGTGCTGTGGCTTCTTGAAGCCAACGCGCTCGTCAAGGACAATCTGCGCAAGGAGGCGCGCCTGCGCGGCGTCGATCCCGATCGCCTCATCTTCGCGCCGAGGCTGACGTCGCCGGAACATCTCGCCCGGCACCGTCTCGCCGATCTTTTTCTCGATACGCTTCCCTATAACGCCCACACGACCGCGAGCGACGCGCTTTGGGCGGGCCTTCCGGTTTTAACCTGCGTCGGCGATA
>JBKQMI010000172.1:0-7493 GCA_052146775.1 Methylocella sp. | reverse complement strand
TATGCGAAATGCTAATGCGGGACGAGGCGAGCGCTTAAGCTGGCGGTAGCGGCTCTATCACCGTCAGATCGTCTCCGCTGTCGCCGGAGCGGTTAAGCCGGCGCCAGTGACAGCGGCGAGGCCCCATAGATCGCCTTGCGGCGGAAGATCGCGGAGCCTTCTTTCGCTGGCATCAATTGCGAGCGGGATCAGGCTCTCGTCTGCCTCCACGAGCTCGGCAATAATCTTGCGGCCAAACATCGCAGGCCCTCACTTGCCACTTGGCAATCGAATTACCCGCGCTCATCTGTTGTTATTATCGCGACGTTCGCGGCTTCCCGCGCTCAAAGGTCGCGCTTTAAGCAGGAAAGGTATGAGTAAATGCTGAGCCCGGGATCTTATTACGCACTCATGTCGATGATGAAATATGGATCGTTGGCGCTCGCCATCGTCTTTGCGGGTAAGATCGCCGCGTTCGCCGCGACGCATATGTGAGCCATATTCCGCATGTTTCGGACGGTGCCGGCGCGGTCATTCCCTGTCGGCGACCGCTTCGAGTTACGTCGCTAATGCCCGGCTATTTCTTATGGGCAGGCTTGTCGTCTGCGGCGTTCAAAATTGTTCCAGCGTGGGAAAATTTTGCCGTCACGGCATCGCCATCGGCGTTGCCTTCCGAAACTTTGCCCCAAGGCATAACCTCTCTGCGCTGGCGCGGCGGCGTGAACGGCGCCGGCCCTGCTTGGTTGCTGTTGATCGCGTCGCAAATCGTGCGCTCGACGATGACAAATTTTACCATAGAGGCTCTTCCTTCCTGTTACCGAAAGCCTCTACCACGACCTATGCCACCACGATATTAAGGGAATTCACATAGAGCCTTCAACGACTTGCGCCCGACGCTCCCAGGTGGCGCTTCCGAGAATCAGGCCTAGCGCCAACAGTTACGCGACAGATTTCCGCGAACAGCAAAACGTCGCCCATTCATCCATAAATTCCGCCGCTTCGACCTTGTTCGCGACAACATGCGCCATCTTACCGACCGCGGATGCGCGGTCTTCTGATCCGGCGCAAAATCGCCGACGGCGACATCGCCTTCTTCACGACATGGGCTCCGCGCGGAACGACCATCGAAAGACTGGCGAAAATCGAAGGACATCCTCGCCTTCGCCATGGGTGCGATCCGCGTTCACGCCAATACGGCCGCGCCGCCCCCAAAAACAATACGGAGCAAGCGAAGACGCCCCGTCCGCGTCAGAGCTAACGAACCCATCGCTCATCCGTTGGTCCATCCAGGAAATCCGCCGAATCGCCACCCGCCTCGCTCGAAAACGAATCCACCCAGACTTTGTCGTCGGCTGGTCCCTACGGCGACGAGCCCATCAAGCTTAAGCAAGGCGCGCCCATCTTAAAATGCAACTGAAATGCTAGGGCGCGCCTTTCAGACAAGCTCCCCCTTCAAGGCGCACAACTCCGAGTATCCCGACCGGCCCCTGCTACAAGCCCCGCAGCGGAAGCTGCGAACGTCGCGGCTCCCTGAAATCTGCGAGCCGAAACCGTCTGCGCCCGTCCGACAAGCTCGCAGAATTTCGCAAAGGCGCGTATTTGAAGCATTATTTTCATCGTTGCGGAACCTTCGCCATTGGTTGGCGTTGTCAAACGGCGTAAGCTAATCGTTGGCGGGTCGGCACGGGCCGCGTTAATCGTTTCGCATTTTGGAGCATCCGAATGTTCGGACCGAATATTTTCCCTTTCGCGCGCCTCGTCGCCGCTGCGCTCTTAGCTTCCACCGCTCTCGCCGCCGCGCAATCGGCGGACGGACAGGGCTGGGACGTCCCGACGCGCAACAATTTCTACACGCAGGATCAGGGCACGCGGCTCATTCCCTGGAGTTGGATTTCGGTGCTGGAACAGGCCAATGGCGCGCCCTTCATGGCCGACGGCCTCGCGCGCTACGGCTATCTGCCCAATCCGGGCAGCGCGCCAGCCGGCCTGCCGGTCGGCTTCATGGTCGCCAGGGGGGGCGTCGACGAACCGTCGCTCGGGCTGAATTGCGCCGCCTGCCACACGCGGCAAATCGAACATGGTGGCAAGAGCTACCGCATCGACGGCGGCCCTTCGCTCGCCGACCTCGGCGCCTTTTGGGCCGATCTCGATGCGGCGGTGGGCCGCACGCTGAACGACACGGCCAAATTCACCGCGTTCGCCAAAGCCGTGCTCGGCGCGGAGTGGACGGATAAAAAGCAGGAGATGCTGCTGCTGAAAGTCCAGGCGTGGTATGCGCCCTTCCACGCCATTTCCGACGGCGGCCTACCCAAGCCGGGCAAGGATCGGCCGTGGGGCAAAGGCCGGCTCGACGCCGTCGGTATGATTCTCAACCGCGTCGCCGGTCTCGACATCGGCGCGCCCGTGGACAATTACATCATCCAAGACAACATCGCGCGGGCTAATGCACCGGTGCGCCCGCCCTTCCTGTGGAACGCGCCGATCCAAAATCGCACTCAATGGCCGGGGTTCGCCGAGAACGGCAATGAAATATTGGCGCTGTCGCGCAACCTCGGCCAAGTCTATGGCGTCTTCGGCGTGTTTCATCCCAAAAAGGACGACTCGCACCCCATCGGCTATGATTATCTTGGCGACAATTCCGCCAATTTCGACGGGCTCGCCGCGCTGGAAAGCGATATCATCGCCCTGAAGCCGCCGAAGTGGCCTTGGGCCATCGACGCCAAACTCGCGGCCGAGGGCGAAAAGATTTTCAACTGGACAACCGCGCAGGGCGGCTGCGTCGAATGCCACAGGGTCAAAGCCCTGGCCGACGGCAATTGGGTGACGCCGGTGACGCCGATCGCGCAGATCCGGACCGACGCCAAGGAATTGCAGAATCTGGGACGCAAGGTCGACACCGGCGTGCTAATCGGCGCCTTCATCCCCTTCCTCGGCGAGCCTTTGAACAAAACCGACGACGCCGTGAGCGTGCTCGGTCTCTCGGTGCGCGGCGCGGTCCTGCAGCATTACTTCCCCGATGTGCGGATGGACCCGAATTTGCGCCGGCTGCTGGTGAAATCGCACAAGGCGCTCGACGCGGTGATCGAGACGCTCGATCCGCAGCTCAAAATCGATGTCATGAAAAAGATCGACGCCATCAAGGGCGCTTATCCGATTCCCGGTTTGGGCGCGCCTCCGCCGCCCGGTTACGAAGCGAGGGTTATGCACGGCATTTGGGCCGCCGCGCCCTATCTGCACAATGGCTCGGTGCCGACGCTCGCCGAACTGCTGAAGCCCTCGAACAAGCGCGTCGAGTCGTTCAAGGTCGGACCCGGCTACGATCCCGAAACAGTCGGCCTCGCCGTCGAGCAGCCGAATTCCAGCACAACGCTGGTCACCACCGGCTGCGAAAATCCGCTCTCGGGCGACAGCCATTGCGGCCACGACTTTGGCGTGACGCTCACCGATGAACAGAAAAATGCTCTGCTCGAATATCTCAAGACCTTGTGACGCGCGCGCCGCGCGAGGCGATGCGGTGAAGACCACGGCCATGTTCGTGGCGCCGCTAAGACATGGAGGTTTCGCGCCCGCGGCGGACCAGAGCGCCTTCCCATGAAGTGGACGCCGGTTCGCGGCAAAAGAGCGCGATAATGCAAGAATCTAGAGGCCCGATCTCATGCGATCAGATCGCAAAAGGTTTTAGAAAACAAAACAACACGCGCCCCGATCGGACGGCCAACGGCCGCTTCGACGACCGACGCGGCATTTTGGGAGAAAACACCATGAAACGAGCCTCGATTGCGGCGCTGCTCTTTTGCGCGCTGATGGCGCGCGCGCAGGCGGCGGATTTCACTCCCACTCCATTGGAGGCCCCACCGGCCGGGGAAACGGAACAGATCGGGCAGATTGTCGATCTCACCGTGAAGCTGCTGCAATATCGCTATGGCGACAGCCTCGCGCGCCGCGGCGTCCACGCCAAGGATCACGGCTGCGTCAAGGGAACGCTCGCCGTCGACGCCGATATTCCGGAGGCGCTGCGCGTCGGCGTGTTCGCCGCGCCCGGCAGGAGCTACGACGCCTGGGTGCGCTTCTCCAACGCCACTGGCATCGTGACGGCGGATTACGACACGACGCACGACACGAACACGGGCGCGACGACACACACGGCGACGAGCCGCGGCATGGCGATCAAGCTGATGGGCGTCGAGGGCGCGACTTTGTTCGACGAGCCGGGCGCGAAGACCCAAGATTTTCTGCTGATCAACCAGCCCATGTTCGGCTTCGGCGATGTCGCCACCTATCTGAAAGTCACGCAGTTGCAATTGCAGTTCAAGGACAACAATACGGCGTTGTTCGGCGTCCTGTTCGGCAAGATCCCGCATCCGACCATCGCGCCGATGAGCCCGCCGGACATCGCCAAGACGGCGGCGATTCTCGCGCGCATCGGCGGCGACAAAATGAGCAATCCGCTCGATGGCCCGTATTTTTCGGCCTCGCCCTTTCTGTATGGAAATGGCCATGCGGCGAAGTTCAGCGTGACACGGCGCGATCCAGAAAACCGTCCGATCGACGACTTCCCGAGCGACAACGCCTTGCGTCAGGCGATGAAACACAGCCTTTCCATCACCGACGGGAAGCCGGTCATATATGACTTTTCCGTGCAGCTGCGGCCCGACGGGCTTTCACCCGGCGACGCCGCTTTCCCGATCGAGGACGCCGCCTTCGAGTGGAAGGAGACGGCGGCCGCCTCCTATCGCAAGGTCGCGACGCTCACTATTTCGCAGCAGGATTTCGACAATCCGCTGCGCATCACCGAATGCGAGCATCTGGTGTTCACGCCCTGGCACGGGCTGACCGAGCATCAGCCGCTCGGCGGCATCAACCGGCTGCGCCGCGCCGTCTATATCGCTTCGTCGCAATATCGCGCGCAGCCGCGTGAACCGTCGAAATTCCCGGTCGATTATCCGAAGTGAGGGAAGCCGCCATGCGCCGCGCCGCCTGTCTCGCCCTGTTGCTGATGCTCGCCGTTCCCATTGCCGCAGATGCGCAGAGCTACGGCGGCGCTTCCGTCCGGCCGCCCGCGCCCACCGCCGCCCCTGCGGCGGACTGGAGCGCGCGGCGCAAGGCGCGCGACGAAATGCTCGAGGCCTATCTGGCCAAGGATCCGGTCGCCTATCGCTGGTTCGCCGATTTTCCCTTCGGCGTCTCCAGCGGCGTCCCCTATCTCGTTCTGAAGCTGCTGCCGCGGCTCGCGCCGGAACAATGGGGCAGCGAGGCGAATTTTCTCGATGTCGTCGGGCTGTTCGTCGACGAGCGCGAGCCCGGCTATCCGATCGCGCGCGGGTTCGGCTTCACCGGCCTCTCGCGCGCAGAGCCAAGCGGCGCGCCGGACTTCGCCGCGCTGAGCTGCGGCGCCTGCCATATCGGCCGCGTGCGCCTCGCCGACGGCGCGCTGCGCTATCTCGATGGCGGCGTGAATACGCAGTTCAACCTCGTTCAATATCGCGTGCGCGTCGCCGCGACGATCGACAAGATCACCATAGGCGCAAAGACGCCCGACGAAAGAACCGAGCGCGCGACCGCCGCCGTTCTCGACGCGCTGACCAAGGCCCATGCCGAGGACAAAAATTTCTTCTACAAAAATTACAGTTTCGGCGGAAAGCGTTTCGACGCCCAATATGAAGCCGAGCAGATCGCCCTGTTCCAGAAAGACGCGCCGGCGCTGGTGCGCGGATTTCTGATCCGCGCCGGCCTCGAACTCTCGTCCTTCCTCGATCTCGTCGCTAAAAACTACCAGGGATTCGAAGGGCCGATGACGGCGGGCTTCGGCGGCATGGCCGACGCCACCGGCGTCAGCGTCTCCATGGCCTTCGCCGCCGCCAAGGCGGATGGCGTAGCGCCAGATCCGCAAACGGCTTTGCCGCCGATGGCGGGCCTCACCGATTTCATGGCAGTGTGGGAGCAGGGCAAGCGGCTCGCACACTGGTCCGCCGACAAGACCAGCCTGATCGACGGCGGCGGCCAGTGGAACGGCAACATTCCCATTCCCATGTTCCGCAATCTCGCCGCCGAACTCACGCTCGGCCTTGGCGCCGACACCGACATTCGCATCGCCGCCTTCGCCGAGCGTCTGCTGCGCGATCTTCCGGCGCCGGCCTATCCGTTCGAGGTCGATCTCGCTCTGGCGAAAAAGGGCGAGGCGCTGTTCGCGCAAAATTGCGCCGTCTGCCACAAGCCGCACAATGGCGCGGTCTACGACATGGGCTCGGACAAGGGCCGCGCCCGCGTCGTCAGCCCGTCCATCGCCGAAGGCGCCAGAACCAGCTTCACCGGCGTCTGTCCGCCGCAGCGGGCCGTCGACCTGCCGCCGGCGGGAACGCGCGTGACGCCCTGCGCTGAATTCGACGGGGTTTCGCTGGCCGGCCGCAGCGATGTCGCCATGGCCGATCCCGCCCTGCACGACGGCTATAATGCGCTGCCGCTCGGCGGCGTCTGGGCGCAGGCGCCCTATCTGCACAATGGCTCCGTGCCGACGCTCTATCATCTGCTCGCGCCCGCCGAGCGCCCCAGCGTCTTCGTCAAGGGCCGGCTGGATTACGACGCCAAACTAGTCGGCTACGCCTTCAGCGAGGATCCCGCGCGCAAGGAAGGCTATCGATTCGACGCCTCCGCCTTCTCGGCCGTGTCCAACAGGGGCCACGATACGGATGTCGAGATCGACGGCGCGCTGCGGCGGCTCGACTGGTCGAAAGACCGGGACGGCGCCATGGCCCTGATCGAATATCTGAAGACGCTGTGAACCGGCACGGGCCAGTCCCGCGCAAGTTCGCCGCCCTATCCCAGATGGGTTCGAATGGTCGCGGCGACGTCTCCTTGGTTCTCCCCGCGCCTCGGGAGAGAGACGCAGGCGACGCGCCGGTTCGGCGACGCGGCGCTTTGAGTTCGGCGGGTCCTGGTCTCGCGGAGTTGGCAGCACGAGCTGGGAACCGCGTCGACGAACGCGTGCTCTTCCAAGTTCACCATTATTTTGTCCGTATGGTCATGATCTGACGGACATTGTGAAATGTGGAGGTTTATGCGTCCGTTAGGGTTTACTTCGGTCAACGGTCATGCGACCGTATGGACAGCATCCTAACGGACAGAGGAACCACCTGTGGCGACCATTTTATACGCGCGCGACTCCACAGTTGATCAAACCATCGCGCACCAAGAGGCGCAGGCCCGCAAAGCCGGGTTCACCATTGATCAAGTCGTCTCGGATCGTGGCGTCTCAGGCGTCCGCGTTCCTCTTTCCGAGCGTCCCGAAGGCCGTCGCCGGTTCGATATGCTGCGCTCGGGAGATACCCTCGTTGTCCGCTGGGTTGACAGGCTCGGTCGCAATTATGCGGACGTGACAAATGCCATCCGAGAATTTCTGCGGCGCGGAGTCATCATTCGCACGGTCATCAACAATTTGACTTTCGATGGCGCGACGCAAGATCCGATGCAGCAAGCCGTGAGAGACGCCCTGATTGCGTTCATGGCCGCAACGGCGC
>JBKQMI010000171.1:0-15138 GCA_052146775.1 Methylocella sp. | reverse complement strand
TAATAGACGCACTGCTCGAAAGCCGGCTCGACGCTTCCCGCCCATTCGGTCTGAAACGCCGCGATCAACCGTTCGGCCTCGGTCCGGCCCGCGGCGATCGCGTCGAGCGGATCGAGAAAATGCGTCTCGTCGCGGCCCTGCGAATCAAGACGCCGCCGCCTTGCGAGGCCCGCCCGGGCGAGCGCCAGCACGTCCTTTGCGATCTCGCGCAACGGGCGGCCGGCGATCTGCGCCTTGAGCGCGAACCGCGGCGCATCCGCGCGCAGTTTCTCCCGATCCTGCGCGCTCCAGGGCTTGACCAGCTCGAATGCCTCATCGAGCGCCGCGGGATCGTAGAGGAGCCCGACGAACAGGGCCGGCAAGGCCGGCAGCATCGGGCGCGGTCCAGCGTCCGCGCCGCGCATCTCAAGATAACGCTTCAGCCGGACCTCGGGAAAAATCGTCGACAGGTGATTGGCCCAATCGGAGAAGGTCGCCCGCTCGCCCGGCGCGGCTTTGAGGCGGCCGTCGAGCAGATCGCGGAAACTCGCCCCGGCGACGTCGATATAGGTCGCGCCGCGCTTCAAGAAATACATCGGCACGTCGAGGGCATAATCGACATAGCGCTCGAATCCCATCCCCGGCTCAAAGGCGAAAGGCAGCATTCCCGTGCGCGCCGCATCCGTCTCGCGCCAGACCTCGGATCGCGCCGAGAGAAAGCCGTTGAGCTTGCCGTCGGTAAAGGGCGAATTGGCGAACAAGGCCGTCGCGACCGGCTGCAGCGCCAGCGAAACCCGCAGCTTTTTGACCATGTCGGCTTCGCTCGAAAAATCCAGATTGGTCTGGACAGTCGCGGTGCGGAACATCATGTCGAGACCGCGCGCGCCGACCTTCGGCATATATTTCGCCATGATGGCGTAGCGCTGCTTCGGCATCATCGGGATTTCGCCGAGCCGCCACTGCGGATTCATGCCCAGCGACAGGAAGCCGATGCCGGAAGCGGCGGCGACTCTTTGTACGGCGGCGAAATGGCCGTCGAGTTCGGCCTCGGTCTCGTGGACGGTGGCGACCGGGGCGCCCGAAAGTTCGAACTGGCCGCCGGGTTCGAGCGAAATCGCGCCGCCGCTCTTTTCATCGTAAAGGCCGATGATATTGGCGCCGTCGAAGATCGCGGCCCAGCCGAGTTTTTTGCGCATGCCTTCGAGCAAAGCGCGAACGCCGCCAAGACCATCGTCCGGCCTGCCGTCGTAAGGCACGGCGCATTTGCAGCAATGATAGAAGGGAATTTTCTCATGCTCGGTGCCGATGGCGAAGCTCTCGGGCGGTTTCGACCCGGCCTCGAACCAGGCGACAAGCTCATCGCGCGACGTGACAGGCGTGGTATCAGAAACGTCGCGCGCCATTGGCTCCAAAATCCGTCTACGTCGTTTGGAGCGCGCCGGACCGGCGGCCGAAAGCGCGCCGGGACGTTCGACGACCCCCTCTGCTGAGCTACATAGGCGGCCCGCCGCCGCAGCGCAACGCAGGCCTGCGCCCGAAGGCTTGAGCCTTCGCGCGCGAAGCGTCCCCGGCTTGCTCCAGAAAATGCGGCGAAACAGGGAGTTAGAACTGTTTTCCGAGTCCGGCGGATCGGAAAACAGTTCTGGTCAGGATCGCTTTCCGTTCAAAATCGCATTGATCTCGTTCTGAAGCCCGGCCTGCTGGCCGGCGGGCGGCGGGGGCGTGCCCGGTTGCAGCATCTTGATCAGCGCGTCGAGACCGGCCTGGACCGCGCCGGCGTCGAGTCCGCCGGGCGCCTGGGTCGCTGCGCCGCCCTGCGGCTGCGCGCCGCCTGGCTTGCCAGCGAGCAAACCGCCGAGGATCGATCGAAGGACGCCGCCTAGACCGCCAAGATTGCCGGGACCGCCAGACGCATCGGGATTTAATTGCGGCTGCGCCTGCGTCGCGGGAGCGCCGCCAAACAGGCTGCCGAGGATGGTCCCGAGGCCGCCAAGGCCGCCGGCTCCGCTACCGGCGGCGCCGGCGAGTTGTCCGAGGACGCCGCCCCAGCCCTGGTTGGCGAGGCCTTTGCTGAGGCCGCCAAGGATCAATGAAGCGATCACCGGCGCCATCTGCTGGATCAACTCAGGCGGCAGCCCCGCGACGCCTGCGGCGTGCTGGGCGATTTGGGCGCTTGTGTCGGGCGAGCCGAACAAGTGCTGCAGCGCCGCCGCGCCCTTCTGCGTCGTTTCGCTCGAGAACGCCGCGCCGGGATCGGCGAAGGCGGCGGCGTGCTGCTGATCCCCCAGCGCACCGAAAATGGAGCCGAAAGCCGCGGGTTCGGCCGCGCGCTGCAGGAAAGCGGTCGAAAGCGCCGGCAACAGGGCCTTGACGGCGGCGTCCGCCTCGCCGGGCGAAATATTGAATTGTTTCGCGAGATTATCGACGGCCTGGCCGTCCTGGGCGTTTTGCACGATCTCATAAAGATTGAACATCAGCGTTCCTTTCCGCGTCCCTCGGGACGCCAGCTGATCCGGCTCTTTGGCCATGCCCGCCTGTTCAGCGGCACGGACAGGAACCTACCCGGCCTTTGACAGCGTGGCGAGCCTCGCCGCTGCGAAATATGCCGCCGAGACCGCGTGAGTCCTGAAGAGGAGCGCGGCCGCGACCAGGAGAACTGCGCTCCGCCGCCTTCCCGCGGGATCTTTGCGCCGCGGCGCGCTTTGTCCTTAAAACGTCAAAGGCGCCGTGCAGAGTCCAAAGATTCGCAGCGACCGGAGCGAAAAACACGATGAGCGATTGCAACGGGCATGGCGAGGGCGGCGCCGCCCATGCGAGCGGGGAAGCTCCCCATTCTCACAATCACAACCACAACCATTCCCACGCCCACGCGCCGCCGCCCGACTTCGGCGCGCGCTTCGTCATCGGCATCGCGCTGAACATCCTCATTGTCGTCCTCGAACTGGTCTATGGGATCATTTCCCACTCGGTCGCGCTGATCGCCGACGCCGGGCATAATCTCTCCGACGTTCTCGGCCTTGGCGTCGCCTTCGCCGCGATCATCCTTTCCGCCCGGGCGCCCACACCCCGTTTCACATTCGGGCTGAAGGGCTCCTCGATCCTCGCGGCGTTGTTCAACGCGGTCTTTCTCATGCTTGTGGTCGGCGCGCTGAGCTATGAGGCGATCCGGCGCTTTTTCGACCCGGAGCCGGTCGCCGCCAAAACCATGATGATCGTCGCCGCGATCGGCATGGTCATCAACGCGATTACGGCGGCGCTGTTCGCTTCCGGGCGCAAGGATGACCTCAATGTGCGCGGGGCTTTCCTGCACATGGCGGCGGACGCCGCGGTTTCGGGCGGCGTCGTCATCGCCGGCCTTCTCATTCTCCTGACCGGCCAGCTGTGGCTCGATCCGCTGATGAGTCTCATCATCAATGGCGCCGTCATCGCTGGCACATGGGGCCTGCTGCGCGAAAGTCTCGCCATGTCGCTTGGCGCGGTTCCGGCTGGGATCGCCAGCGCCGACGTGCGCCGGTTCCTGACCGAATTGCCGGGCGTGAGCGCGCTGCACGATCTGCACATCTGGTCGATGAGCACGAGCGACATCGGCCTCACGGGCCATCTGCTGATGCCGGGCGGGCATCCGGGTGACGCCTTTCTGATGGAGACCGCGGAACGCCTGCGCGAGCGCTACCGCATCGGCCACGTGACCTTGCAGATCGAGACCGACGAGGCGACGATCTGCGCGCTTGCCCCGGACGAGGTGGTTTGAGCGATCGCCACCGACATGAGCCGCAGTTCGCTCCTGTGTTGACTCCTGCGTTGCCCCCGCGGCGGAGCGCCTCATTCGCCAACGCACGCCAACGCACCGGCTTCCGTTCCGGCGTCCGCCGTCCGGATGTTAAACACCGCTACGCAAGACCCCGCCATGGGGCGGCGCTGATCGCTTCGTCGACGCGAGCGAAGCAACCGGAAGGCTCCCGCGCCCATAGCCCGGTCAATCTATAGCCCGACGCTTCAAGCGCCGGCCGGACAAGCCGGCGTCCGGACGTCGCAGGGCCTTCGATCAGGCGGCGGCTTGCTTCGCGCGAGCCTTCGACGGCGACCACTTGCCGTCAGTGTTCTTGGCGAGGCCGCGCTTCTTCAACGCTTGCAACGCAAAGGACACCGTCCGGTTGGTGATGTCTCGGCCTGTGGCCTTGATAAGCTCCGCGATCTCGGCGGCGGAGACGGAGCCTTGCTGGTCGAGCACCTCGGCGATCGCCGCGCCGATCGTCTGGCTCCTCGCCCCGACTTTCGCTTTCGGCGCGCGCTTTGGCTTTGCCGCGGGCGCGGCGGTTCTTGTCTTTCGCGTCTTTTCTGTCTTTTCCGTCGTGGGCGCCGGGAGCCCTTCAAGGGCCTGGAGCTCACGTTCGGCGATGCGAAGGTCGGCGACCTTCGCCTCGAGTTCAGTGATCTTGGCGCGGATGCGTTCGATTGAAGTGTCCATGATGCCTTTGCTTGTCAAGATAGGCGCCGGGGAGGTTCGCATTCAAATCAGGCCTGAATGGCGGTTGCCAAAAAAGCAGAGAAATCCGGCGGCGCCGCGCTTCGTCAACGGTCCGGTTTGCGCCTGCTGTAGGAAAGCCGCGCGAGCCAGCGAATCGTTAGTGGCATAATTCGATCGTAGAATCTATAGAGTGCGTGAAATCTACAGCATATACCGCAAGATGGGCCTTGTCGCCGTGCTCCCCCTCTGCGGAAGGACGCTTGCTCAGTCTTGCGACGCTCCCCGGCGATGGTTTTAAAGACAACGCGTCGAAGTTGCGCAGCAACGCGAGCGGCGGCATTGTGCGAATCACGCGGCGGGCCGGTTTGCTCCTTGCCGCGGAGCCGTCCGGCGCCATCTCGCAAGAGGCGGGCGCCGCGGCGAGGTTACAACCGGCGTAATCCCATATGCACGCCCGCCGGGATCGGTCGGGACGACGCCGGCCTATCGCGGAGCGGCTATTTCTTGCCGAAGATGAACTGCTGTGGGTTCTGTTCGATGGAGCGGACCGCCTGGTTGACCTGTTCCAGGGTTTTGCGGCCATCGGTTGCGAGAGCCTCATACTCGCGCAGTCCCGAACCGCTGAAACGGGTCAGGTTCGCGCCGATATCCTTCCATCGCGCATCGACGTCGTCGGCGAGTTTCCTGATCGATTTCGCCGTCGCGGTCACTTCCGTCACAACCCCCTTGTTGTCGTCCGTCGCGAGGAATCCGTTGAGATTGGTCAGCACGCCGTCGACCTTGTCGGCGGCGGAGTTGAGCTTGGCCGACATCGCGGCGAAGTCGGAAACGATGGTCTTGATCTTCGCCGGATCAACCGCCTTGACCGCGCCATCGGCGTCGCCGGCGAGCGTTTCGAGCTTCCCGGCGAGGGGCTTGATCGACCGTCCGACATCGGCGACCGAACTCATGAAATCCTTGAGCCCGTCCGAATCCGCCGCAAGCGCGTCGGAAAACTTCTGCACGTTCTTGACCGAGGCGGTGATCGTGGCCGTGTTGTCGTCGAGCAGCTTGTTGGTCTTGTCGAGGAAATCGGTGGCCTGACCCGCGATCTTGTGGGCCGTCTCGACCAGATCCTGGAAGTCGGAGCGGTCGGCCATGATCGTCGGCGGTGCGCCGCCGGGACCTGGCTGCAGTACAGGCGAACCCTCCGCCCCGCCGGAGAGAGCGACGGAGGCGACGCCCGTCAGGCCCGTCGAATCGAGCCGCGCCTTGGTGTCGGTGCGGATCGGAACCCGCGCGTCGATTTCAATCAGCGCGGAGACATGGCCCGGATCTTCAGGAATGAAGTCGATGCTCGTCACGTCGCCGACGCTGACGCCATTGAACCGGACCGGCGCCCCGCGCAAGAGGCCCGATACAGATCCGACGAAGACAATTTTGTAGGTGCGTTGGCCGCCCGGCCTGTCGCCGCCGGAAAACCACAGCACGAAGCCAAAAGCGGAGGCGATCACGGCCAGGGTAAAAATGCCGATCAGGGCATAGTTGGCGCGGGTTTCCATCTATCGTCTCATCCTGTTCATTCTCAGCGGCGTCATCCTTTGAGCGTCGTTGTCTGGAGGCCGGCGCCATTTCCCGCCGGCTTGATCGCGGAGGGGTCGAACTGGCGCGCCCGCTTGCCATGGAAATAGGCGCGCAGCCAGGGGTGGTCCGACGCCAACATGGTGTCGATCGGGCCGGTCGCAATCACCTTCTGATCCGCGAGGGCCGCGATCCGGTCGCAGACCGAATAAAGACTGTCGAGATCATGCGTCACCATGAAGACCGTGAGGCCGAGGGTCTTCTGCAGGGTCGAGATCAAATCGTCAAACTCGGCGGCGCCGATCGGGTCGAGGCCTGAAGTCGGCTCGTCCAGGAACAGAAGCTCGGGATCGAGCGCCAGCGCCCGCGCGAGGGCCGCCCGCTTGATCATGCCGCCAGACAATTCGGACGGAACTTTGTCCGCCGCGTCAAGGCCGAGGCCGACCAGCTCGATCTTGAGCATGGCGAGTTCGTCGGCGAGGCGCGGCGAAAGGTTCAGATGCTCGCGCATCGGCACCTGGACGTTCTGCTTCACGGTGAGGCCGGAAAACAGCGCGCCCTGCTGAAACATGACGCCCATGCGCCGCTCGAGCGCGTCATGTTCGGCGCGCGTGACGCGATCGAGATCGGAGCCGAACAATTCGATGGTTCCGCCCTGCTTCGGGATCAGCTCCAGAATGGTTCGGGTCAGGACCGATTTTCCGGTGCCGGAGCCGCCGACGAAACCCATCACCTCGCCGCGGCGGACGTCGAGATCGAGCCCGTCGAGGACGGGTTTGCCGTCGAAGCCGACGACAAGATCGCGCACGCGGATCGCAATCTCGGGCGCCGCGCCCCGCGTGATCGGCCTGCCGCTCCGCTTCGCCAGGGGGAAGGGTTTGTTCGGCTTTGCGGACGGGCTCATCTGCATCGGCGCCGCCTAGAACCGGATGGCGGCGAAGAAGACGGCGAAAATGCCGTCGACCACGATCACCATGAAAATCGATTTGACCACCGAGGCCGTCACCTGCCGCCCGAGGGATTCGGCGGAGCCCGCGACCGCGAGGCCCTCGATGCAGGCGATGAGGCCGATCACGAGCCCCATGAACGGCGCCTTGATCACGCCGCTAAGAAAAGTATGGACGGCGATCGCCTCGGGTAGCAGCGCAAGGAAGCTTTTCGGCGTGATCCCGCCATAGAACCAGGCGACCAGAATGCCGCCCGCGATCGCCGCCATGTCGGCGAGAAAGGTCAACAGCGGCAGGCTGATGATCAGGGCGAGGATGCGCGGAACGATAAGCACCTCGACGGGCTTCAGGCCCATCACCACCAGCGCGTCGATCTCCTCGCGCATTTTCATGGAGCCAAGCTCCGCCGTAATGGCGGATCCCGACCGTCCGGCGATCATGATCGAGGTCAAGAGGACGCCGAGTTCGCGCAGGATCAAAATGCCGATGAGGTCGACCACCAGAATCGTCGCGCCAAACCGCCGCAACTGGAAAATGCCCTGCTGCGCGACGATCGCCCCGACCAGGAAATTGATGAGGACGACAATGGGGACGCCGCGAAACGCGATCGCTTCAATGTGAGACACCAGCGACGTCGCCCGGAAAAACGACGGCTTCGACACGCTTCTGCCGATCGCGGCGACCACCGCGCCGAGGAACGCGACCCCGTTCGTCAGATCGCGCCCGGCGTTGACGACGCTCTCGCCGATATCGGCTGAGAGCGCCATCAAAAAGGAGCCGCGGCGCGGTTTCGGCTCGTCGAAAGCGCGGTAATGGGCTTCCTTCAGCAAAATTCCGAATTCGGGGCGGATCGACTGGAATTCAGCGGGGACGCCTCCGGATTCGAGCTCCTGGCGCGTCCTGTCGATCAGCCAGGCGCCCGCCGTGTCGAGGCGCTGCACATTGGCGAGATCAAGGATCGCGCGGCTCGAGCCGCGCGCCTCGGCGGTCAGAGCGTCGGCGCCATTCTCTATCCCGGCGCAGGCGTCGAGCGTCCAATGACCGGCAAGCTTGAACCGGACCGCGCCTTCCAAACGCTCGCTCGAAAATGTCGGGCCTTCTGCAACATTCATAGGGTGGTCCCGCCGCACGCGCGCAAGACGCGTAAAACTCGCATCGCTGGCCCCATACGCGCCAAGTGCGGCGAAGCCGAGGCCGGTTTTCTGGTTGCGCAAAGTTGGGCGAGACCTTGGCGAGCGTTCACTCGACAAGCATTTGCTCGCCCATCCTGTTGCCACAAAGTCACGACGCCCGGCCAAAGCGCGCTTCATGCCGGGAAGCGTCGAAATCAAGGCGGCGCGCCGCAATTTCGACGGAGTCATAAACGGAGAGTTCGTCTAAATTGTTAACGAAATGGGAGCGACTGGATTGCGTGTGGGCCGAGTGCATAGCCCCCGGCGGCGCGACGCGGCCTCGGCGTCTGGCGGGCTGGCGCGGGCCTGGCTGCACATGGCTGCACATGGCGCCGCATTTGCGGCTTTGCTGGTGGTCGTGCTGGCGCCGCTCCACCTTTGTTGCGTCAACCATCACGCGGCCTCACACGCAGCAAGCCTCCATCCCGCGCTCGGTCCGGGCGCGCAGATCGCTCATTGCGCCCATGGCGGCGAAGATGGCGGGGACCGCCACAATCAAGCGCCCGCCTCCCCAGGCGAGAATCACTGCCCCGCCTGTCACCTCGTCAACGGCGTGGTGCTGATTCCGCCGCTCGCGGCGGATGCCGCTTACGCGCAAAGCGCGATCGAAATCCTCGCGCCGCCAGAAACCCTCGGATTTCGCGCCGCGACCGCAATTCTCGCCGCGCGACCGCGCGGACCTCCTGTCCTGATCTGACCTGCCCTTCGCCCGGCGTTTGCGTCCGCTTCGCGGCGGCGCCGGACATCGCTTGTTTCAGATTAGGAATCTTATCATGTCTCACAAGGCTTTCATGGCCAAAGCGGGCGCGCTCTGCGCCGCGGCCATCCTCACCGGCGTCAGCCCGGCGCTGGCGCATACAATCGTCGGCAACCGGGTGTTTCCCGCGACGCTCACCATCGACGACCCCGGCGTCAACGACGAACTGGCGCTGCCCTCGTTCGGCTATATGGCCGCGTCCAACTATGACGGCACGCCCGGGCCGATCTCCTACACGCTCGGCTGGGACTACGCGAAAACGATCACGGCGGATCTCGGATTTTCGGTCGGCTCCGCAGGCTACACTTGGCAAAAAAACCCGGCCGCCGGCGGTTGGGCGAACATCGAAACCCAGCTGAAATATGTTTTCTACCAGAACCCCGAGCATGAATTCATCATCGCGGGAGCGCTCAGCTCGGAATGGGGTGGCACAGGCAGCCCTCAGAATTCGTCGCTCCCCTCCGACCCCCATACGACGGTCACGCCGAAAGTCTATATCGGCAAGGGTTTTGGAGACGTCGGCATCGATTGGGCGCGCCCCTTCGCGGTCACCGGCGAAATCGACTACAGCATCCCGACACACCCGATCGACGCAACGATCGTGCCCGATCCCGTCTCCGGCCTCAATACCTATTCCTTGACCCAGAACCCGACCGTGCTGACCTATGGCTTCACCGTGCAGTACAGCCTGCTCTACGCGAACGCCTTCGTTCAGGAGGTTCCTGACCTCTTCAGACGGCTGATCCCGGCGTTCGAGGGCATCTTCAGCTCGCCCATGTCGAATATTGGTCCGTCGGTCCCAGGCAACTGGACTCATACGACCACAGGCGTGGTCGGCCCGTCGCTCTATTACATCGGCCAATATTTTGAAATCGGCGTGATGGCGCAGATCCCCATCAATCAGGCGAGCGGCAGGCATGTCGGCGCATTGGCCGTGCTGGACTTCTTCATTGACGACATCTTGCCGGATTCGCTCGGCAAACCGCTGTTCGGACCGCCTCAGGCGCGCGGCATCGCTCTGCACTAGAGCCGGATAAGGAAAAGTGGGGGTGGGCTTTCCGCCCGCATCCCACTCCCGGAATCGATCACGCTTTTGATTTTGGGTTCGATCAAAAACCATCGTGATCTAAACTCGCGCACTCGATCCATCGCGCTTTGCTTTGCGCGAAGCGGGGTCCGCTTCGCCGTAAAATGCCTCAAGGAGGACGTCATGCAACGCATCCTGACACTCATTCTCAGCGCCGCCTTCGCCTGCTCTCTCGCCGCCACGGCCGCCTTCGCCCATGCCTTCCTGGATCACGCCGTTCCGGGCGTCGGCGCCACCGTTTCAGGGTCGCCGAGCGAACTGAAGCTTACCTTCACCCAGTCGCTCGTACCCGCGTTCGCCAGCGTGCAGATCGCAACCGCGGGAGGCGCCCCGGTATCGGCCGGAAAGGCGACGGCGGATCCGTCCGACCCCGCCACTCTCCATGTGCGACTGGGTCAGCCGCTGAAGCCCGGCGCCTACAAAGTGACCTGGCATGTGGTCTCGATCGACACCCATCGCACCGAAGGCGCGTACACTTTTACCGTCACGCCTTGAGAAAAGCTGCGCGCCGGACGTCATCCGATCAGCCGAGACCTCTCAGTTCGGAATGAGGGACCCGTGACGATTTTCGAATTCCTCATATTAGCGCGCTGGATCCATTTCGCCTCGGTCTTCGCGCTGTTTGGCGCGGCTCTGTTCTGGTTCTACGCGCCCGCGAGCGTCTCGGGCGGCGTCACGGACTTGCCGCGAAGCTTCACGGCGACGCGCCGTCTGCTTCGCGTGGCGGCGCCCGTGGCGGCTGTCTCCGGTCTCGCCTGGCTCGCCGGCATTCTCGTCAATATGACGAGCGATCCGACGACGCCCGACTGGAGCAGCCTGAGGGATCCTGAAACCTTGAGGCTGTTCTTTTTCGAGACGAGTTTTGGCGCGGTTTCGATCATTCGCCTGGCGCTGCTCGCCGCGGCCGTCGGCGTCGTCGCGGTTCGCTTGACGGGGCGCATTTTTCTCATCGCGCTCGTCCATATCGGCGCCGTCCTCCTCGTCAGCCAGGCCTGGCTCGGCCACGCAGCCGAGGGCGGCGCGGGGCTCAAAGGCGCCGCCATGATCACGGCCTATAGCGTCCATGTCCTGGCCGGCGGCGCCTGGGTCGGCGGCCTTGCGCCTCTACTGTTCGTTCTCGTCGAACAGCGCCGGACGGCCAGGGATCCGGCGGCGGAGAATTTGAGAATCCTCTACCGCTTTTCGGCGATGGGCATGACGGCCGTCACCCTCATCGTCGTCAGCGGAATCGCCAATGCGGGGTTTCGCGTCGCCGGTTCTTTCGACAAGCTGTTCGACACGGCCTATGGCGACGTTCTTTCCGCCAAACTGGCGCTTGTCGCTTTGATGCTCGCTCTGGCTTATTTCAACCGCTTCGTCGCCATGCCACGATTGCGCGCTTTGGGAGAAGGCGCCTCGCAGGTGAAGGCGCTCACCGAAAACGTCGCCGCCGAACTCGCTCTCGCCGTTCTTGTGCTGGGCGGCGCGGCCGTGCTCGGCATCACGCCGCCGCCGCAATGAACTACCGGAAGGCGCGCCGGCTCCGGCGGACAGCCAGATCAAACGCCGCGTAAAAGCCTGCGTGGAACACTGCTTTGCAGGATCCGCCAAGGGTTTGCAGGTTGCTTCAGGGTCGGAATTTGTGCGATCAGACCGCATGCGCAACCTCAACATTGCGGTCGAGCGGTTTCCGATCGCGGGAAAATTCGCGATTTCCCGCGGGGCGAAGACGGAGGCGGTCGTCGTCGTCGCTGTGATCGAGGAGGCGGGCGCGCGCGGGCGCGGCGAATGCGTGCCTTACGCCCGCTATGGCGAAACGGTCGAGGCTGTCCGCGCGCGGATCGAATCCGTCAGAGCCGCGATCGAGGCCGGCGCCGAGCGCGGCGATCTGCAAGCGCTCCTGCCGCCGGGCGCCGCGCGCAATGCGCTCGACTGCGCGCTTTGGGATCTCGCCGCAAAAAGGAGCGGGCTTCCGGCTCACGCGCTCGCAGGATTGCCGGCGCCGGCCCCGGCGACGACGGCCTTCACCATTTCGGTTGCGGGTCCGGAAGAAATGGCCGCGGCTGCGGCGAGGGCGAGTTGGCGCCCCGTCTTGAAAATCAAGCTCGCCGGGGCGGGCGACCCGGCGCGGATCGCGGCCGTCCGCGCCGCCGCGCCGCGCGCAACGCTCATCGTCGACGCCAACGAGGCGTGGACGGAGGCCGAGCTTCCCTTTCATCTTGAGGCCTGCGCCGAAGCCGGAGTCGCGCTCGTCGAGCAACCTCTGCCGGCGGGACGCGACGCGGCGCTCGCGGGGACAGAGCGCATCATCCCGATCTGCGCCGACGAAAGCGTTCACGCCCGGCAAGGCCTCGCCGCTCTCGCCGACCGTTACGACGCCGTCAATATGAAGCTCGACAAGACGGGCGGCCTGACTGAAATGCTGGCGATGGCGGCGGAGGCCGAGGCGATCGGCTTCGATCTCGTGATCGGCTGCATGGTCGCGAGCTCGCTCGCCATGGCCCCGGCGCTCCTCCTCGCCGGGCGCGCGCGGTTCGTCGATCTCGACGGACCCTTGCTGCTGGCGCGCGACCGGCCGGATGGTCTCGTTTTCGAGGGCTCCGTCATCCATCCGGCCTCGCCCGCGCTCTGGGGCTGACTTCCCCAACGTTCTTCAACATTGGGTCTTCCCCGAGCGTTGCAATCGTTGCATCGGCGTCGCTCGCCCTAACGTATCTCCACGTTCTCAGCCTCCTCATTTGCGTTCCGCCCGTAACGTAAGGCCGTGGCGCACGCAATTTATGCAACAATATCGTTCAATATTCTCCGAGAAGATAGGAAGTATAGCAATATACGCCGGCCATTATACTCCTCGACTGTACGTCACGGCATGTTTTCGATTTGAAATCGAATTCTATGTCAAATTGTATGCGAATGAGGACAAATGGAAATGAAAATGTTGCTTTCTTCGACCTTGCCTCCCCGCAAGCGCCCCAGGTTTTCCCGATTCAAAGCCGTCCACGCATTCGTCTGTTGCGGGTGCTTTTGGGCCGCCGGCGCGACCGCGGCATCGGCTGGACCGGTCATCATCAATTACCCGTTCACCGCGAATCCGGGCGATGTCATCAGCCTTGAGGGAAGCGGCTTTGGCGCCGCGCCAAAGGTCTACCTTAAGCCATCGCTTCAGGCGGCGGCGGTCGCGCTGCCGACCAAGACGGCCAATGACGGAACCGTCGTCGTGGAAGTGCCGAAAACCACCGCTTTCGACCTCTATAACGTCTGGATTTCAAACGGCTCCGCGACGAGTCCGCAGGTCGCCCTGAACGCCCCGCAAGCGATGCATTTCGATAATGCGGAAGTCGTCAGCGGCGTGCATTTCCGCATTTTCGGCCGCAATCTCTATGTCAACGCGAAGGCGCCGGCGGTCACTCTCGTCGACACGCAGACGAACGCGCAGCTGAACGCGACCGTCGCGACCGCGACAAGCAGCCCCTTCTATCTCGATGTGGTCGCTCCGTCCGGCGTCGTCGCGGGACATGCCTATTCAGCCAATGTCTCGAATGGCTACGCCATGGCGCCGAGCAGCGCGACGATATTGGGACACGCGGCCGGAACCGATCACTTCGCGATCGGACAGCCTTGGGCCTATGATTTCATCTACGCCGATGGCCCGACCTACCAAGCGGGCGTCAAGGGGACCAACCAGGCCGATCATCATGTCTTCAACGTGAAGACGGACCCGAGCCTCACGATCCACGCCGTTGGCGACGGCAAGACGAACGACGCGGCCGCGATCCGGGCGGCGATCACGCTCGCTTCGGTCCATGGCGGGGTGGTTTATCTGCCGGCCGGGACATACAATACGGGAGCGACCGGCCTCCAGATGGCGTCCAATGTGGTCCTGCAAGGGGCGGGCGTCGCCAGCACGAAGATGCTTTTCGGGCCGACAGGGGGAGGCATCTACATCCCTGGCGGATCGCAAATGGTTGGGTTCGTCGATATGTCGATCCAGAATGTCGATCTGACCAGCAATTATATCGTCAATCTCACCACAGGAAACCAGTCTGTCAGCAAAATCTTCCTGCAGCGGCTGAACTGTAGCTTAGGCTCCGGCAAGGGAATACTGCTGCAGGGCGATCGGATCGCGATCCTGAACTCCACCTTCACGCAGGCGATCAATTACCAGAACGGGAACGCTGCCCTGCAGACCGGCGGAATGGGCCCCATATATGTAGGCGCAACCCCAACCAGCAATCTGCAAATCAAAAATAACGCCATCAAATGGGCGACGGGTCAGAACTCGTTGGCGAATCTCAACAACGCGATCATCGAAAACAATGTCTTCACGCGCAGCGCCTCGGACACCATCACCGTCGGTCCGGCGCAGCTCTCATGGTCCAATAACGGTTATCCACTCCATATCGGCGACAAGATTCAGCGGGTCATGGGGCGCCAGCTCGCAATCAATTTCGGAAAGGACGTAGTGGTGCAGAACAACACCTTCAACGTCTCGGACGGCGTCCTGAAATATAATTGGAACGACGGCGAAACCATCCAGAACGAAGCAGGCGCACTGCACGTACAAGAGGACACCGGCACGATCACGGCCGCTAGCGCCTCGAGCGTCACCGACAACTCGAAATGCGTGGGAAGTTGCGCCTGGATCTACACTCCAAATTCTTCGATGGTGGTGATCGTCAGCGGCGCCGGCGCGGGCCAATGGCGTCATATCACAGCGCAGTCAGGCAACACATTCACGGTCGACAAACCGTTCGACGTCGTCCCGGCGGTCGGCGATCATTTCGCCGTCTCCGTTCCCGCTTTCGAGAATGCGATTATCCGCGGAAATAGCATGACCGGCAATCCGATGGGCGTCAGCTTGTATCACGGCGCCTTTCTCAATGTCTCCGTCAGCAATAATACGCTGACCAACAATGGTGGAATTTACCTAATCCCCGCACAGCAAAATGTCGTGGAGACGCCATCAACCACGACAAACTTGCCATTCAATGTGTCGCGGAACATCGAAATCGTGGGAAACACGCTCACAAATTCGGCCGGATGGTATCCGTCCTTCATCTCGCTCGTCTTCGCGCTCGAAAAGCAGACGACATTCTGGGGCAAGAGCATGATCGGCGCGCAAGTGCGAAACAACAAGATTACAGCTCGGGTAGGAACCATTCACTTCCCGTTCGCGGAAGGAATTCAAC
>JBKQMI010000170.1:0-3391 GCA_052146775.1 Methylocella sp. | reverse complement strand
CGCCTTGAAGTTGTTGCGTCACGGACCATGGTTTGAAATGTTCGAGAACAGGGAAGCCCACGTAGTGTTTCTTGAACTTGAGACATTAGCAGCCATGGAATTTTCCGATATGGAGGATTCGGAAGTCAAAAGAGCACGCCCGAAACAAGCCCCCGTCAAGAACAGGCCTCCGAGCAGCGAGGCAGAGGGCGGGAGCTGAGTTCTAGACGTCATGTTCGCGGGCTGAGCCGGTGGCCCGCCCTTTCGTGCAGGTAAGAACGAGGGTTGCTCGGGCAGGCCGAGCCGAGCCTCATGCACGGAGGGCGGACCATGGGAAAGCATAGCGAAGTTTTTGTTGCTTTCGACGTCGCCAAGAAGAAACACGCCGTGGCGATCGCGGAAGGGGGCCGTACCGGAGAGGTGCGGTTTTTTGGCGATGTCGAGAACAGTCCGCTGCCGATCGAGCGGACGATCAAAAGATTGGCGGACCGATACGAGCGGCTGCATGTCTGCTTTGATCTGGGCCGACGGGATACGGGCTTTATCGCCAGATTCAGGCTCTCGGCCACGATTGCCTGGTGGTCGCTCCGGCTCTGATCCCGAAACGATCGGGCGAGCGGATCAAGACGAACCGCCGCGACGCGGTCACGTTGGCGCGGCTGCATCGGGCTGGCGAGTTGACCGGAGTTTGGGCGCCGGACGAGGCGCATGAGGCGGTGCGCGATCTTGTGCGGGCCCGCGAGGCGGCGGCTGACGATCTCCGGCGAAAACGCCAGCAGCTGCTTTCCTTCCTGCTGCGGCACAGTCGGATTTACAGCGGAGGCGGCCATTGGACGCTGGCGCATCGGCGCTGGCTGGCCAATCAAAAGTTCGAGCATGCCGCGCAGCAGATCGTCTTTCAGGAGGGCATTGACGCGATCGAAGATGCGCTCCAACGCCTGCGCCGCCTCGAGAAGCAACTCGCTCTCATCGTGCCGCAGTGGTCCATGGCGCCAGTCGTGGAAGCCTATCAGGCGATGCGCGGCGCTTCGTTTCTGGTCGCCGTGACCTTTGCCGCGGAGATCGGCGACGTGCGCCGGTTCGATACGCCAAGACAGCTGATGTCTTTCCTCGGTCTCGTCCCAGCGGAGAGTTCGACCGGCGATACGATCCGGCGAAAGGGCCTCACCCTGGCGGGCAATCGGCGCGCGCGGCGGGCGCTGGTCGAGGCGGCCTGGACATATCGCTATCCCGCACGAGTCAGCGACGCGCTGAGAGCGCGGCTGGAAGGACTGCCGAAGCCCGTGCGCGACATCGCCTGGAAGGCGCAGGTGCGTCTCTGCGCCCGTTATCGCCGTCTCAGCGCGACAGGCAAGAAGCTTCCGATTGTCGTGGCTGCGATTGCTCGCGAGATGGCTGCGTTCCTGTGGGCCATCGGGCGGGAGGTCGCGCCAGCGTAAGGGAGGACGGCCTCTTCTTGCCGCTGCCCAGAGCCGGGAGCGGAGCACGTAGGTGGGGAACTCCCGTCGCTAGTTATGTGGCCGGGCTTGCGCCCGACGCCCGTCCTCTAGACCGAGGAAAGCCCCGAGACGAAGACACGGAAGGCGGTAACCAACCCGCGGATAAGAGTTTGATCAACCGTTGTCTCTCGCATCCGCTCCCAGCTCTGCGCAGCCAAAGCCTTTCTCGCCGACGGCCTTTCCGTCGCGCGGACGCTCAACCGCGCCTCCCCTCTTGACCGCGAACATAAGAGAACTATGATCCGCCGCCGCTCCCGCCGCCCCGGCCTGTGGTCCGGTCCTTCGGACCCGCTCCCGTCGCTTCGCGACGCGCGCAATCGCTTCACGATCCTCA
This sequence comes from Methylocella sp., assembly GCA_052146775.1. GTDB lineage: Bacteria > Pseudomonadota > Alphaproteobacteria > Rhizobiales > Beijerinckiaceae > Methylocapsa. The sequence goes on along the minus strand of JBKQMI010000170.1, from coordinate 1,579 downwards.
CACCTATCCCCAAAGCCCCGGCCCTCGGACACTATCGTTCCGGGGGGCGGGGAGTTTCAAGGGGTATCAAAGAGGCATTCCGGCGATAATCGGCCCTCGATCTAGGGGCTTACACGGGACTCAGTCCGGCCGTCACGTTTTCCGCCTCTTCGTCGTCTTCCCGGTCAATCAACCATTCCGGCCTGTGAGGCCAACTCATTTCGCCTATGCCGGGATATAAGCTCGTTGCGGACAGACTTACGAGATTGCGGGCGCGCGATTTGCGCAACTCGATGGCGTGTTTCGTTGTCCCACGATTGAGCATCCTCTTGCCCTCTGTGGCGTCTAGCCGCAATTCCCGCAATTTTGTCTTCCATTGTCCGATGCGCGCCCATGATCGGCGACTGACAGAACTGATTCCGAGGCCGAGATAATTGCTGTAAACAAATTCATAAACAGGCTCGCCGCGCTGCCAGCATAGGGGAATGTCTCGCGACAGAACTTCTGAAACCGCCTGATAGTAGCTTTTTCCCTCCGGCCGATTGATTTCCTTAGGCGCGAACCCGCGCGTCTTGCATTTGAAATGCTCCTTTTCGTCGTCGCGATCGACGTAGCTCTCTTTCAAGGGTTTATAACGCAAGAGATATACGCCCGATTGGACGAAGACCCCGCCCGCCGCGGCGACGCTATGCTCCCATCCGCCCAACGTCTTTTTGTCGGGAACGCGTACATCGAGCGACGCGGTCGAATAGACTCCATCTGTGGCGAACATGATGACGGAGTCAGGATCAATAAGTCCGGCCTCGATAACCCTCCGTTGCGTCGCCGCCGTAATGGCGGCGGCGAAATATGGACTTACAAACAGCGGGGCCCGTCCAGGATCGCCGACGCTTTCGGCGAACTTGCCATAGACGCTGTTGATTGCCAGTTTGATGACTTGCCCTCCCGCGTTATTTTTAGGAAGCGAGGCGCGATAATCGAAAAGGTCTTTGATCCATGCAAATGGTTTCTCGTCAGTCGCCGGATGGAAAAGCCATGCCGATACCATCTCCAACGAGGCCCCGTGCGGGTTTCGCCCGTAATGACAAAGCCGTTTCTGGCTCTCGAATAAATCGTAATGCTTGAACGCCGCAATCACATGATCGCGCATATACACGCCTTCGACCATCGGAGGATAATAAATAGACCCCCTCTCCGAGCGGAATGGCAGAACATAGAACGGCAAGTCGCCTTCGTACGCATGCGTCCGCACATGGAACATGCTTATCATGCTGGCGCTTTCGACTTGTTCGCGCGTCGGGTTTATCACCTTTTCCCAACGTCCTCCCCTCATGTCGGGTAGATCGGCGGCGAAAGACGGATAGGCGCTCGATACGTCGTACTCATGAATAGAGCCTAGATGGTTTCCTTGCTTGACAAGATCGACACGACCCCCAAAATAGGCGCGGAATACCCAATCCATACGCTCGTTTTGGTCGGGAGTTCTTTCTTTTTCAGACCCCACAATGTCGGCGCTTCCCAGCACTTCGCGGATATGCTTTTCCCTGTCCTTGCCGCGCAATCCGCCGCCGATATGCATGTCGAGTAGCGCCGTCGCGAT
>JBKQMI010000169.1:0-32048 GCA_052146775.1 Methylocella sp. | reverse complement strand
GAGCGCGACAAAATCCTCGATCGCGCGCGCGACCAGCCAGTTGCGCGAGCGATCGGTCTTTTCCGCGAGCTGGTCGAGGGCGTTAAGCGTCGGCTCGTCGAGGCGAACGGTGAAAGGCGCCGGCATGGGGCGATGTCTCAGTTGTGATTCTGAGTGGTTCAGATGTGTCCTACATGAACCAGCGCATTGCTAGCAAGGCCCTTCAAGTTAAAGATCTTGTCGGCAGCCGCCCAAACAGAAAGCTTTCTCTTATGCCGAATAGCGTGCCCCTCTGGATCGAACTGGCCAAAGCGCTGCATGGAGTTCCCCTTTGGGTTGAGCTGGCGAAAGCTCTACCGAGCGTTGTAACCGCCGGTACAGCCATATACGGAGTACACATCGCCAAAGCGGGCCTCGACAAGTGGCGTGTCGAGACGATCGGCAAGCGGAAGGCTGAACTGGCCGAGCAGGCGCTCATAGCCTTCTATGAGGCGCGTCAGGCCTTCGTTTCGGTTCGCTGCCGAGGTTTCCTCGATGGAGAAGGTGGATCCTGGCTACCAGTCGGCGGAGAAAGTGAGAGACTGCTCGAAAAGCGCAATACATTTTACGTCCCGATCGAGCGGCTTTCCCGCGACAAAGAGGTGTTCGCGAGGCTTGAGTCCCTTCGCTACGCCTTCGCCGCACACTTCCGGGAGGCGAACATTGAGCCATTTGAAACAATCACGAATATTCGCAACGAGATTAGTGATTCGGCGAACATCCTTATCCAATTGACGCAGGAGGAGGACATTGATGGCGCCACAATCCAAAAGAGCAAGGAATCGCTTCTAAACATGATCGGATGGGGAGAAGCCAGACGCCCCGACACCATAGACCAAGAGATTGATAGGGCCGTACAAAAAATCGAAAACGTATGTCGCCCTATATTAAGTGTAACCGACTAATTCAGCCACGCCCTAATGACCTTAATATCTTATTGAAGCATTTATCATCCTGCGCAGCAGGCATCACCCCCCAGCGAAATAAGCAAAAATCGCCACCAAGAGATACTCATGACCTCCACCACCGCCATCGGCCTCATGAGCGGAACCTCGATGGACGGGGTCGACGTCGCGCTGATCGAGACCGATGGCGAGGAGGCCATCGCCTTTCGCGGAACCGGCTTCTTTCCCTATGCGGATGAGGATCGCGCCTTGATCCGCGCCGCCATCGCCGACGCCGGGCTGCTGACAGATCGCCGCGCGCGTCCCGGCGCGCTGGCGGAAGCCGAAAAAATGGTCACCGCGCGGCATTCCGAGGCCGTGCGCGATTTTCTGCAGGCGCAGGCGCTGGAAAACGAAAACATTGACGTCGTCGGCTTTCATGGCCAGACCGTGCTGCACCGGCCGGAGCGCCGCCTCACCGTCCAGATCGGCGACGGCGCTCTGCTCGCCCGAAATCTCGGGCTTGATGTCGTCCATGATTTCCGCGCCGCCGATGTGCTCCGCGGCGGGCAGGGCGCCCCGCTCGTTCCCGTTTACCATCGCGCGCTCGCCGCCGCGGCGGGCTTTACCGAGCCTGTCGCGGTCATCAACATCGGCGGCGTCTCCAATGTGAGTTTCATCGTTCCGGGCGCCGAGCCCATCGCCTGCGACGCCGGTCCCGGCAATGCGCTGATCGACGATCTGATGCTTTTGCGCACGGGCGCCGCCATTGACCGGGACGGCGCGACTGCGGCGAGAGGCAAGGTCGACGAGAAAATCCTGCGCGACCTGCTGGCGCATCCGTTCTTCGCCCTGCCGCCGCCGAAATCGCTCGACCGCAATGATTTTTCGGGCCATTCCCTCGCCTCTCTTGCGACGGAGGATGCGGCGCGGACGCTGACGGCCTTCACGGCGGCGGCGATTCTGCGCGCGCTGGAGCATATGCCGCGCATTCCCGCCGCCGCCATCATCTGCGGCGGCGGCGCGCTGAACCCGACCTTGATGCGCGAATTATCCGCGCGCTTGCCGTGCCGGGTGGCGGCGGCCGACGCCTTCGGCTGGTCGGTCGAGGCCATGGAGGCGCAGGCCTTCGCCTATATGGCCGTGCGGCGGCGGAAAAATCTCCCCATCACCTTCCCTCTGACGACAGGGGTCGAGGCGCCCCTGGCGGGCGGCGTTATCGCGCCCGGGCGCGACCCTGCCGCCATGGAAATGATGTGATCGCGGCTGAGACTGCGCCTTTCCCTGTGACGCGAGGAAACCTGATGCGCCTTCCGCTGATCCCGCCTGCCGAGCTCACCCCCGAGCAGCGCGCGCTCTACAATGACATGTGCGAGGGCATCACCCGCAATTTCAAGGGGTTCATCGCCGTCCGCGAGGATGGCGCCCTGGTCGGGCCGTGGAACCCGTGGCTGCACGAGCCGGCTTTCGGCAAGCCGAGCTGGGAGCTGGTCAAGGCGCTGGCGTACAACCCCTCGCTGCCGAAGCCGGTGCGCGAGGTGGCGATCCTCGTCACCGGCGCGCATTTCAATTCGGCCTATGAGCTTTACGCGCATGTTTGCATCGGCGAGCTGCGCGGCCTGTCGGCCGAGAAGCTCGCCACCATTATCGCCGGCCAGCGCCCGGGCGATCTGACGCGGCTGGAGGCGATCGCCTATGATGTCGCGAGCGCGCTGGTGAAGGGCGGCACGCTGCCGGAACTGACCTGGAGAACGGCGGTCGAGGCGTTCGGCCAGCACGGCGCCGCCGAACTCTCCTATCTCGTCGGGCTCTATTGTCTCGTATCGGTGACGCTGAACACCTACGACGTGCCTGTGCCCGGAATTAAAGCTTAGCACGCCTTCATCTTGAGGAGCTGCGTGGCGGCGTCTCCAAGGATCGAAGGGCTACCGCTTTTCCGCCGGCTCGCTGCGGGTCGGCGTCGGCAGGCGCGGCGGATTGCCGAGGCGCCGGTCGAGATAGATGCCGACCTCCTCGATCAGCGGTTCGATGCAGTTTTCGAAGAAATGATTGGCTCCGGGAATTACCGCGTGCTCGATCAATATGCCCTTTTGCGTCTTGAGCTTCTCGATGAGGCCCGTGACTTCCTTCAAGGGCGCGACGCGATCCTGGTCGCCATGCACGAAAAGGCCCGAGGATGGGCAGGGCGCGAGGAAGGAGAAATCGAACCGGTTGGCGGGCGGCGCGATCGAGACGAAGCCTTCGATCTCGGGCCGGCGCATCAGAAGCTGCATGCCGATCCATGAGCCGAAGGAGATGCCGGCGATCCAGCACGCGCGCGCTTCCGGGTTGATCGCCTGCGCCCAGTCGAGCGCCGCGGCCGCGTCAGACAATTCGCCCTGGCCGTGATCGAAGCCGCCCTGGCTGCGCCCGACGCCGCGGAAATTGAATCGCAGCACCGCAAAGCCGCGCTCGGCGAAGGCGTAATAGAGATTGTAGACGATCTGGTTATTCATCGTCCCGCCGAATTGCGGGTGCGGATGCAGAATAATGGCGATCGGCGCGCCGCGCACCGTCGAGGGATGAAAACGGCCCTCGATGCGGCCGGCCGGACCATTGAACATGACTTCGGGCATCTTTACTCCATCATCAACCGTCGAAATTCAAAAACGCGCGCCTCGCTTCCAGCCGCCGCCTTGACTTACGAAACGGGCGCATCCTAAATAAAAGACGCTGCGTTAATCTGTCGACATTTGGGGTCGCGCGGTCCGCGAACGTCCTTCGGACTATCTTTTTAGAAAGCCTCTCCGCCGCCCGCTCGGCGACCGGAGCCCGAAGCGGATCGACCATACGCAACGGACGCTTACTTTAGCACGCCCGTCCCGAAGAATTGCAAGCACTTTGGTCGATGGGCGGGATTCTATCCTATTGAACAAGGACCTGGAGCTTTGCAGGGGCCACGCGCCTACCTCGACCATAATGCGACGACGCCCTTGCATCGGGCGGCGCGGGAGGCGATGTGCGCCGCATTGGCCGTCCCCGGCAACGCCTCCTCCGTTCACGCGGAAGGGCGCGCCGCCCGCGCCGCGATCGAGACCGCGCGCATGGAGCTTGGCGCTTTCGTCGGCGCGCCCGCAAAGGCGATCGTTTTCACGTCCGGCGGCACGGAGGCGCTCAATCTGGCGCTGACGCCGCATATTGTCGCGGGAGCGGCCAAACAGCCCTTCGACCGGCTGCTGATCGGCGCCGGCGAACATGCGGCCGCGCGCGCCGGCCATCGCTTTCCCGCCGACAGCGTCGAGATCATGCCGTTGACCCCGCTTGGCGTTCTCGATCTTGAAGCGCTTGAAACCGCGCTCGTCCGCAACGCTGGGGCGCGGGTCATGCTGGCGCTGCAGGCCGCCAACAACGAGACCGGCGTCATTCAGCCTGCGGCGGCGGCGGCGCGGCTCGTCCATGCGGCGGGCGGCTTCCTCGTCTGCGACGCCGTTCAGGCCGTGGGCAAGACCGACTGCGACATCGGGCGGCTCGAGGCCGATGCGCTTATCGTCTCGGGGCATAAATTTGGCGGACCGCAGGGCGTCGGCGCGCTTTGTTTCGCCGATCCCGCGTCCCATATAGAAGAGACGATGATTCGCGGCGGCGGGCAGGAGCGCGGCGCGCGCGCAGGCACCGAGAACGTTGCGGCGATCGTCGGCATGGCCGCCGCCCTTCGCGCCGCGGGCCAGAGGCTGGAGCTTGAGCAGAAAACTCTGGCCACTTGGCGGGATCATCTCGAAAGCGAGATCGCGCGCATCGCCGGGGACGCGGTTTTTTTCGGAGCCGAGGCGGCGCGGCTGCCGAATACATCCTGTTTCGCAGTTCCGGGCATCGAGGCCCAGCTTTTGCTAATGCTTCTCGATATCGAGGGCGTCGCGGCGTCTTCCGGGGCGGCCTGTTCGTCCGGAAAGGTGAAGCGCTCGCATGTTCTGACGGCGATGGGCGTGGCGCCGGATTTGGCCGGCGGCGCAATTCGGGTCAGTCTCGGGTGGGATTCGTCTGATGAGGATTGCGCCCTGTTCGTCAGGGCCCTCCAAAAGGCGGTCCGGACGCGTAAAGGGAGGCTGAGAGGCGCCGCCGTTGAAGCGGCCTAGCGCAAAAAAGAAGGCGGCCTTCGGCGGTTGGCCCGATATGTGATTAAGATCTGAACCGGCGGTCCTTTAAACCGGCTGGGTGAGGAGAAAACAGTATGGCAGCGGTCCAGGAGACCGTCGATCGCGTCAAATCGGTCGACGTCAGCGAGTATAAATACGGTTTCTTTTCCGACATCGAGTCCGACAAGGCCCCAAAAGGTCTGAATGAGGACATTGTCAGATTCATTTCAGCAAAAAAGAACGAACCGGACTGGCTGACCGAGTGGCGTCTTGGCGCCTACCGGCGCTGGCTGACCATGCGCGAACCCGCATGGGCGCGGGTCGAATATCCCAAAATAGACTATCAGGACCTCTATTATTATTCGGCGCCGAAGACCGCCGCAGGTCCGAAGTCGCTGGATGAGGTCGATCCCGAACTTTTGAAGGTTTACGCCAAGCTCGGCATTCCGCTCGGCGAGCAGGAGATTCTGGCTGGCGTCAGCCCCGAGCGCCGCGTCGCTGTCGACGCCGTGTTCGACTCGGTTTCGGTCGTCACGACTTTCAAGGAAGAGCTGGGCAAGGCCGGCGTCATTTTCTGCCCGATTTCCGAAGCTGTGCAGACGCACCCGGAGCTCGTCCAGAAATATCTCGGCTCGGTGGTGCCGACGACGGATAATTATTACGCGACGCTGAACAGCGCGGTCTACTCGGACGGCTCCTTCGTCTATATCCCGCCGGGCGTGCGTTGCCCGATGGAGCTGTCAACCTATTTCCGCATCAACGAGCAGAACACCGGCCAGTTCGAGCGCACGCTGATCATCGCCGACAAGGGCTCCTACGTCTCCTATCTCGAGGGCTGCACGGCGCCGAAGCGCGACGAGAACCAGCTTCACGCCGCCGTCGTCGAACTCATCGCGCTCGATGACGCCGAGATCAAATATTCAACCGTGCAGAACTGGTATCCGGGCGATTCGGAAGGCAAGGGCGGCATCTATAATTTCGTGACGAAGCGCGGCGATTGCCGCGGCGCCCGCTCGAAAATCTCCTGGACGCAGGTCGAGACCGGCTCTTCGATCACCTGGAAATACCCGTCCTGCATCCTGCGCGGCGATGAATCGCGCGGCGAATTCTATTCGATCGCCATCTCCAACGGCCGCCAGCAGGTCGATTCGGGCACCAAAATGATCCATCTCGGCAAGAACACGACGAGCCGGGTCATTTCGAAGGGCATCGCGGCGGGCCGCTCGCAAAACACCTATCGCGGGCTGATCTCGTCTCACCGCAAGGCGACCGGCGCGCGCAACTTTACGAATTGCGACTCGCTGCTGGTCGGCAATTCCTGCGGCGCCCATACCGTGCCCTATATTGAATCACACAATCCCTCGACGCAGTTCGAGCATGAAGCGACGACGTCGAAAATCTCCGACGATCAGCTGTTCTACTGCATGCAGCGCGGACTTTCCGCCGAGGAGGCGACGGCGCTGATCGTCAACGGCTTCGTGCGCGACGTCCTGCAGCAATTGCCGATGGAATTCGCGGTTGAGGCGCAAAAGCTGATCGCCATCTCGCTCGAAGGCAGCGTCGGCTGACCCAACGGCCGCAGGGCCTGGACCAATTGGATTTTTAAGGATCGGATCTGATGCTCGAAGTGAAGAATCTGACCGTTTCGGTCGCCGGACGCACCATTCTCGACGACTTTAGCCTCACCGTCGAGGACGGCGAGGTCGCGGCCATCATGGGGCCGAACGGCACCGGCAAGTCGACGCTCTCCTATGTAATCGCCGGCCGCAAGGATTACACGGTTGAATCCGGCTCGATCCTTCTCGACGGCGTCGAACTCCTCGGGCTTGAGCCCGATGTTCGCGCCGCGCGCGGCATCTTCCTCGCGTTCCAGTATCCGCTCGAAATCCCGGGCGTCGCGACGATGACCTTCCTCAAGGCGGCGCTCAACGCGCAGCGCAAGCAGCGCGGCGAGTCGGAGCTGACGACGCCGGAATTGATGAAGCGCGTCAAGGTCGCGGCCGAAAAGCTCGAAATCAAGCAGGAGATGCTGAAGCGCGCCTTGAATGTCGGCTTCTCCGGCGGCGAAAAGAAGCGCATGGACATCCTGCAGATGGCGCTGCTTGAGCCGACCTTCGCGATCCTCGATGAAACCGATTCAGGCCTCGACATCGACGCCCTGCGGATCGTCGCCGGCGGCGTCAACGCGCTGCGCTCGCCAAAGCGCGGCTTTCTCATCATCACCCATTACCAGCGCCTGCTCGACTATATCGTGCCGGACACCGTTCATGTGATGGCGAAGGGCCGGATCGTCAAAACCGGCGGCGCGGATCTCGCATTGGAGCTCGAAAAGAGCGGCTATCGCGACTATGTCGGCGAGCAGGCGGCGGTGTGAGGATCATGCAATGAACGCTCCAATCGCAGCCCCGCGCACCCCGACTGAGGCCGCCTTCGCTAAGACTTTCGACGCCGCCCTCGCCGGCCTGCCGGGCGGCGCCGGCGTGCGCGAACTGCGCGAGGCGTCCTTCGGCGCATTTCGCGCGGCGGGCCTCCCGCATCGCCGCGTCGAGGCCTGGCATTATACCGATCTGCGCGCGCTGATGCGCGAGGTTCCGCCGCTCGCGCCGCCCCCGGACGCGGCCGCTATCGAGCGCCTGCGCGGCGAACTCGCAGCGTCTGGGCCGGGCCGGCGTCTTGTCATCGTCGACGGCGTTTTCGTCCCCGAACTGTCCGACTCCATGCCGCCCGGCATCGCCGTGCGCTCGCTCGCCGCCGTGCTGGCCGAGGGGCGCCCCGATCTCATCGCCCTGCTCGCCGCGCGGGAGATTGGCGGCGCGGACACCATCATCGCGCTCAACGCCGCCCTTATGCAGGATGGCGTCGTGATCGAGGTCGAGCCTGGCGCTGCGGTGGAAGGGGCTGTTCGTCTCGTTTATGCAAGCGCGTCGAATACGCCTTCCGCGCGCTTCTCCCGCTCTCTCGTTGTCGTCGGCGCCGGCGCTTCCCTATTTCTCGCCGAGGAGAGCCATGGCTGCCGCGCCGGCCAGAGCCACAATTGCCTTGTCGCCGCCGTTGGCGACAACGCGAAACTCACCCATGCCGCCATGCTCGCCGGCATGGCGCCGGGGAGCCTCGCGATCGAGAGCTTCATCGCGCGAGTCGGCGCCCGCGCACGCTTGCAAAGCTTCGCGCTGATCGCGGGTGGCGGCGGCCTCGTGCGCCGCCAGCTTTTCGTGCGCTTCGAGGGACCGGACTCGGAGGGCGTCCTCAGTGGCGTCTCGCTTCTGCGCGGACGCAAACATGCCGATACGACGCTGAACGTCGAGCATGTCGCCCCTGGCTGCAAGGCCGTCGAGAATTTCAGATATATCCTCGATGAGGAGGCGACCGGCGTCTTCCAGGGCAAAATCACGGTCGAGAAGGATGCGCAAAAGACCGACGCAAGGATGCTGAGCAGGGCGCTGCTTCTCACCGATGGCGTCGCGATGAACAACAAGCCCGAGCTTGAAATCTTCGCGGACGACGTCGCCTGCGGCCATGGCGCGACCTGCGGCGGCCTCAGCGAGGAGCAGCTGTTCTACCTGCAGACGCGCGGCATCCCCTACGCCGAGGCCGAGGCGCTGCTGCTTGAGGCTTTCGCCGCCGAACTCGTGGACGAGATCGGCGATGAGGGCCTCGTCGCGCTCTTCCGCGCGGAAGTCGCGCGCTGGCTGCTGGCGCGCGGGAGCAAGCCATGAACAAGCATATCATCGCCCCGGCGCCTTACGACGTCATGCGCGTGCGGGAGGATTTTCCGATCCTCGCGACCGAGGTCTATGGCAAGCCGCTCGTCTATCTCGACAATGGAGCCTCCGCGCAAAAACCGAAGGCGGTGGTCGAGCGCATGGTCGAGGCCACCTACCATGAATACGCCAACGTCCATCGCGGGCTGCATTTCCTCGCCAACGCCGCGACCGACGCCTTTGAGGCCGCGCGGGAAAGCGTGCGTTCGTTTCTCAATGCGGAGAGCGTGAACGAGATCGTCTTCACCAAATCGGCGACGGAATCCATCAATCTCGTCGCGTCCTCGTTCGGCGAAGCCTTCATCGAACCAGGCGACGAGATCGTGCTCTCGATCATGGAGCATCACGCCAATATCGTGCCCTGGCATTTCCTGCGCGAGCGCAAGGGCGCCGTGCTGAAATGGGTCGATGTCGATGATGAAGGCGAGTTCTCGCTCAAGCGCTTCGAGGAGGCGCTGACGCCGAAGACCAAGATCGTCGCCATCACCCAGATGTCGAACGTGCTTGGCACGGTGACGCCGATCAAGGAGATCGTCCGCATCGCCCATGCGCATGGCGTTCCGGTGCTGGTCGACGGCTCCCAGGGCGCGGTGCATCTTCCCGTCGACGTGCGCGACCTCGACGTCGATTTTTACGTCATAACCGGCCATAAGCTCTATGGACCGACCGGCATCGGCGCGCTTTACGGCAAGGCGAAATGGCTTGAGCAGCTGCCGCCTTTCCTCGGCGGCGGCGAGATGATCAAGGAAGTGACGCTCGACCGCGTCACCTACAATGATCCGCCGCACCGCTTCGAGGCGGGCACGCCGCCGATCATCCAGGCGGTCGGCCTTGGCGCCGCCCTCGATTACATGCAGCGCCTCGGCCGCGATCGCATTCACGCGCATGAGACGGCGCTTGGCGATTACGCCCATGAGCGGCTGTCGCAGATGAACTCCTTGCGCATCTATGGACGCGCCAGGGGCAAGGGGGCGATCATCTCGTTCGAGATGAACAACGCCCACGCGCATGACGTCGCGACGATCCTCGATCGCGCCGGGGTCGCTGTGCGCGCGGGCACGCATTGCGCCCAGCCGCTTCTCGCCCGCTTCGGCGTCACCTCGACATGCCGCGCCTCTTTCGCGCTCTATAATACCTTCGAGGAGGTGGACAAACTCGCGGAGGCCCTGATCAAGGCCGAGCGGATGTTCGCATAAGGAGGGTCTGCGAGAGACGCAGGCTTTTTGGACAGGATCATGCGGTAAACCAAGATCACGCGGCAAAAATGAAAGCGGAGCAGGATGGTTGATCAAGGAACTGGAGCTTTTTCCGATTCCATGCAATCGGAGAAGGCTGAGGCGGAAGGAATGAGGACCCCCATGGCCGACGCGCAGACCAGCGACGCCGCCGAAATCATGCCGCACGAGCCGCAATGGATCTTCGACGGCTCGATTCCGCAAGCCGAGCGGGCGCGTTTCGTCGATGAGGCGGTGAGCGCCTTCAAGACCGTGTTCGATCCCGAAATCCCCTGCGACATCTATGAACTGGGGTTGATCTACAAGGTCGAGTTCGAGGCTGACCATCAGGTCAAAGTCGAAATGACATTGACGGCGCCGGGCTGCCCGGTGGCGGGCGAAATCGCGCGCTCGGTCGAAGCCGCGATCGGGGCCGTCAACGGAACTTTGGGCGCGAAGGTCGACGTCGTTTTCGATCCGCCCTGGAATCAGAGCCGGATGTCGGACGAGGCCCGCGTCGCTCTCGATATGTTTTAAGGCGCTACCCTTCGCGCGACGCAAAGACCCATGGGTCGCGTCGCGCGCCGATACGCCTCCTGCTCACCAGGCTGTTTTAATCGATTCGCCGCGCGCTTCGCGACTCTGCAACCGGGCGATCTCCTGCCGGATTCTCTTGGTTTCGGCGAGGTCCTTCGCGGTCCGGGCGCCCGCGCCCCAGTGCAGCTTGTTTTGCGAAGCGGCCTTGAGGTTCTGCAGCTGGGCGATGCGGCGCTTCACGTTCGCGCGGTTACGATCGGCTCCGCGATCGAGCTTCGGGCTGCGAATGGCGCCGCGGTCGCAGGCTTGCGCTGGAACGCCGATGGCCTGGCGAGGCGTCAATTGGTCGCCGTCGCCCATCGAATGATCCATGCCGCCCCCGCCGCCCCCTCGGCGCTGCGCGCGACGAAGAGGCGGCGAATGACGAAGCGGGACGGGGCATCCCGGTAAAACTGTCGGAATGCGCCCGCTTGGCCGTTGTTAGAAGGCTCTTGCGAGAACGATAGGGGCGCGGGCGCCGGCATCCCTGTCGAGCTTCGAGAATTCGCGCGCCGGCGCGCGGTCGGCGCGGGCGGCGGCGGTGTGGGAGCCGGTCATGTGGCCGACGCCGACGCCACGGGCGAAGGCGGGCGAGGCGACGACGAAAACGGCGAGCGTCAGGGCGGAGAGAGTCTTCATGGCGTTTGATTCCCTAAAAGGTTGAATGGGGTTGCTTCCGAACGGCCGTGCGGTCGCCCTCAAGCACCCCCTTCATGCCCGATTGCGCCGATGGCCTTGGTGGGGTTTCCCACCTGCCGGCGCGCCGCGCGTCAGTTGCGGTAAGGGCGCCCGAACGGACTGGGGTCGGCGGCGGGATCGCCGGGGCCGTAATAGCCTGCGAAGAAGGGCGTGCCGTAGCCGTCGTAGGCGTTGAAAACGCCGGGGCGATTGTCGTTGTAGGGGAAGACGTAGCTATACATCGCCTGGCTCATGATGGCGAAGCGGATGGCGTTGTAGGAATTGAACGCCCGCCGCTGGCGCGCGCGCCAGGCGCCGACGCGATAGACCCAGGGCAATGGGTAAAAGCCCATGCCGCCATCGGGATCGCCGACGAGTTCGGCGAAATGGCCGCCTCGCGCGCGCCCATGCAGGACGCGCCCATGCGCGTAGAGGACGGCGGGGCCTGCGATAACCGCGTAGCCGCGAACGCGATGCCCGGCGCCCGCCCGATGTTCCGACGCATGCAAGGGCGCCGCGCCGAAGACGGCAAGCACAGCAATGATCGCCAGAACGGTTTTGGGCTTTTGAGAGCGCATTTTTTTGATGTCCAGGCCGGTCGCGAAAATGCGCTTTTTGATGTAACGCCAGATCCTGCGCTCCGGTTCCGCGCCTGCGTCAAGGCGCCTCGCCGATCGGCCGGAACGGGCGCGGCAGCCGTCCCTTTTCGAGAAGCTTTGAAAACAGCCGCAGACCCGCCGGCTCGTTGCCGTTGGCGTGCACGAGCAGGATCGCGCCCGGCCGCAGCGGCGGCGCGAAAACCAGCCAGCCGTCGGCGCCGAGCGCAACGAGATGATCGCGCCGCACGATCTCCATCAGCGCTGCGTCGGAGATCAATCCGGGAAAGCGGAAAAATACGGAAGGGGTCTCCCCATTGGCGATCAGGAGCCGCTCCGTGTCGAGAATTTCGGCCTGCGGGTCGAAGCCCGGCGTCAGCATGTAATTGCGGCCGGCCGGGCGGCTGGGGAAATAGGGGTGATGGTAGGAATGATTGACCCAGGCGATCGCCAGCGCGCCGGATCGAGCCTGCGCCCGCAGCCATTGAAAATCGGTCCAGTGCCGGATCAGCCAAAGGCCGGAGATCGAGAGCGCGATGGGCATTCCCGGCTCCAGCGCCTCAAGTTTATTCAGGAAGGCGCGGTCGAGCGGCTGACGGCTCGGGCAGAGATCGCCGGTGATGAAAGCGCCGTCGCCCTGTCCGTGCGAGAGGCCGGCGTTGAAAAGGACATCCGGTTGTTTGGCCGTGCTGATCGCGTGCTGCGACGGCGCCTCCACCGCGCGGATGAATCGCGTGTCTTTCTGCGCGGCGCCGTCCGTGTCCGCGCAGCTCCAGCATTGCGCATGTTCGAGACTTGTCGCGAGCGTTGCGGGTTCGACCGTGAGCATGAGGCTCGCGCCGTCGACGCTGAAGCGGCGGATGGCGAGCCGCGACGCCCCCGCTCCGTTTCGGCATTCCTCAAAGACCGGGCGATAGTTCTCCACGCGTGCGCGGGACGCAGGCGCGGGTCCCGCGGCCTCGATTCGCGCCGGCGCCTGACAGACGGCGTTCTCAGCCTTCGCCGCGCCGATTGCCGCGAACGCCGCGATCGCACATGATGCCAACGCCATTGTCGCGATCATATTCATGCGCGGAACATGACCCTAAGCCCCAAAAAACCCGAAAACCAAAAGCGTCGAAAGCCGCTGGTCCTCGTCAGTTACGACAGCCTTGACGAAAAAGCATCGGCCCTCGTCGCACAATCTCTGGAGGCGGAGGTCGCCGCGCGGTTCGGTCCGCGCGACGAGGCGCCGTTCTCGATTCTCGCCTATGACGACGCGGACGTGCTCGTCGGCGGATTGAACGGCGCAACCCATTGGGGTTGGCGCTACATCCGCCACTTTTGGGTTGCGGCGAGCTGGCGGGGCCGGGGCGTCGGGCGAAGCCTCATGCAACAGGCCGAGACGGAAGCCCGCGCGGAAAACTGCATCGGCCTTTACCTAGATACATTCGATCCCGGCGCGGCGCAGTTCTATGCCCGTTGCGGCTTTGCGCCGTTTGGCCGGATCGACGATTTTCCGCCCGGCTTCGCGCGGACTTTTTTGTATAAAAAGTTGCTCGCGCGGTGAACGCGAGGGATGTTATCGTCGGCGCGATCCAGCGCGCGGCGCCGCTACGGTTCATGGCGCCAAGCAACGCAAGCAACGGCGGCAAGCAACGGCGGCAAGCAACAGCGGCAAGCAACAGCGGAAGGAAAAGTCCATGCAATCCGACTACGACGACGCAAGGGCTGTGGCGCAGCTGCCGAATCTGGATGTTGAGATCCTGCATCGCCGCCCCTGGCGCGGCGATGGAGAGATGCTCTCGATCACGCTGCGCGCGAAGCCATCGTTCGGCGCTTTCTTCGATTTTTTCGAAGCTGCCAACCCCGCCGTCTTCTGGATGCGCGCGCTCCAGACGGCGTGGTCGCCTTGGCTCCAACTAAGCCGCGCGCCCGCGCCGCGTCTGCGTGAGGAGAAATAGTCTCAAGCGCGCTGGCGACAATGATCCATGTCATTGCGGCGGGCGTATTTCAGCCTATTTCGGAAAGCGTGTGGAGAAATCCAATGAACGCGCTTTCGAAATTGGCGAAGTTCGCGTTCGGACTTGCGGCCGGCGCCTCGCTGTCGGCGACGCTGTTCATGAGCCTGCCCGCGCAGGCGCAGCAGAAACGCCCGAACATCGTCATGCTGATGACCGACGATACTGGCTGGCAGGATTTCGGCGCCTATTCGGGCGGCGGGGCGGCGCTCGGCCATCCGACGCCGAATGTCGACCAGATCGCCAGGGAAGGCGCGGTCTTCACCAACTGGTATGGCCAGGCGAGTTGCACCGCGGGACGCGCCTCCTTCATCACAGGACGCATCCCGATCCGTTCGGCGCTCTCGATCGTGGTCGCGCCGGGGGATGAAAACCGCCTGAAGAAACAGACCCCGACGATCGCCGAATTCTTCCAGAAGAACGGCTACGCGACATATTTTTCGGGCAAATGGCATTTGGGCGACACGCCCGACTCCTATCCGACCGAGCATGGCTTCGACGAGATGAAGCATTTCGCCGCCTATTACGCGGGCGTCTACGCCTATGACGACACCTCGCCAACTTTTCACCCGTGGTTTCCGTCCTACAACCCGCAATTCAACGAGATGTTCGACAGCGTCGTGAATCTCGGCGAATGGGAGGGTGTCGCCGGGCAGCCGGCCAAGCGCGTGGACACCATCACCTATGACAGCATGGCGACATTCGACATCCGCCAGACGGACTCGGCGGTCGAATATATCAAGGCGCACGCCAGGGGCGACAAGCCTTTCTTCATGGACGTCAATTTCCTGAAGATGCACAACCCGACCCATGCCGCGCCGGCGTTCCAGGGACGGTCGCACCTTGGCGATTATTCCGACTCGCTGATGGAGCTCGACTCCAACATCGGCCGCGTCATGGACGCCATCCGCGCCGAGGCGCCCGACACGATCGTGATCGTCACCGCCGATAACGGCGCCTGGCTCGACGCCTATCCCGACGCGGGCACGACGCCGTTCCGCGGCGAAAAGGGAAGCCCCTTCGAAGGCGGTTGGCGCGTGCCGGGCATCATGTGGTGGCCGAAACACATCCAGGCCGGCGTCCATTTTGACGAGATGATGTCGCATATCGACGCCTGGGCGACCCTCGCCGGCATGGTCGGCCTTGAGCCGCCGCCGCATGACTGGGTCGGCAATGACGGAAAGGGCATCTATTTCGACAGCATCGACAACAGCGCCTACATCCTCGGCAAGGCGCAGCACTCCGCGCGCAAGTCGTGGGTCTACATCGACGGCGAGAATTTCTACGGCGTCCGGGCCGACATCGGCGGCGACCCAAAAGAGCCCTGGCTCAACATCGCCTGGAAATATCTCTACACAGCCAAGGACTCATGGCTCGGCGCGCAGGCCGATCTCGGCGCCATCGGCGCGCTCTACAACCTGACCATGGATCCGTATGAGAAATACGACATGATTTTCAACGGCGCGGCGCCGACGCGGGTGTTGTCGTCGTCGCCGGGAAAATACGCCGGCCAGGACAATGGATGGGTCGGCTCGATCATTTTTCCGGTGATGATCGATTTCGACAAATCCATCATCAAATATCCGAACATCAAGCGATATCCCGGCGGCGCTTCGAGCGACCTCATTCCGAATCTTCAGCGCCCGGACGATCCGGTCCCCGTGCTGAGGGACAACAAGGAGCCGCACCCGTTCGGCGACGGCGGCTAAATCTTTCCGTGCGCGAAGGGCCGGGCGCTCAGCCTCGCCCCTATTCCTGTCCCATGCTCGGGAAGCTGATCGCCGTAATCTTGCGGTCCTCGTCGTAGCCGATCATGATGGTCATCGCGTCGCCGCGCTCGAAAAACAGTTTGACGAGCGTGAACGTCTGCGTGTCCATGGTGCGGAACTGGCGGAGATCGCTTCCCGTCGGCGCGCCATAGGTTTTGAGGCGGCGCGCCATCTCCGCGACGGCGCTGTCCGGCAACTGCTGGCTATAGAGCGGCGTCAATTGCGCACGGTCGATCCGACCCGCCTGGAGATGCTGAAACAGATCGAGCGCGAGGGCGGAGGCGTGCGCCTTGATCCACGCGGCATCAAGCGCCGCCTCTTCGGCGCGCGGGACCGACATCGTCGCGAACAGGAGCGCCGCGGCGGCAAGATATTTCATCGCGTTGCGGCGTCGCACGGCGCTTCCTCCAGCTGGTTTGGCGCTCGCTTGGAATACGCCCGGAGGGATTGAGTCTCGCGTGGGACGAACCTCGCGTCCCGCCTCAGCTCTTCAGCAGCGGCTCCAGAATTTTGTCGAGCGATTCCGGCGTCAGCTCGCCGCTCTGCTTCTGTCCGTTGAAGAAAAAGGTCGGCGTCGCGCTGACGCCGAATTTCTCCGAGGCGCGATCGCGCACCTTGTTGATGTTGTCGTAGAGATCCTGATTTTTGAGGCAGGCCTCGAATTGATCCTGTCCCATGCCGGTCTGCTTGACCAGCATGGCGAGCGATTCCACCGGCTTCTCGGTGAACGCCCAGTTCTTCTGCTGCGCGAACAAAAGATCGACGATGGCCTCGCGCTTGTCGTCGCCGGCGCAGCGGGCCAGCATGAACCCGGCGGTGGCCAGCGGATCCAGCGGAAACTCGCGCAGGATGAAGCGCACCTTGCCCGTGTCGATATATTTGGCCTTCAACACCGGATAGGTCGTCGCGTAGAAGGCGGCGCAATGCGAGCAGGTCATCGAGGCGTATTCGACGATTGTCACAGGCGCGTCCGCCTTGCCGACCGGAAGATCGGGCAGCGCCTCGGGAGCCATCAGCTGTTCGGCCGGAATGGTCGTTCCCTCGGCCAGCGCGGCGCGTCCGGCAAGGCCCGCCAGCGCGCCGCCGGCAGCGAGGACGGCCACCAAGGCGGCGGTGATGCGCAGATGGGCGCGGCGGCTCCGGGCGGGGTTTTCGATCGGCGTCTTCATGCGTTCATCCATCCCGGGGCCGGGGACCGGCCGGTTTTCCAGTGCGCTGACAAAACCACCGCGGCGCGGCGGAAAAAGGGCGCCGGGGCGTCGGGCCGGGTTTTAGCTGCGCCCGCCCGGCCGGGGCTGGCTTAGCACATTGGCGCCAAGGCGCGTCAAGGCCGCGCGCAGGGCTTCATTGTCGATTTGCCCGACGGCGGCCTCTGCGGCCTGCAAAATCGCGGGATCGGGCGGCGCGGGGGGGCGCCTCGCGGGCGGGCGCGGCTCGACCGGCCCCTGTTTCAGCACAAGCCTGTCGACGCAGCGCCAGCCAAGATGGGCGTTGACGCGCGCGATGACGGCCCCGGCAAGATGCTGCAGCTCCAGCGCAAATCCCGTCTCGACGCGCACGACGAGCGCCGCCGGCGCGAAGCTGTCCGCCCCGGCGCGGCGCGGCGGCCAGTTAAGCTTGAGCGGCTGCGACATCGCGGCGAGGCGCTCGCCGACGATCTCGTCCCAGTAGAGAATGATATCGGACTGGCCAAAGCCGCGCTTGGCCAGCACCGGATCGATGATCGGTCCGACAAGATCGGCGAGCGGGCGAGACCAGGGTTCCTTGCGCGGGCGCATGGGGCTTTGTAGCGCTTTTGGGGGAGGAGGGCAAAATCCGGTCGGTGGCGGTCTGTTACCCGCGTCCGCCGGTCACGGCAAGCTGACCGCTGGGCGCCGGGACGAGGCCAGCCGACGCGCCCAGTTTGTTCAGCGCGAGGAGCCCGGCGAAGGCGACGGCGTTGATGGCGAGGATTCGTCCGACGATCGCCGCTGTATAATCTTCGACCCCGCTTTGGACGGCGATGGAGGTGAGAAAGAGAAGGCCTTCATAGATCGCAAAGGCGGCGAGGAAGGCCTTGATCGAAGCGAGGATTCCATTGCGGCCGATCAAGCGCTTCGCGCCAAATTCGGCAGCCAGCACCGAAAGCAACGCAATGATGCCGAGACCAGCGCCCCAGGCGAGACAATCCGCTGTCCACGGATAATGCAGCACGCCGAACCCGACGCATTGGTTGGCGAACCAAACGAGGCCGACGAGAAGCAGGGCGTCGCGGCGCGTCATGGTCAGAGCGGCGACGGCTGCGAAAGCCGCAAAAGGGGTTGCGCAAGCAAAGGCGAGGGTGAAGGCTGCGCTGGCGGCGACCAGCAAAGCGATCCAGACTGGTTTGCGCCAGGCCGGCATTGCAGAAGATCGGGAGTTCATTGGCGTTGTCCTTTTCAGCTTTGCGTTTGAGTTGATTTGGCGGCGGGGTTCAGTTGTGGCGAAGACCTTTGCCTGACCGGTCGAGAGGATCAGGCTCCCTCAGCCCAAGCCAGCGCGCCCGCAGGCTGTCCCAAAGGGCGAGGCGCTCCCATTCGGGCGCTTCCAGAAGCTTGTCGCTGTCCCGATCCAGGAATGGATTGGGAAGGAGAACCGTGATCTGCTGTTCGCCTTCGCCGTTGAAAAGCCGAAGGCCCCATGAAACCGGCGCGCCGAATCGATCGAGACGGCGGTAAAGCTCGGCGCGCGAGATTTTGCGATGGCGCGCCAGCGCCGGCGAGACCGGATTTTGCGGGCTGCCTTTGTGAACGCCAATGCAAACATGAAAGTGCGGCGCGCCGAATGCGATCGTCAGATAGCCATCGACATCGACAGCCCGGCGCGGTGGCCGCCCGGTTTTGGATTCTACGTAATCTTTGACCGTCACAGCAAACCATCCTGACCTAAAGCGACTTTGACGCCGCCGAAAACGCCTAGCGTCGGCTGGTCGAAGCCCAAGGGGTTCTGGTAATGGTCGTTGAGTGCATTCTGGACCCGCGCAAAGCCGGATATGCCGTGTCCGAAATCATAAGTTGCGGCGAGACGGAGCAGCGTATAGCCGGGCGCGATAAGATTCGTCTCGGTGCTCGCGCGATTGGTGTCCGTCCATGGGCCGGTATAGGTAAAGGTCGCGGTCAGAAGCAGCGCGGGCGTCGCCTGGAGCGTTGCGCTGAGGCTCAATTTGTCGCGCGGCCGCCGAATAAGGTCGAGCTGCGTGACTTCGTCCTTGGCCACCGTATAGGTGTAATCGGCGCGAACGGAAAAGCCGTTCCACGGGGAGAGGCTTAAAAAGCTTTCAAGTCCAAACGTCCTGGCCTGACCGATGTTTACATAGGAGGTGGCGGTTTCGTTGATGTTGATGAGATTTTTGATGTTATTGGCGAAATAGGTCGCGCCGAACGAGATGCGATCCGGCAGCAGGACCTGTTCGAAGCCGGCGTCGTAGCCGATGCTGGTTTCGGGTCGCAGGTTCGGATTGGCGAAGAAGCCGTAGGCCGGATAATTGTCGTAGAGTTCGTCGAGGGTCGGCGCCTTGAATCCAGAGCCGACGCTGGCTTTGAGCTTGGTTCCCGTTTCCGGAATGAGAAAGGCCGGCGCGATGCGGAAGGTCGTCGCATTGCCGAACTGATCGTTGGCGTCATAACGGACGCTCGCCGCATTAAAGAGGCGCCCGCCAAGGTTGGATTGCAGCTCCGCGAAGCCGGCCGTATCGCCATTCACCGCCCAAAGCGGGTTGCTGTTGACGAGTCGATCCACCTCACGCTGGGCGCCAAGGACCAGGGTTTCGCCTTCGATGAGGCGGAGATTGCCCTGATAGTCGAGTTTGATGCGGGACCCTTCGTAGAGGCTTGGGACGATGGGGATCGAGTTGGGGTCGAGGTAGCTCCGGTCGTAATGCGTATAGGCGAGGCCGAGCGTCTGATCGAAGCGCCCGTCGAAGAGAGTGTTATGGACGAAGGCGCGGCTGAAGGACTGATCGCTGCCGTTGTTGCTCCGGAGGTTCTCCGGCCCGAGGAAATCGTCGCTCGTCGACAAGAGCGTCGTTTCGATGTAGCGGCTCGTCAGCCCGACATCGAGCTGCTCGCCGAGCTGCGCGTCGACGCGGAAGGAAAAGGTGCGGTTGTCATAGGCGTTCGGATTGATCGCGCGACCGATGGGCACGAGGGACGGCGGCGTAACTGGCGTGTCGGTCATCGAGAAATGCCCGAATCCCAGGAAATAGCTCAGCCAATCGGCCGAGCCCGAGACTTTGGCGGTCTGATTGAAGGTCCCGAACGAGCCGCCCTCGACATTCGCGGTCGCCAGCATCGGCCCATGGCCCTTTTCCGTCGCGATGTTGATGACGCCGCCGATCGCGTCGGAGCCATAGAGTCCGCTTTGCGGTCCGCGCAGCACCTCGATGCTGCCGAGATCGAAGTTGAGGATGTGAGCGAAATCGAAGCCGCCGTTCGCCGAGCTCGGATCGCTGACGTCGATGCCGTCGATGAGAACCTTGGTCTGGTCCGAATTGGCGCCGCGTATGAAGACTGATGTGAGCCCGCCCGGTCCGCCGGATTGCACGACGTTAAGGCCGGGCACGTCGAGAAGCGCATCGGGCAGCGTGCGTTGCTGCTTGGCGGCGATCTCATCCGCCGAGATGACGGTGACGCTTGTGCCGAGCTCGGACTCAGGCGTTGGAATGAGGGTCGCGCCGACCACGACGGGGGGTAGCTCGACAGGCAGGCTCGACGCGTCCTGGGCATAGGCTCGGGAGGCGTTGATGGAACAAGCGAGGAGGAAAAAACACGGAGTCAGGGCGCGTGAGCGGGAAGCTGATGGGCAAAGGGAGGACATGACGATCTCGCAGCGACGTGGTGCGTCACTGCGAACCAAAGTCCAGGCGCCGCCATCCGGCGAAAGTCCTGGTCCCCATTGAGGCACCCCGCCCAATGTGTTCGCGCGTGACCACGGCTGATGGCAGGTCTCCTGGCTCGCGGGTCTCTGCCTTGCGCCGCCTTCCCGGTTGCCCAGTGGCGTTATTGGCGCGCGGCTCGCCGCTTACAGTTGCGGGGGCAGCCACGGTTTCGGCGGTAAGGCCTCACCGTGTTCCCTTTTGATCCCCGAAGGGAACCATCGCCGGCACTATGGCCTCGTCGCTAGCGCGGCGTCAAGTTACGTTGGCGGCCGCTGTTTGAGCGGCCTCCCTCCCGTGACCGAATTGACACATCTCAATTCACTACGCCGAGAAAGAGAGCAGGTCGTTAATCCCTTACCCGCCCTGGTTTGGCGGGGCGCTGCTGTAGAGGGCGGCGGCGCGGCGGTGAATCTCTTCGGCGGACACATCTTCGACGTGGCTCGCGATCCACCAGCGGTGGCCGAACGGATCCTCGAACTTGCCGCCGCGGTCGCCATAGAACTGGTCGGCTACGGGACGCAGCACTTTCAGGCCCTCATGCTCGGCGCGGCGCGTGAAGTCGTCGACATCCGCCACATAGAGATGGATCAGCACGGGCGTGCCGCCAATGCTTTGCGGCGACAGCGCCTCATTATCGGGAAATTCGTCGGAGAGCATGATGCAGGCCTCGCCGATTTCGAGTTCTGCGTGGCCAATGCGCCCGTCATGCTCGATGCGCAGCGCCTCCACCGCCCCGAAGGCGCGTTTGTAGAACTCGATGGCGCGGCCCGCGGCGCGCACGGCGAGATAGGGAATGGCCGCCTGGCGTCCCGCCGGAATAAGGCTGGCCCTTGCGGGCAGATCTTTCATGCTTCGCTCCCCCGAGCGTGATTTGACGGTTTGCGCCGGCGAGCAGAACGGCTAAACGAGGCGCATGTATGACGCTTCGCTCAGGTCGTCACACGGGCGCCCGCTGCTCGCCTGGTACGACCGCCACGCCCGCGCGCTGCCGTGGCGCGCGCCGCCGGGGCGCGCGAGCGATCCTTACGTCGTCTGGCTCTCCGAAATCATGCTGCAGCAGACGACCGTCGCGGCGGTTATCCCCTATTTTCATGCTTTTCTCGCACGCTGGCCGAGCATTGCGGCGCTGGCCGAAGCGCCCGTCGAGGAGGTCATGCGACAGTGGGCGGGGCTCGGCTATTACGCTCGCGCGCGCAACCTCCACGCCTGCGCGCGGGCCGTCGCCGAGCGGTTTGGCGGGCGGTTTCCCGAGGAGGAGGCGGCGCTGCGAGCGCTGCCCGGCCTTGGTCCCTATACGGCGGCGGCGGTGGCGGCGATCGCCTTCGGCAAGAGGGCCGTGGTGGTCGACGGCAATGTCGAGCGCGTCATCGCGCGCGTCTTCGCGATCGAGACGCCGCGCCCCGCCGCGAGGCCGCTGATCCGCGAGCGGGCGGCGGCGCTGACCCCGGAGGAGCGCCCCGGCGACCATGCGCAAGCGATGATGGATCTCGGCGCGACGATCTGCGCGCCGAAAAATCCCGCCTGCGCGATCTGCCCGCTGAGCCCCGCCTGCGCCGGCCTGGCGAGCGGCGACCCGGCGCGCTTTCCTGTCAAGGGGCAAAAGCCCGCCCGGCCGCTGCGACGCGGCGCGGCGTTCTTCATCCGACGTGCGGACGGCGCGGTTCTTGTGCGAACGCGGCCCGAAAAGGGCCTGCTCGGCGGCATGACGGAGATCCCCGGCACGCCCTGGAGCGCCGATTTCGACGCGAGAGCCGCCCGCCGCCTCGCGCCGCTCCAGACGCGCTACCGCAAACTTGACGGTTTTGTGGAGCACGGGTTTACACATTTTGAATTGCAGCTATCGATATATGTGGCGCAAGTCGAAGCCGGTCGGCCGGCGCCCGGGGACTGTCGCTGGGCGGCGCCGGGAAGCCTCGATCGCGAGGCCCTGCCGAGCCTCATGCGCAAAGTGATCGAGGCGGCGCGTTCGGGAGATAAGTGTTTCACGTGAAACAGGCCGGCGCTTGCAATAAGGACAGGCAGAGCATGACCAGGAGAGGGGGCCCGCATATCGTCCTGACCGAAGGCGCGATCCGCGTTCATTGGGGGGAGCGCATATTGACGATCTTACCGGCGCCCGCTCTGCAAAATGTGGAGGAGCGCGCCGACTTCGTGGTCGACATGGACCAAATCCTCAATTTCGACCCGCCGCATGAGGCCGACGAGGTCAGCGTCGAGCAATTGCAGGCCATCGCGCAGGCGATCGAAGAGGAATTCGACAGGCTCGGCCTCGTCGTCGCGTTCGAATAAAGTATAGATCAAGCAGAGGACAAGTAGAGGCGGATATGGCTCCCGTCGCGGGCGGCTCCAACCAGCCGCCGCCCTTCGAGAACGTCAATCTCTTCACCAGCGACATCCCGCTGCGCGAGGCGACGACTCGCGCCGGCGTCGACGCCAGGGCGCTCGCGGGTTTCGGCGCGGATTATGGCTCGGCCGAGACGATGGAGCTTGGCCGCCTCGCCAATGAAAATCCGCCGCGCCTGCGCATGTTCGAGCCGAATGGCGAGCGCGCCGACCGCGTCGATCTCCATCCGGCCTACCACGCGTTGATGCGAAAGAGCATGGCCGCGGGGCTGCATGGGTCTACAGGCGACATTGTAGAACGCGCCGCGCAGCTCTACATGGCGACCCAGATAGAGGCCGGGCACATCTGTCCGCTCACCATGACCAGCGCCGCCGGCGCCGCGCTCAAAGCCGCGCCCGAAATTCTCGCCGCGTGGCTTCCCTACACAGCCGCGCGCGACTATGACGACGCCTTCAAACCCTGGTTTACCAAGAGATCCGCAACGCTCGGCATGGGCATGACCGAGCGCCAGTCCGGCACCGATGTGCGCGCCACCATCACAGAGGCGAAGCCCCACAACGGCCACTACGAAATCACCGGCCACAAATGGTTTTTATCGGCGCCGATGTCGGACGGTTTTCTCGCGCTGGCGCAGGCGCCCGAAGGCCTCACATGCTTTCTTCTGCCTCGCTTCCGGCCCGATGGAAGCGTCAATGCTCTGCGCCTGCAGCGCCTCAAGGACAAGCTCGGCAATCGCTCCAACGCCTCCGCCGAGGTCGAGTTTTTCGGCGCCTACGCCGAACGAATTGGCGCCGAGGGCGAGGGCGTTCGCACCATCCTCAATATGGTGCAACTGACGCGGCTTGATTGCGCTGTCGCGGCCGCCGGGCAGATGCGCTTTGGCCTCGCGCTCGCGCTCCATCACGCGCGCCATCGTTTCGTTTTCAATCGACCGCTTATCGAGCAGCCGCTGATGCGCGCGGTGCTGGCCGATCTCGCGCTTTCGAGCGAAGCCAATACCGCGCTCGTCTTTCGCCTCGCCCGCGCCTATGCGAACCCGCTTGACGGCGCCTATGCGAGGCTGATGACGCCGGCGGTCAAATATCTCGTGGCGAAGATGGCGCCCGCCTTTATTTACGAGACGCTCGAATGTCTCGGCGGCAATGGCTATGTCGAGAATTTCCCGATGGCGCGGCTTTATCGCGAGGCGCCGCTCAACGCCATTTGGGAGGGGTCTGGCAATGTCATGGCGCTCGATGTTTTGCGCGCGCTGCGCAAGGGCGACGCGGGCGTCATCGACACGCTGGCGGACGCCTGCGGCGCCCCGGGAAAGGCGGTCGCGGATGAGATCAGGCGGTTCGCTTCCGGCGAAGACGCCGAGATCCACGCGCGGATCATCGCGGAGAAGCTGGCGCGGCTCGGCGCGCTCGCTGCATTGCATGAGGCGAATGGCGCGCTTGCCGAGGCTTGCGCCGCGCGCGGCGCGCACGCGACCTGGGGCGCCGGGGATCTCAGGGGCGTTGAGGCGCTTGTTCTCTCGCGCGTGCTGGCGGAGTAGGATTTCGCGATCCGGCCTTGCGCACAGGCGGCGATGCGCGTCGCGCACAGCTTTCACAGGAAGAAAAATTTGGCGCATAAATCCGGCTCGCCTTCGAGCGGGATTGGGCGGCGGCGCCGTTTGGCGGATTTTTTTTCGCAGGACTGCGAAGGCGACGCGCCGCCGAAACCGAGTTTCGTCCCGCCTTTGCAAAAGCGTCACTTTAACGAAATGTTTAATTTCTAGGTTGCAATCGGAACGGGCATTTCCGGTTCCCTGCAAACCAGAGGGGCGAGTATGCAAACCAGGGATTCGCAACGAAAAAGTCTCAAGCACAGGCTTTTGTCGTGCGTCGCAGTCGGCGTCATGGCCGGCAACACGATGGCGCCGGTCGCCATGGCTGCGGAGAATGAGAGCGCGACGCTGACGCCGATCAAGCATGTGATCATTATCATTGGCGAAAATCGCACATTCGATCACATCTTCGCCACCTACAAGCCGGTGCACAAGGGTGAAGAAGTTCTGAACCTGCTTTCGCAAAAGATCGTCCAGGCCAATGGCGAGCCGGGAAAGAACTATGGCGCGGCCCTGCAGTATAAGGCGTCCGACACCAAGCAGTACGAGCTGACGCCGGTCAAGACTCCCTACACGGTCCTGCCGCCCGCTTTGGTCGGCGGCCCGTCGACGCCTTCCGTTTGCGCCGGCCTCGGGGTCACCACCGGCACGTCCTGCGTTACCCCCGCCAATCTCGCGGCCGTCAAGACGCTCGAAAATGGTTTGGCTGCCGACTTTTACCAATATCTTCTGACCGGCGGCACCGGCCAGACGAGCAAGACGCCCGACAAGCGCATCTCCTACGGCGGCCGCGATGCGAGCCACCTTCCGTCCGGGCCGTTCCAGATCACGTCGAAGTCATTCCCTTATGACGCCTATGCGGCGAGCCCGGTGCATCGCTTCTATCAGATGTGGCAGCAGTTCGACTGCGACAGCTCAAAAGCCACCAATCAAAATGGCTGGGGCTGCCGTTCCGATCTGTTCCCCTGGGTCGAAGTGTCGGTCGGCGCCGGTTCGAACGGCAAGGCGCAGCCCGCGGGCTTCACCGATTCGTCGACCGGCGAAGGCTCGACGTCGATGGGCTTCTACAACGTCCAGCAAGGCGACGCGCCCTATCTGAAAGAGCTCGCCGACACCTATTCCATGAGCGACAATTATCATCAGGCGGTGCAAGGCGGCACCGGCGCCAACCACATCATGCTCGGCTCCGGCGACGCATTCTGGTTCAGCGATGGCAAAGGCAATCCCTTGACGCCGCCGCACAATCCGGTCAACCCCTCGGCTCCCGGCACGACAGTTCCTGGCTACACCAGCGCGCTGAATGAAATCGAGAATCCAAATCCCCGGGCTGGCACCAACAATTACTACACGCAAGATGGCTATGGCGGCGGCTCCGGATCCAAGACGGCAGTCTCTCCCAACGCCAGCTACGGCGGCGGATCCTACACCGATTGCTCGGACCCGGCCCAGCCCGGCGTTGCGCCAATCGTGAACTACCTCAATTCGCTGGGACGGAAGGTTCCGGCCAATTGCGAGAAGGGACATTATTACCTTCTCAACAACTATAACCCGGGTTACTTCGGCGACGGCAGCAACGCTTATACGGATCCGAATTCCTACGTGTTTACGATCCCGCCGCAGACCGTGCGCACGATCGGCGACGCTCTCAACGACAAGAAGATCTCCTGGGCTTATTACGGAGACCAGTTTAATCGTTATCTCAACGACAAGTACCAGACCAACGCTGAAGATGCCTACTGCAACATCTGTAACTGGGCTCAGTACTCGACCTCGATCATGACCAACGCCGCGGTTCGCACGGCGCATCTCAAGGACACGACCGATTTCTACGCGAGCGTCGCGAATGGCACGCTGCCGGCCGTCTCCTACGTCAAGCCGAGCGGTTTCATCGACGGCCATCCGGCGTCCTCGAAGCTCAACCTGTTTGAGGGTTTCGTCAAGAAGATCGTCGACGACGTGAAAGCCAATCCCAAGCTTTGGGCTGAAACGGCGATCTTCGTCACCTTCGACGAAGGCGGCGGCTACTGGGATTCGGGCTACGTTCAGCCGCTCGACTATTTCGGCGACGGCACCCGCATCCCCATGATTGTGGTCTCGCCCTACAGCAAGGGTGGACACATCTCGCACACCTATGCGGATCACGTCTCGACGCTGAAGTTCATCGAAGCGAACTGGGGCCTTGGCCCGATCACCAAACGGAGCCGGGACAATCTGCCGAATCCGCTGACCGAGTCGAACCCCTATGTTCCGGTCAATTCGCCCGCCATCGGCGATATGCTGGACCTGTTCGACTTCGACCATGAGTCGCGCGACTGATTGCTCATGAACTTGCCGCGCAAACAGGTGCGGCGGGGCTAAAACAGGACGCCGGTTTCGGGATCGAGACCGGCGTTCTTTTTTTGGCGCCGGGTCGCCAGCCGGACGCTCCGCCAGCGCCCGAATATTTCGCGATGCGGCCTTTTTCACGCGTCGAGGGCGCGTCGGATTCTCACGACTCGCGCAGTTGCTCCCGCGCAAGCGCGCGCAGCAAATCGATCGACGCGGGCTTCCCCTCTCGACAGAAATGCCAGTAGGTCCAGCCATTGCAGGCGGGCAGGCCCTGCGCGAGGGCGCCGATCTTGTGGATCGAGCCGACGACGGCGCCGAGCGCTATTGTTCCGTCCGCGCGGACGATCGCCGAATGGCGGCGCTTTTCGTCGAACAGCACCGCGCCTGGTGCGATGAGGCCGGCCTCAATGATGGCGGAGAAGGCGACGCGCGGTTCCGAGCGCTTGCTCGGCGCGGTCGCGATGGACTCGGGCGGCAGAGGCTCTATCGCCGCGATGCGCGTCCGCGCGGCCGCCGCGTAAATTTCGTCGCGCTCGATGCCGATAAAGTCGCGCCCGAGCCTTTTCGCCGCGGCGCCGGTGGTGCCCGAGCCGAAGAAGGGATCGAGCACGACATCGCCCGCATTGGTGGCGGCGAGAAGAATGCGCGCGAGCAGGGCCTCGGGCTTCTGCGTCGGGTGGGTCTTGCGGCCCGCGGCATCCTTGAGGCGCTCATGGCCGGTGCAGATCGGAAACAGCCAGTCGGAGCGAAGCTGGCAATCCTCATTGCCGGCCTTGAGCAACTCGTAGTTGAAGCGGTAGTTTTTCGCGCTCTGATCCTTGGCGGCCCAAATCAGCGTCTCATGCGCGTTGGTGAAGCGCCGGCCGCGAAAATTCGGCATCGGGTTGGTCTTGCGCCAGACGATGTCGTTCAAGATCCAGAAGCCCTGATCTTGCAACAGCGCGCCGACGCGGAAGATGTTGTGATAGGAGCCGATGACGAAAAGCGTGGCGTCCGGCTTCATCACGCGGCGGACGGCTTCGAGCCAGGCGCTGGTGAAGGAATCATAGTGGGCGAAGCTGGCGAATTTGTCCCATTCGTCGTCGACGGCGTCGACGAGGCTCTGGTCCGGGCGTGAGAGCGTGGATTCCAGTTGCAGATTATAGGGCGGATCGGCGAAGACGAGATCGACCGACGCGGGGGGAAGGCGCGCCAACTCCTCAAGACAATCGCCGACGAGGATTTCGTTGAGGGGAAGCGCGCCTACAGCCGCCGGAAAGGGCGCCCGCTTGGGCGACGTCCCCGCACGCAAAACCTTGATCGGGGATGTGGCGCCGTCTGCGAGCGTCGCCGCTCCGGCGGATGCTGGACGCATGAGTAAAATCCGCTACGCTACTGACGTCTTTTGTTTACCTTGGCCAAGGTGAAGGGCGCGTTACGCGGGGTTCATCAAGCCTGTCCCGGTATTGGACGGGCGCCCGAATGCTAGACCGCCGGCAGCGGGCGGGTCCGCCGCAAGGCGCCGAAGGCGAATGCCGCGACGCCAAGCCAGATGAAGGCGAACGATAGAGCGCGCATCTGCGTGAACGGCTCGCCAAAAGCGACGCCCAGAGCAAACTGGAGGGTCGGCGAGATGAATTGCAGAAAGCCGACCGCGCTCAGCGGCAGCCGGCGCGCCGACCAGGCGAAGAGGGCGAGCGGAACGACGGTCGCGGGGCCGGCGAGCATCAGGAGGGTGGTCACGGCCGCGCCGGCGCCGAAATGACCCGCGCCGCTCGCCTGCAGATGCAGCACATAGAGGAGGCCCGGGATCGCGAGATAGGCGCACTCGATGAAGAGGCCTGTCTGAGCGTCGGCTTTCACCCGCTTGCGTAAAATGGCGTAGATAGTGAAGGTGGTTGCGAGGCCGAGCGAGATCATGGGCGCGCGGCCGAGCGCCGCTGTCTGGATCGCGACCCCGATGGCCGCGAGGCCAACGGCGATCCTGCCGCCGCGGCTCATGCGTTCGCGAAACAACAGGGCGCCGGCGGCCATGTTCATCAGCGGGTTGATGTAGTAGCCAAGGCTCGCCTCGATCACGTGGCCGGAGTTCACCGCCACTACATAGATCGTCCAGTTGCATAGGATCGCGAGCGTCGAGAGCGCGAGGATGCCGAGCGTTTTCGGCCTCCGCAACGCCTGCGCGACCTCACCGCCCTGCCGCGCCGCCAGAACGAGAGCCGCCGCCCATGGCGCCGACCACAGGGTGCGGTGGGCGATCATTTCGAACGATCCGACGCCGAGCATCGCCAACAGGTGGAAATAGAGGGGCAGAATTCCCCACAGGCTGTAGCAGGCGATGCCGGCGAGATAGGCCGGACGTTCGTCCGCCGCGGGGCTTGTCGTCATAAAGGGCGCCTTCGGGGCTGCAATCACGGATGAGGCTACGCCGTCGCTTCTCTGCGTCCGGCGGCGGCCCGGGCCAACTCGCGTGGCCGGGAGAAATGCCGAATTTGCGCGGATAATTGGGCTTCGACGCCGGCCTCCTCGTGGTTCGAGCCAAGGCGCATCATCGCAGCAAGCGCGAAAGCACGGCGTCGGTCACACGCCCGAAGGGCGGGCGCAGCAGCCCCGCGAGATTCCATTTCGCCTGTTCGAAAACGCCCTTGGCGTGGGAGAGGGTCCTGAAACCCTCCTCGCTATGATAGGCGCCGATGCCGCTGGCGCCGACGCCGCCGAAGGGCAGGTCGTCGATCGCATAATGCATGACCGTGTCGTTGATGGTGACGTTCCCGCTTGTGGTGCGCTCCAGGATCTTGCGCCGCGCGGGGCCTTCCTCGCCAAAGATGTAGAGGGCCAGCGGGCGCGGGCGGGCGTTGACGAAGGCGATGGCATCGTCGATGTCGCGATAAGGAAGGATCGGCAGGACGGGGCCGAAGATCTCCTCCTGCATCACGCGCATATCGGGCGTCGCGCCCTGCACCAGCATCGGGGTGAGCGTATGCGGGCGTAAGGATTCCGCGGCGCCGATCTCTATGATCCGCGCGCCTTTCGCGCTTGCGTCCGCGATCAGCCCCGTCAGGCGCTCGTAATGATGCGGGTTGACGATCGAGGCGAAGGGGGGGTCCGCGGCGCCGCCGGGATAGAGCTTGGCCGCAGCCGCCGCGAATGCGGCGACGAAGGGCTCGATGTCTGCCTCGGGCAGCAGCGCATAGTCCGGGGCGATGCAGGTCTGGCCCGCGTTGGCGAGCTTGCCGAAGGCGATGGAGGCGGCGGCGCGCCGGAGCGGAAATCCCGGCTCGACGATGACGGGCGATTTGCCGCCGAGCTCAAGCGTCACCGGCACGAGATGATCGCTCGCCGCGCGCATCACGGCGCGGCCGACATTCGTGCTGCCGGTGAAGATCAGATGATCGAAGGGCAGCACGGAGAAGGCCGCGCCGACCTCCGGGCCGCCGGTCACTACGGCCACCTGCTCCTCGGGGAAGATCTCGCCAAGCATGGCGGCCAGAAGCTCGGTCGTCTTTGGCGTGAATTCGGAGGGCTTGATCATGGCGCGGTCGCCCGCGGCGATGGCGGTCGCGAGCGGCGTCAAGGTGAGCGAGAGCGGATAGTTCCAGGGCGACATGACGCCGACGACGCCGAGCGGCTGGTAGAGCACAAGCGCCTTGCCCGGCAGGAAATTGACGCCGACGCGGCGGTGGCGCGGACGCATCCAGCCTTTAAGATTGCGCGCGAGATAGTCGATCCCCTGAACGATTGGGACGATCTCCATGATCGCGGTGTCGTAGGCGGAGCGGTGGCCGAAGTCCGCGTCGACCGCCGCCGCGAACGCGTCGCGCCGCGCCAGAAGCGCGGTCCGGAGTTTCGCAAGATCCGCGGTCCTTTGCTCCAACCTCGGCGGACCCTCGCGCAAAAAAGCCGCGCGCTGCTTTTCGACGAGCGAGCCGAGAGGCGCATCGCTCGTGGCTGTGGCGGGTGCGTTCATGGAAATCTCCCTTTGTCGACGTCTCTCGGCCAGGACGTGGCGTCGCCTCAGACCCGCCGGAACGGGCTGAAGCTTAAGCGATGGTAGGGGCATGGCCCGTGCGCCTTGATCGCGGCGAGATGCGCCTCGGTCGCATAGCCGGCATGCTGGCTGAAGCCATAGACGGGGTGGACGGCGCAAAGGCGCCGCATCAGGCGGTCGCGCGCGACCTTGGCGATGATCGAGGCGGCGGCGATGGAAAGGACCGCGCCATCGCCCTTGACGATGGTCTCGCCATCGCAGCAGAGGTCTTCCGGCAGGTCGTTGCCGTCGATAAGGACATAGGCCGGGCGCGCCGCCAGCGCGCCGAGCGCGCGGCGCATGGCGATGAAGGTCGCCTGCCTTATGTTCACGGCGTCGATTTCGGCCGCGGTGGCGAAGCCGACCGCGACGGCGAGGGCGCGGGCCATGATGGCGTCGAACAGTTTTTCCCGCGCGTCGGGCGTCAGCAGCTTCGAATCGTTCAGGCCGCGCGGAAGATTTTGCGGATCGAGGATGACGGCGGCGGCCGCGACGGGTCCCGCGAGCGGTCCGCGCCCGGCCTCGTCGACGCCGGCCAGTGGCCAGACGCCGCGCTTCAGGAGCCGGCGCTCCAGGCGGAAATCAGGTCTCTCCATGCTGCGATTCTCTCGGGCGCCGGACCGCGGAAATCTGGGCCATGGGGGCGGCGTCGTCAATGACGCGCACGCGGGGCTTCCTCCGGCCGATCGCTCAAGCCGCCGGAGGGGCGACTTTCAGCGCAGGCTCGTGTATAGTCTGAAACGCAGCCTTTGGCGTCGAACGCGCTCCGCCAGATCGCGATGATTTTGGATTAAATCAATCCAAAATCATGAATGTGATCGATTTCAAAAGGTTAGAGCGGGATGCGGGCGGAAAAGTGGTTGCTGCTTTTCCTCATCCCGCTCTAGAAGAGCCGCACGGCGCAGTGGTTTGGCCCGGGGTGGCCGCATCACGCGCCGCAAAGCCAACCGGGTCATGACCATTTCACGAAAGCAGGTATATTCCACCATAAAATCCGGAGCCCGCGACTAGAGTATATTCCGATCAAATTAAATCAATCTGATCGGAATATGCTCAAGCTTTTGAATCTGGAGCGATTTGTTGTCGACCGAATGGTCCATTCGGTCGGAAAGCGCTCCAGTGGTTGGCGCATAATCCTTGGCGAAGGCCACTTCTTGATCGCTGTCTAAAGCGTTGCGCCGCAGGGTCGCCCTGCGGCGGAGATGCCGGCTACGCGCGCCGGCGCTGCTGCCCAAGACCCATTTGCTTGGCGAGATTCGACCGCGCTTTGGCGTAAT
>JBKQMI010000168.1:0-2935 GCA_052146775.1 Methylocella sp. | reverse complement strand
TCGACGCGCCGTTGCTCTTCGATCGTGAGAGTCATCGCCAGCTTCCCCCGGTCACCAGCTTCCGGAGGCGCCGCCGCCGCCGGACGATCCGCCGCCGCCCGAGAAGCCGCCGCCGCCGCCAAATCCGCCGCCATCGCCCCAACCCCCGCCGCGCCCGCCGGAATTGGCCAGCATGCCGAGAATGAAGGACAGAAGATTGCTCCAGAAATAATCGCGTTCGGCCGGCGCTCTCTGTTGCAGAGCGCCCTTGCCCCAGCGCGGGTCGCCGGTCGAATAGCCCGACGAATAGTCGCCTTTGGCGCCGACGCGGGGCGCCCGAGTCAGCAAAATGACGATGACGACGAATAGCGCGAGGACGATCCAGGGCGTCAGCGAATCCGTCGCAGAATCGCGGTGGTCGAGGCGCAGGTCCGGGCGCTTCTGCCACTCGGACGCATCCGTCGTCAGCACGGTGATGATGTCGTCGACGCCGCGCTCGACGCCGCCGCCATAATCGCCGGCCTTGAAGCGCGGCGCCATCGCATTGGAGATGATGATTTTTGACAGCGCGTCGGTCAGCGTGCCTTCGAGCCCATAGCCGACCTCGATGCGGACCTTGTGCTGGTTCGGCGCGATCAGCAGCAGCACGCCATTGTTCTTGTCCTTTTCGCCGAGCTTCCAGTCACGAAACAGCGCGTTGGCGTAAGGCTCGATCTCGTCGCCGCCCAGCGAAGCGACCGTCGCCACCACCAGCTGGATGCCGGATTTCTCCTCCAGCGCCTGAAGCTTCGGATCGAGCGCCGCTTTGGTCGCGGCGGGAATGACATTGGCCGCGTCGACGATGCGCCCCGTGAGCTGCGGGAAATCATAGGCGAGCGCAAGTCCCGCGCAGACAAGTCCCGCGCAGAGGAGGGCGGCGAGGAAAATCAGGATAGCGCCTGAGCGGCGCGCGAAAGCCGGCGCGGCGCCTGGCGCCCCGCGCCCGCATGTGTCGGACGGAATGGTCAGATATTCACGCGTCAAAATTTCACTTCTTAAAACTTCACTTGCGGCGCGGTCTGCGCGGCGTCATTCGCCGTGAAGGCCGCAAGCGGCTGCTTGCCCGAGAACAAGGTCTTGGCCCAGAGGAGGGTCGGGAAGGTCTGCAAAGCGGTATTATAGACCCGCGCGGCCTCGATGTAATCGCGGCGGGCGACGGCGATGCGGTTTTCGGTGCCTTCGAGCTGCGACTGAAGCGCGAGGAAGTTCTGGTTCGATTTGAGGTCAGGGTAGTTCTCGCTGACCGCCAGCAGCCGGCTGAGCGCGCCCGACAATTGTCCCTGCGCCTCCTGGAACTGCTGCAGCTTCGCCGGATCGGTCAGCTGCGAGGCGTCGATATTGATCGAGGTCGCCTTGGCCCGCGCCTCGGTGACGGCGGTCAGCGTATCCTTTTCCTGCTTTGCATAGCCCTGCACCGTCGCGACCAGATTGGGGATGAGGTCCGAGCGCCTCTGATACTGGTTCTGCACGTCCGCCCATTTGGCCTTGGCCTGCTCCTCCAGCGTCGGGATCGTGTTGTAACCGCATCCCGCCAGGCAAAAGCCGAGCATGGCGACGGCGAGGACGGCGACGAGCCGGCGCCATGGCGCCTCGGGCGGCAGCGCCTGCGAGGGCGTTGAATTCGTTGAAAAAATCATGCGAGGGCTCCGGCTTCGGAAGATGTGACGGACAGCATTCCGTTAAGCTGCGGGCATTATCTTAGACCGAGCGCCTTTCCTAAACTACGCTGTTTTTGAAATATGCGACCTTTGAAATATGCGGCATGGGTCTTGGCCGGCCGGACGGTCGCCACCCGAACTTTCGCCGCGTCCGGCGCGGCGACGCCGAGGCGGGGGCCTCGGCGCGTTTTCGTCAGCCGTTCAACCGCCTGCGCCTCAATTGAGCGTTTTCAGGAGCGTCGCCGTCAGCGGGACGTTGTTGCCGTCATAAGTAATTTTGTAGACATTGACCGTGTTCGTGCTCGGAAAGGACACGAACAACCGATTGCGCGCCTTGTCGAGAGCAATGCCCGAAGGGAACGAGGGAAGGTTCTTGATCAAGGTGACCGCCCCAACGGCCGCCCGGGCGGCAACAATGGCATTGCCGGTCGGGTCCGTAGTAAATGCATTGTGGAAATTATCGAAGTTCATGGCGAATGTGGAGACCGCGATTGGCCCCGTTCCAGTGATCGGAAAAAAACCGGCTGCTGGATGATTGGCATAAAGCATCGCTTCGGGGTATTGGAGGATGGTTTTACCGTCTCCGATGTAGAAAAGGCCATTATCGGACCCGATTGCGCCAAGACCCGGCGTGAATTGCATGCTGGCGCTGGGGTATGATTGAAGTATCGCACTCCCGAATGTCGTATTATAGATGTTTAATGTCGCAGCGTTGTCGAAGTCATAGAGTACATGATCGCCGCCGATCGCCAGGGCGTAAGGCCGGAAAGCCGGAAACGTCGTGCCTGTGAACTGGGTTCCGCCTAGCGTATAGGTCGTGATCCGCGCGGCGCCGCCGATATTGCCGACGTAGAGAGTGCCTTTTTGGGCGAAGACGGGCGCCGGGTCGATGGCGAGGGAAATCGGCTGATTGAGCCCCGCCGTGATGGTCAGCTGTGGCTGCGGCGCAAAATTCTTGTCGAAAACGAGCACCTTGCTCGAGAACTGGTTGGCGACGTATAAACTGCCGCTGGAATCGACGGCGAGACCGGTCGGCTGGCTGAACGCGCCCGCGAAAGCCGGAGCCGTCATCATCGGCAATATCGTCGCGATCGCCTTCGCGATATGTAAAGCTTTCATTTCATTCCCCCTCTTCTTCCGCCGCGCCCTTGCTCACTGAGGAGTGCCGGCCGGAATGGCGTTGTAAAAAAAAGCCCGCTCGCAGGCGGTTTGCGCCGACGCCCAATGCATCGGCGATGACGCTGTTTTGCCACGCGCCC
>JBKQMI010000167.1:0-10661 GCA_052146775.1 Methylocella sp. | reverse complement strand
GATTGGCTGGTTCGCCCGGCTGATGGACTGGCTGTTTAACTTTCGCGACCGCGTTCTCGCCTGGGTGCGAGCGACCCAGGCCTGGGCCTTTTTCAACGCAGTCAAACGCCGCGCGGCCGAGATCATCGCGCGCCTGCGCCTGCGGTTCGGCCTCGGCTAGAATGCAATCGCGAAAGATCGCCGGTCCGCTCCGTAGAAATGCTCAAAATCAAAAGTCCGATTGTCTTTTCAGGGGCGAAGGCGCGCTTGCGGCCTCTTGGCCGCGCGCCTATGTTGGCGCCGATGAAAGGACCCTCCTTGACGAACAGCTCGCCAGATCCCTGGCGCGATCATCGCGCAGCGAAAATGGCGCGCGAGCAGGAGAGCGGGTTCGACGTTTTCGATGCGCCGCCGGTGCGCAAGCGCCGCTTTCGCGCTGTTCCGGTGCGCGTCATTCTGCCCAATCTGGTTACGCTTCTCGCGCTTTGCATGGGCCTTACCGCGATCCGTTTCGCGATCGAGGGTCAGTTCGAAATCGCCGTCATCGCCGTCATCATCGCCGCCGTTCTGGATGGCCTTGACGGGCGCATCGCCCGCGCGTTGCGCGGCGCCACGCGCTTTGGAGCGGAACTCGACTCGCTCGCCGATTTCGTCGATTTCGGCGTCGCCCCCGCGCTGATTCTCTATTTCTGGGGCTTGCACGAGATCAAGAGCCTTGGCTGGTTCGCCGCGCTGGTCTTCGCCATCGCGGCGGCCTTGCGCCTGGCCCGGTTCAACGTCATGGCCGAGGAGCCGGACCGCCCGGCCTGGCGCGACAATTTCTTTACGGGCATGCCGGCGCCGGCCGGAGCCATCGTCGGCCTCTTGCCGCTTTACCTCAGTCTGTCGATTTTCGAGGCGCCGCATGGGCGCTACATGGTTTGGATTTATATCGCCTATGTACTGGTCATCGCCCTGCTGATGGCGAGCCGCATTCCGCATTTCTCGGGCAAGAAGATCGGCCGCGTGCCGCGCGACTACGTCATTGTCGTGCTTTTTGGCGTTGTCGCCGGTCTTCTCCTGCTCGCGACCTTCCCGATGGAGATGCTGATTTTCTTCGCCGCGGCCTATCTGGCGACGATTCCCTTTGCGATCCGCCGGTTCAAGGCCTATGAGGCGACCGACTCCGAGAGCCGGACGTCGCTGCCGACGCCTGCGTCCCGCGCCTGACCCCGGGACCCTCAAATCGGCGCCTGTTCACAAACGCCCGGTTCTCGACTAGGGTCGCAGCCATTCGTCTTCGCTGGATTCGCGTTGGATCTTGCAGGGGCCTGCCGTGTTCCCGCATTGCCTCGAAGGCGACTTGCGAATTCGCGGCTGGGGCCAACGCGGTTTTGCGTCCGTTGCGGCGCGGGCGGCGGGCGAAGGCCGCCGAAATATAAGGAAACAGATGTCGAAAGAAGAATTGCTTGAATTTCCAGGGGTTGTCGTTGAACTGCTGCCGAATGCGACATTTCGAGTGCAACTCGAAAACGAGCACGAGATCATCGCTCACACGGCCGGAAAAATGCGCAAGAACCGCATTCGGGTCCTCACCGGCGACAAGGTGCTCGTCGAAATGACGCCCTACGATCTGTCCAAGGGCCGCATCACCTACCGCTTCAAGTGAGTCAGTCTTGAAAATCGCGCACACTGGCGGCAAGGTGGACACTTCGACCGGGGATCGCCGTCGTGACCGGCGCAGATAAGGCTCAAGCGAGCCATTTTCCGGCTGGAGACCCCGCGGTGGGCGAGGTTCCGCAACCAGCGGCTCCCGAAGGCGCGGGTTGGCGGCCAAAGCTCGTTCTGGCCTCAGCGTCGCCGCGGCGCCTTGAGCTGCTGCAGCAGATCGGCATCGAGCCGGACGCTCTTCTACCCTGCGATCTTGACGAAACCCCAGGCAAGGCCGAATTGCCGCGCTCGCTCGCAGCGCGCCTTGCGCGTGAGAAGGCGCGCGCCGCGGCCAAAATAGCGGCGACCAGCCCGGAACTCGCCGATGGCTATGTCCTCGGCGCGGATACGGTGGTCAGCGTCGGGCGCCGCATCCTGCCCAAATGCGAGATCATGACGGAGGCGGACGAGTGCCTTCGGCTGCTGTCCGGCCGGGCGCATCGCGTGCATACGGCGGTCTGTCTGATTACGCCGAAGGGAGGCGAGCGTCACAAGCTGGTCGAGACGAGACTGCGCTTCAAGCGCTTGTCGTCGAAGGAGATCGAGAGCTATCTCGGCTCGGGCGAATGGCGCGGCAAGGCGGGCGGCTACGCCATCCAGGGTCTTGCCGGGGCGTTTGCATTGAAACTCGTCGGCTCCTATTCTTCGGTCGTCGGCCTGCCGCTCTATGAGACGATCTCGCTGCTCGTCGGCGAGGGTTATCCGGCCCACGCCTCCTGGCGCGATCGCGTGTGACCGCCGCATGATGCTCCCTGGCGACGATGAAGACGCTGCCGGCCCGCCTTCTTCCGCGGCGCCCTCCGCGCGCCCGTGTCCGATCTGCGGCAAGCCCGCGGTCGAAAAGATGCGCCCATTCTGTTCGAAGCGGTGCGCCGACGTCGATCTGCACCGCTGGCTCGGCGGCGTCTACGCCATTCCTGCCGGCGAAGCCGACGACGATTCAAAAGATGACGCTCCTGATGAAGACGGGCTCTGAACCAGCCGCCGCTGTAGCCGCACGCGCGGCGCTGAGCCGCATGTGTTGAGGCGGTCTCGATGTTTTTTCCCGTTTCCAAAGTTTTCTGGCTGATTGCCGAGCCCGCCGCCGCTCTCGTCCTTGTCGCCGCCCTTGGCGTCGCGCTCGCCTTCACCCGCTGGGCCAGGACAGGGCGCCGGCTGTCCGCCGCGGCAATGCTGGGATTGCTCGTTATTCTCTTCACGCCGCTCGGCGCGGCGCTGCTGCGGCCTTTGGAGAACAGATTTCCGCCGCCATCCGCCGATTTTCCCGCGCCAACCGGAATCATCGTTCTCGGCGGCGGCTTGGACGAAGCGAAGTCGGAGGCGCGCGGGCAGACGATGCTCTCCGGGGATGGCATGCGGCTCATCGCCGGCCTGCAACTGGCGCGGCGTTATCCCACGGCGCGGCTCATCTTCACCGGCGGGTCGGGCAACTTTTTGGAGCAGGCGCCGTCGGAGGCGACCGGCGTCCAAAAGTTCTGGCTGGACCTTGGCGAACCCGGCGACCGGATGAGCTTCGAGTCAAAATCCCGCAACACCTGGGAGAATGCGCTATTCACGCGCGACCTCGTGAAACCGAAACCTGGCGAGACCTGGCTTCTCGTCACCTCGGCATGGCATATGCCGCGCTCGATGGGGATTTTCCGGCGCGTCGGCTTCAACGTGACAGCCTATCCCGTCGCCTATCGCACCTTTGGCGATGATCGGGACTGGTGGCTTCCCGTCTCCGCTTCGGATCGCATTTCGACGCTCGATCTCGCCATTCGCGAATGGATCGGGCTTCTCGCCTATCGCTTGACCCACAAGACCAACGCGTTGTTTCCGGCGCCGTAAGCGCGCCCCGAGGCAGGTTGGCCCAAAAAGCAGGATCGTCGTGACCTATACCCTCGTCATCGCCAACAAAACCTACTCTTCGTGGTCGTTCAGACCCTGGATTTTGATGCGGCATTTCGGCATTCCTTTCGAGGAGGTGACCGTGCCGCTCGGGCGTCCGGAAACGCGCGCGGAAATCCTGCGTTATTCGGCGGCCGGCAAATGTCCGGTTTTGCGCGACGGCGAGCGTCTCGTCTGGGATTCCCTTTCGATCGTCGAGTATGTGGCTGAAGCCTGTCCTGACCGCGCCATTTGGCCGCTTGACTCCGCGGCGCGGGCGCAGGCGCGCTCGCTCAGCGCCGAGATGCATTCGGGCTTCATGGGCCTCAGATCGCATCTGCCGATGAACATGCGCCGGCCCGTCAAAGAGCGTCCCCTGACACTGGAGGCGGCGGCCGACGTCGCGCGCATCGAACAGGCG
Organism: Methylocella sp.; assembly: GCA_052146775.1. Classification (GTDB taxonomy): domain Bacteria; phylum Pseudomonadota; class Alphaproteobacteria; order Rhizobiales; family Beijerinckiaceae; genus Methylocapsa. The sequence continues at coordinate 6,703 of JBKQMI010000167.1, read as the reverse complement.
TTCGCCCTGGCGCGCGCCGGATACGGCGCCGGCGGCGCATTCCTCTTCGGTGAATTCTCGGCTGTCGACGCCATGTTCGCTCCGGTCGTCAGCCGGCTGCATACCTACGCCGCGCCGGTTTCGGCGCAAACCCGCGCCTATATGGACGCCATGATGGCGCTGCCGGCCTGGCGGGACTGGGCCGCAGGCGCCTTCGCCGAACTCTGGACAATTGAAAAATACGAACTACCCTAAACACCCGTGAACGGCGAGGAACCTGTGCAGCGCTCATCGGACGGCCGCTCGGTTGTCGAAGGTCCCGACGTCAAGGCGGCTATCGATCAATTCATCGCCGCGGCCGACAAGACTGCGCCGGTCGCGTCAGGGCGCGGACGGCTGATCTTTGCGCTCGACGCGACGATGAGCCGGCAGCCCACCTGGGATCTGGCGCAAGGACTTCAGGCAAGGATGTTCGAGACGGCCGCCGCCCATGGCGGGCTCGAGGTCCAGCTGGTTTATTACCGGGGTTTTCGCGAGTGCAAGGCCTCGCGCTTCCTCCGCGGCGGTAAGGACCTCGGCGCCTTGATGACGAAAATCTCCGTCGAGGCCGGCCATACGCAAATCGCAAGAGTGCTGCGTCATGCGCTCGACGAAGCGCGCCGCTCGCCGGTCCGCGCCTTGATCTTCATCGGCGATGCGATGGAGGAAAAAGCCGACGAACTCGCCGACCTAGCCGGACAAGCCGGGCTTCTCGGGGTCAAGGCGTTCGTTTTCCAGGAAGGGACCGACCGCGCCGCGGAGCGCGCGTTTCGCCAGATCGCCTTGCTGAGCGGCGGCGCCTATGCGACATTTGATTTCAGCGCTCCGCAGCGGCTTGCGGCGCTTCTTTCCGCCGTCGCGGCCTATGCGTCCGGCGGCCGGCCCGCCCTTGAGGCCGAGGCGCGCGCGCGCGGCGCGGCGGACCTTCTGTTAGCGCAAATGCGCTGAGTGGCGACGCTTGATGGTCTATCTTCTTGTCGGATTTCTGCTGATGTGGCTCTTGCTCGGGGGGCTGAGGGCGTTCGCGCAGGCGAGCCCGGCCGTGCTCGCGCGTCTCATCAAGCGGAGCGGCGGCGCGGCGGCGCTGGCGATCGCCGGGCTCTTCCTGCTGCGTGGCGGGGTCTCGCTGGCGATCGGCTTTGCAGGATTGGGGTTCTGGCTCCTCAATATCGGCAAGGGCGGCGTCTGGCGGATATTTGGATCGGGAGCAAGGGGGTCTGGCGCGCGGACGGGCAGGGCCTCCGGACGGGCTTCCTGCGTCCGGTCCGCCATGATTGAAATGGAGCTGGATCATGAGACCGGCAAGATGCGCGGCAGCATTCTCGCCGGGCCGGACGAAGGCCGGGAGCTAGATTCGCTGACGCGGCCGCAATGCGAAATCCTCTACGATCTTTGCCGTCGAGACGATCCGGAGGGCGCCCGTCTTCTGCAGGCTTATCTCGATCGCCGGTTTTCCGGCTGGCGTCCGGCAGACGAGGCGCAAAGCGGCTCTCGGAGCGGAGAGGCGCGACGGCGCGACGGCGCGATGTCCAAGGATGAGGCGTATGAAGTCCTGGGGCTTCAAAAGGGCGCAACGCGCGAGGAAGTCGTTCGCTCGCACCGCTCCTTGATGAAAAAACTTCATCCCGATCATGGCGGGACGACGGATTTGGCGGCGCGGGTGAATGAAGCGAAAGAGGTCTTGATGCGGCGTCATTCGTAGCGCCCCAGGGTTCAGAGCATTGTGTTGATCTTGTGAGCGTTCACAATGCACGCCAAAGCGTTAGTTTTTCGTTGCGAAGCAGGAAAATCCAGTTCGCTTCAATGTTTTGCAGGCGAGTTCCGCGCTATCCGCCTCAAGGCCCGCGAAACGCGCCCGGTAGAGAGTCGCCGCGCCCTTTTGCACTTTTTCCGTAAAGGGCTGCGCCGCGCTTAGGGTTTTGCGGTCATCGGCCTTGGCCTTGGCGAGGAGCGCGTTCGCTTTCGCGATGTCGTCGGTTGCGCCGATCTGAATCATCCATCCTGTGCGGGCGGCGGCCGGACGGCGCGCCATCTCAGGCTTGTCGCTATCGGCGGGCGCCGCCGCCTTTTCGATTGGCTTCTCGCTTGACTTGCGATCTTTCGCCGGAGCGGGGCCAGCGATCCAGCGCATCGTCGAGGGAGTTGCGATCGATGCAGTCGCGTCGCCCGGTTGCGCAGTCGATCCGTCAGATGCCGCATTTCTGGCGAGCGAGGGAACCGAAGGCGCTTTCTTGTTCGCGGCGGCGTCGTCAAGTTGCGGCCTGACCGCTCCCGATACATATGCCGGCCGCGGTTTTTCGATTGGAGCTTCCCGCTCGATCGAGGCGAGGCGGACCGGATCGACTTGAGGCGGGGCCTCGGCGGGGACCTGCGGCGGAAGCACCCTGAGCGTAATTTTGGGCGCCGGATTCGATGCGCTTTTTTCGGGCTCGGCGTAGGCGAGAGCGGGGGGCGGCGCCGGCGGGGAACTGGCTTGCGTCGCCTGTTGCGCTTGCACCCGGACCGGCAGATCCTGCGCCGCGGCCAGCCGGTTGTCGCTCCGGGGAGGCAAATCGGACGACGGATGGTCCTGGATCACTGAGGCCGTGCGGATCGTCGCTCCGCCGTCGATCTGCTCTTCAATCAGATCAGCCATGGTCCGGTCGCGCGAGGCCGCGCTGGCGCCGCCCATCACCACGGCGACGATGTAGCGGCCATCGCGCTTCACGGACGTCAGGAGATTGAAGCCGGAGGCGCGGGTGTAGCCGGTCTTGATGCCGTCCATCCCTTCGACGCGATCCATCAAATGGTTGTGGTTCAGGATCGTCGCGCCGGCATAGTAAAAGGCGTGCGTCGAAAAATAATGATAATAGCGCGGGAAGCGCTCCTGCACAGCGCGGCCGAGAATCGCAAGATCGCGCGCGGTGGTGATCTGGGCGTCGTCCGGAAGTCCCGATGCGTTGACGAAACGCGTGCCGCTCATGCCCAGCTCCTGGGCTTTGCGGGTCATGAGTTCGGCGAAATGTTCCTCGTCGCCGCCAATGGCCTCCGCGATGGTGACAGCCATGTCGTTGGCTGAACGGGTGACGACCGCCTTGATCGCGTCTTCGACCGTGATCGTCGCGCCCGGCCTCAGGCCGAGTTTGGTCGGCTTTTGCGCCGCCGCGTGGGCCGAAACGCGCAATTGGCTGTCAAGGCTGAGGCGTCCGCGCTCCAGTTGCTCGAACAGAAGATAGAGCGTCATGACTTTGGTTATCGAGGCGGGATGGCGCGGGTCGTCTTCGTTGCGTGCGTAAAGCGTCCGGCCGCTGTTGCCATCGACGACGATCGCCGCGAAATTCCGGCTCGGCGCGGAAGGATGCGCGTGGACGTAGCGACGCAGATGCGCCGAATATCCTTCGCGATGCCCCCCATGCGCGAAGCGTCTTGGGAAATGTCCCCGGAATTCTCTGGCGGCGTGATGGGCGTGCGCCCGATGGTGCGCTTCGGCCGGCGCCGCGAGGAGGCAGGCCATGAAAATGCTGGCCGCAAAAAGACCCGCCACCATGATCAGGGAAACGCCGAACGCGGCGGCGCCTTTCAACATGCGGCGAACCGTCACGTCTTGCGTCAACATTCTGGCAACCCCGAGCTGGTGCGATGCAAACTATTGGAATGACGCTAGTTCCGCTCGGTTACCGCTTGGTTAAGAGAGAGCGTCGAAGCCGCGCGTTTTCGATTACGGCGAAAATGGTGCGATGCGATATAAACTTGACGTGATTTGTGCGGTGCGATATAGAGGTCGCGGGGAGCATCTTTCGCTCTCGGCTTGCCGCTCGAGCTGAGAAGAGCCGGCGCACGCTCGACCAAAGGGAAATCAAATGGCAAACAGCTTTGAAGACTTCCAGAAATTCAACAAGACGCAGCTCGAGTCGGCGGCTGTGACGTCTCAGTCTTTCGTCAAGGGCTTGCAGGCGATCGCCGCCGAGACGACCGATTACTCCAAGAAGACGCTGGAAAGCGGCTCTGCTTTTCTCGAGAAGCTGCTCGGCGTCAAATCGCTTGAATCGGCCATTCAGCTGCAGTCTGAATACGCCAAGGCCTCCTATGCCGATTTCGTAGCGCAGGCGACCAAGATTGGCGAACTCTATTCCAATCTCGCTAAGGAAGTCTTCAAGCCGATTGAAACGGCGATCGCGCAAGCGCAATCCGCGAAAGACTAGAGCCGCGCCGGATGCGGAAAAGCGCGACCCCCTTTTCAACTCGCGTGCCGCTCTAAGCTTTGGAAATCGATCACGTTCATGGTTTTGGATTGTTTCAATCCAAAATCATCGCGCTCTAAGCGTTCCGAGATTTTGGTTCTGGCGCCTCTGCGCAGGTGGCGGAACCTCCAGTCCCCGCGGCTGCGCGTCGGCGATCCCTCAAAGCCGAAACCTTCGAGGCGAGCAGCAGTTTGGATTTGGCGAAAAGGGGACAGGCGCGCGAAGGCGTGGCCCGGTTCCCACGACGCTGCGTTCGCCGCGTTTTCCTCCCGACCTTGGACCCGGCTTTTGCCGGGTTTTTTTATTTTCTGGCGCCCAATCAGGGCGCCATTCTCCCGAAGCGACGCCGAGCGGGCTCGGCGGCGCAATTTTTGCTCATGCCGAGATAAGGATTCATTTCGAGGTTGAGTTATCCTCATATCATGGGCGAACCTTAAAGATGCGCGCGGCATTTCCCTCTTGCCGGAACGCCCAGCGCGTTGTTCACTGGAGTTTCGGGGTCGGCATGCTTAAATGGAGCGAACTGACAAAATTCGAGGACGGGGTTTGAGGTGACGGACGGATTTCCTCCAAAATCGTTTCCTCCGGCGGAGCGCGGAGCTTCGGGTCCGGCGCGCGCGCTTGGCGACCCGCGCCGAGCCTTTTTCGCCGGCGCGCGCCATATGGCCGCGAAGGAGCCGCAAAAAGGCGGCGAGGGGGGAGGGTCTGGCCTCGGGACCGCCGTTATTAGCCGGACCAAAACGCAGACGCGGCGTCCGAATATGTATCGCGTATTGCTTTTGAACGACGACTATACGCCGATGGAGTTCGTCGTCGCCGTCTTGAAGAAATATTTCAACAAAGGCCCGGAAGAGGCGACGCGCATCATGCTTCATGTGCATCAGCATGGGGTCGGCGAATGCGGCGTCTTCACCTATGAAATCGCCGAAACCAAAGTGACGCAGGTCATGGATTACGCCCGCAAGCATCAGCACCCCCTGCAGTGCATCATGGAAAAGAAATGAGAGGTTGGAGTCTATGCCGTCCTTCTCCCGCAATCTCGAACAGTCGCTCCATCGGGCGCTCGCAGTCGCCAACGAGCGCCATCACGAATACGCCACGCTGGAACATCTGCTTCTGAGCCTGACGGATGATAGCGACGCATCGGCGGTTCTTCGCGCCTGCTCGGTCGATCTCGACCATCTGAAGAAGAGCCTTCGCGACTACATCGACCAGGAGCTCGACAATCTCGTCAGCGACGGCCGCGAAGACGCCAAGCCAACGGCGGGCTTTCAGCGCGTCATTCAACGCGCCGTCATTCACGTCCAGTCCTCCGGGCGGGAGGAGGTGACCGGCGCCAATGTGCTGGTCGCGATCTTCGCGGAGCGCGAGAGCCACGCCGCCTATTTCCTGCAGGAGCAGGACATGACGCGCTACGACGCCGTCAACTACATCAGTCACGGCATCGCCAAACGTCCGGGCCTCTCCGATTCGTCGAAAGCGCCGCGCGGCGCCGACGAGGAGGCCGAGGGGCGCGAGACGAAGGAAGGCAAGGACGGCGGCGATTCGAAAAAGAAGGAAGGGGCTCTCGACGCTTATTGCGTCAACCTCAACAAGAAGGCGCGCGAGGGGCGGATCGATCCTCTGATCGGCCGCGAAGCCGAAGTTCAGCGCACCATCCAGGTGCTGTGCCGGCGCCACAAGAACAACCCGCTGCTGGTCGGCGACCCCGGCGTCGGCAAGACCGCGATCGCCGAAGGCCTCGCCCGCAAGATCGTCAAGAGCGAAGTGCCGGAAGTTCTGGCCGAGGCGACGGTTTTCGCCCTCGACATGGGCACGCTGCTCGCAGGAACCCGCTATCGCGGCGATTTCGAGGAACGGCTGAAGCAGGTCATGAAGGAGATCGAGAACCACAAGAACGCGATCCTCTTCATCGATGAAATCCATACGGTGATTGGCGCCGGCGCCACATCTGGCGGGGCCATGGACGCCTCGAATCTCTTAAAGCCGGCCCTTGCGCAGGGCACGCTGCGCTGCATCGGATCCACGACTTACAAGGAATATCGTCAGTATTTCGAGAAGGATCGCGCCCTGGTGCGGCGCTTCCAGAAAATTGACGTCAACGAGCCGTCGGTGCCAGACGCCATCGAGATCATGAAGGGGTTGAAGCCCTACTTCGAGGAGTTCCACAAGGTCCGCTACACCAACGAGGCGATCAAGGCCGCGGTGGAGCTGTCGGCGCGCTATATCCATGATCGCAAATTGCCCGACAAGGCGATCGACGTGATCGACGAGACCGGCGCCAGCCAGATGTTGCTGCCGGAGAACAAGCGCAAGAAGACGATCGGCATCAAGGAGGTCGAGGCGACTATCGCGACGATGGCGCGCATTCCGCCCAAAACCGTATCGAAGGACGACGCCGAGGTTCTCGAACATCTCACCGAGACGCTGGAGCGGGTGGTCTATGGCCAGAACAAGGCCATCGA
>JBKQMI010000166.1:0-10106 GCA_052146775.1 Methylocella sp. | reverse complement strand
TTTCAGCACCCGCGCGCGCTTTCTGGGCTTTACAGCGGCCGCCTTGTTGAAGTCGGACGACTCGATCGTCGAGAAGATCGACGCCGGCGCCGCCGTCGGCAACGCCATTCCGCGGCCGGAGGCGAGCGATTTCGACGATGCGCGCAAGAACGAGCCCTTGTGTCTCGTTCTCGACCAGGGACGGACATTCGCCGCCCTTCGCGCGCTGAACTCCTTTCAGGACACGTTTCTTTATGTCGCGCGGCCGGTGGATCCGTTCACCGTGGAGTTTCCGCGCCAGGCCGCGGGCCTCGTCGCGCTTTACGACGGCTTCGATTCGCATCGGCGCGTCTTCCGGATCGTCTTTGCGACGATGTTCGTCCTGATCGCGCTGATCATGCTCCTGTCGGCGACCTGGCTTGGCCTTTCCTTCGCCAATCGCCTCGTCGCGCCGATCCGGCGCCTGATCGCGGCGACCGATCAGGTCTCATCCGGCAATCTCAACGTGCAGGTCGCCGTGCGCAAATCGGAAGGCGATCTCGCCCATCTCGGCGAGACCTTCAACAAAATGACCTCGGAGCTGCGGCTGCAACAGAACCGGCTCGTCGCGGCGAGCCAGCTCATCGACGAGCGGCGGCTGTTCACCGAAGCTGTTTTGTCGGGCGTGCCCGTGGCCGTGGTGGGCGTCGGCCCAAAGGGCGAAATCACCGTCCTCAACCCTTCGGCCGAGCGTCTGATCCCGCCGGCGGGGGAGGGTGCAACCGCCATCGTCGGCAAGCCGGTGGATGTCGTCCTGCCCGAAATTAAGGAAGCCTTCGCCGAGGCGCGCGCCGGCCAGACGCGAATGGCTCCGACGGAGATCTCGCTGACCCGCGGCGGCCTCGAGCGCTTGTTCAGCGTCAGCATCACGAGCGCGCCGACCGGTCGCGCCGACAAGAGCTATATCGTGACGCTCGACGACATCACCGACCTCGTCAGCGCACAGCGGACCGCCGCCTGGGCGGACGTCGCCCGCCGCATCGCGCATGAAATCAGGAATCCGCTGACGCCGATCCAGCTTTCGGCCGAACGGCTGAAGCGCAAATATGGCCGGCTCATCACGCAGGATCGCGACATCTTCGATCAATGCACCGACACGATCGTTCGACAGGTCGACGACATCAAACGCATGGTCGACGAGTTCTCCTCTTTCGCGCGGATGCCGAAGCCTCGCGTGGAAAGCAACGATCTTGGCGAATGCATCCGCCGCGTCCTGTTCCTGATGCGCGTCGCCCATCCCAATATCGTCTTCGAGGACCATCTGCCGAGTCATGAGGTGCTCGGCCATTTCGACCGCCGACTCTTGTCGCAGGCCTTGACCAATATCGTAAAGAACGCGACTGAAGGCATCGAGGCCTATGCCGGCGACCCCAGCTTCGCGGGCCATATTTCCGTCACTCTTTCCGTCGCCGCCGACACTGTGTTCATCGATATCGTCGATAATGGCAAAGGCTTCCCGAAAGACAACAGGCAAAGGCTGCTCGAGCCCTATATGACGACCCGGGCGGAGGGAACCGGGCTCGGACTTCCGATCGTCGCCAAGATCCTCGCTGATCACGGCGGCGGATTGGAGCTGCGCGACGCGCCGCACGGACGCGGCGCGTGGGTCAGACTGTTTTTCCCCTTGAACGACGCAACGAAAATCGACGCCGGCGGCGGGGACGAAAACGGGGCGGAAAATCAGGTCGCGGACGCGTTGGATCAGGCCGAGGCCCCGGCGGCGATAGAAAGATCGTGAAGGAATCCCATGGCAAGCGATATCCTGATCGTAGACGATGAAGCCGACATTCGCGACATCGTGTCCGGCATCCTGACGGATGAAGGCCACGGCGCGCGAACGGCCAAGAATTCGGACGAGGCCCTCGCCGCGATCGAGGCGCGCCGGCCAAGTCTCGTCTTTCTGGACATCTGGCTGCAAGGCTCGAAACTCGATGGCCTGCAGATCCTGAAGATCGTCAAGGACCAGCATCCGATGCTGCCTGTGGTGATGATCTCCGGCCATGGCAATATCGAGACGGCGGTGTCCGCCATCAAGCTCGGCGCCTATGACTTCATCGAGAAGCCGTTCAAGGCCGACCGCTTAGTGCTCGTCGCCGAACGCGCGCTTGAGGCCTCGCGGCTGAAGCGCGAGGTCAACGACCTTCGCCATCGGGCAGGGGCGGTCAACACGATCATCGGCCGCTCGACCGCCGTCAATCAATTGCGCCAGACCATCGAGCGAGTCGGCCCCGCCAATTCGCGCGTTCTGATCACCGGCGCGCCAGGCTCTGGAAAGGAGCTTGCGGCGCGCTCGATTCATGACGCCTCCGCCCGCGCGAGCGGGCCCTTCGTTGTGATCAACGCCGCGACGATCGCCCCGGACACCATGGAGATCGAACTCTTCGGCATCGAGGGGAAAGACGGCGCCGGGCGCCGGATCGGCGCGCTCGAGGAGGCGCATGGCGGCACGCTTTATCTCGACGAAATCGCCGACATGCCGAGAGAAACCCAGGGCAAGATCCTGCGCGTTCTCGTCGAGCAGAATTTCCAGCGCGTCGGCGGCCTGACGCGCGTCCATGTCGACGTCCGCATCATTTCATCGAGCGCGCGCGACCTCGCCGCCCTCATCGCCGACGGATCGCTGCGCGAGGATTTATTCCATCGCCTCGCCGTGGTGCCGGTGCGCGTGCCCTCGCTATCCGAGCGGCGCGAGGATATTTCGCAGCTTATCGCCTTCTTCATGGAGCAGGTGTCGGCGATGACGGGGATGCCGAAGCGCGTCATCGCCGATGACGCCATGGCGGTCCTGCAATCGCACGACTGGCCAGGCAACATCCGGCAGCTTCGCAACAATGTGGAGCGTCTCATGATCCTCGCGGCCGGCGATCCCGACGCCGCCATTACGGCCGATCTCCTGCCGGCCGAGATTGGCGCGCTGGTCCCTTCGACGCCAAACGGAGCGGGCGGCGAAAAGCTGATGAGCCTGCCCCTGCGCGACGCCCGCGAGGTCTTCGAGCGGGAATATCTTGTCGCGCAGATCAACCGGTTCGGCGGCAATATTTCGCGCACCGCCGAATTCATCGGCATGGAGCGCTCGGCGCTGCATCGCAAGCTGAAGTCGCTGCGGGTCGATTAGAGCTGGATGATTTTGGATTGAAGCAATGGCGCTGAGAGGGGGCCGATCCCGCGACGTCGCAACCAATTTTATGCTTTATTGCAATGCAGCATTGGTTGCGTTAATTTGAGTGCGTTCCATGTCTTGGTTTCGCAACCCGGGCGGCGACGGCGAACCGATCGGAAATCATGATAAAAATCTATGTCGAAAGCGTCACGCGGGATTTTCGATATCCCGAACTGATCGCCGTCCTTGGCAGGCTGGACGACATCGCGCTTGTCGACGATCCGGCGGAGGCGGAAGCGATTTTGCTGACCGACGATGATTCGACGCTTATTCGCAAGTCCCCGTCGTTCCAGAACTTCAGGTCGAAGTGCATCGCGATCTCCGACGGCGATATTCTGAGCTATTACATTCCGGCTTTGTACGCGTCCAATTTCCGCTGCCTGCTGTCGCACGGCGGGCGCGCCCTGACGGCCAGCCCCTATTGCTCCTTGCACGCAGATGAGCGCGGCAAGCGCAACGTCTGGATCGACAGGCTGAAAGACGCGCCCTTCGAAAGGCGCCTGCTTTATTCCTTCATGGGCGGCAGCACCTGCTGGCTGCGGAAGCGGCTGCTGAAACAATACAAGGGCTGTAGTCTTGAAGACGTTTTGATCAAAGGCACCGATCACTACAGAAACTGGGTCCTTGGCGACGAAGTCGCCAGAAGCGAGCAACAGCGCTTTTACGTCGAGACGATGTTGTCGTCGAAATTTGCGCTTTGCCCGCGCGGCGCGAGCGCCGCGAGCATTCGTCTGTTCGAAGCCATGGAGCTTGGCTGCGCGCCGGTCGTCCTTTCCGACAATTGGATTCCCGTCGACGGCGTCGACTGGAGCTTCTGCCTCTTTGTGAAAGAGTCCCAATTGCCGCATCTTGATGCGATCATCCGGTCTCACGCCGACGAATGGGAAGAGCGCGGCGCGCGCGCGCGACGCGCGTTCGAAGAGAATTTCTCTCCTTCGAAACTCGGCTCCACGCTGGAGCGGCAAATTCGACAATTGCTCGAATCCCGCAACGGGAACCGCGAGCGGCTCATTCGGGCGGTCTATCCAGTTCGTCGCGCGCTGGTGGAAGGCAGGGCCCTCGCCCGCGCTGGTCTGCGCCAGGCGATACTCTTCGGTTTTGCCTTGCTTGGACGTAAATTCCCCTATGAACTCAACAGGTGACGAGCGCTCGGCCATCGCCGGCGGCTTGACGCGGCGCGTCTCCCACCGCGCGCTTTTCGGCGCCTTCTTCAAGATCGGGCTTTGCGGCTTCGGCGGCGTCTCCGGCTGGGTCCGCCCGATCATCGTCGAGGAACGCCGCTGGCTGAACGATCTTGAATTCGCCGAATTGCTTGGCGCCGCCAATGTCCTGCCGGGTGCGAATACGGTCAATCTGGCGGTGATGCTCGGCGACCGCTTCCAGGGCGGGTCCGGGGCGCTCGCAGCGCTATCGGGGCTGCTCGTCGCCCCGCTCGCCATCCTCATCGCCATAGCCTCGCTCTATGCTCAGTTCGCGGCGAATCCCGCGCTCAAGGCGGCGCTCGCCGGCGCCGCGGCGGCGACGGCGGGCCTCGTGCTCGGCAACGCCTATAAATTGCTGCGGGCGGTCGCCGGCGAGATCCAAGCGATCGTCGTCGCCGCGCTGACCTTCGCGCTGACCGGGCTTTTGCATGTCTCGCTGATGGCGACGCTGGCGCTCGCCATTCCCTGCGCCCTCGCGCTTTCCGCCCTTTCCGCGCTTTCCGGGCGCGCGGGGCGCACGCCCTGATGCGCGCGCCGCTGGCCGAGCTCGCTCTGACCTTTTCGACCCTCTCCCTCGGCGCGGTCGGCGGCGCCAATGCAACCTTGCCCGAGTTGCACCGCCAGATGGTGGACGTCTCGCATTACATGGATGACGCGACCTTCGCCAGCCTCGTCGCGCTCGCGCAAACGGCGCCGGGTCCCAACGTCATCGTCATGAGCCTGATGGGCTGGCACATCGCCGGCGCCGCGGGCCTCGCCGTCGCCACCGTCGGCATGATCGCGCCATCCTCGGCGCTGGCGTTCGCCGCCGAACGGATGTTTCGCCGTTTCTCCGCCAGCCGCGCGGTTTGGGTCTTGAAGAAGGCCCTCGCGCCAATCGCCGTCGGGCTTCTCTGCGCCAGCGGCCTCGTGCTCGCCCGAGCGGCGGACAGCGGCGGCTTGACGATCGCCCTCACACTCGGCATGACGCTGCTCAGCGGTCTGACGAGGATCAATCCCTTGTATGGCATTGCGGCTGGCGCGCTCCTCGCGCTGGCGGGCGGTCGCTTTGGCGCATCTCTTTAGGACGGCCGGGCGGGCGGAGCAGCAGGGCAGGTGAGCAGGTGAGCAGAATTGCCTATGTCAACGGCGCCTATGTCCAAAGCCGCGACGCCGTCGTTCCAATCGAGGACCGCGGCTATCAGTTCGCCGATGGCGTCTATGAGGTGTGCGAGGTTTTTCGCGGCGCCCTGATCGACGAAGAGCGCCATCTCGGCCGGCTCGCTCGCTCGCTGGCGGAGCTTCGCATCGATGCGCCGGTGAAGCCGGGCGCGCTGAAGGTCATCCTGCGCGAGGTTCTCGCCCGCAACAAGGTTGCGGACGGATACATCTATCTTCAGGTGACCCGCGGCGTCGCTCCGCGCGATCATGTGTTTCCGCAGCCTCCCGTTCGGCCGAGCCTCGTCGTCACGGCGCGGCGGATCGATCCGCAAAAAGGCGAAGCCGCCGCCAGAAAGGGCATCGACGTCATCTCGACGCCGGACCTGCGCTGGAAGCGGGTCGACATTAAATCGATCGCGCTCCTGCCCAATGTGCTTGCGCGACAGGCTGCAAAGGAGAGGGGGGCCTATGAGGCCTGGCTCATCGATTCCGATGGCCTCGTCAGCGAAGGCGCCGCCTCCAACGCCTGGATCATCGACGAGGCCGGAACGATCATCACCCGCCAGGTCGATCACTCGATTCTGCGCGGCATCACGCGCACGACGCTGATCGAGATCATCGCGGCGCAAAGTCTGCGTCTGGCGGAGCGCAAATTCAGCCTCGGCGAGGCCTTACGCGCCCGGGAAGCGTTCATCACAGGCGCGACCACGCTGGTCATGCCGGTCGTCGCCATCGACGGTCATAAAATCGGCGGCGGCGTTCCGGGGCCAGTGACGTTGAAATTGCGCCATATTTTCCACGATGCGGCGGCGCGTTCGACCTGAGGCGAAACATCCGTTGCAAACACAGTGACCAGCAGGTCTAATATCGGCGGGCAACGCGTGGCCGTACGGCGCGGCGTGCGCTTTAATGGCGCGCAAACGAAGCAGCGGTAACGCGCCTTATACAAAAAAAGGACGCGTCGGCTGGCGCCAATAACAAGACAGGATGTTAAAGATGGCAGCTGAAAGGCCACAAAACCTACAGGACACTTTTCTCAATTTCGTTCGCAAGAACAAGGTTCCCCTGACAATTTTCCTGGTCAATGGCGTGAAGCTCCAGGGCGTCGTCACCTGGTTCGACAACTTTTGCGTGCTGTTGCGCCGGGACGGCCATTCTCAACTGGTCTACAAACACGCCATCTCCACCATTATGCCGGGCCAGCCGATTCAGATGTTCGAGGCTGGTGAAGATGTTGGCCCCGCGTCGGGCTGACCATTTGTAAGAATCGGAAACGATCCCCATATTGGAGCAAGCGGTGTTTGCGCCGCCAATGATAGACTGCGGATCGGTAAAAAACGAGGAAGACGCGAATCGAAGCTCTGGCGAAGGACGCAACGGCGACAGGATCGGCGATGAAGGCCCGCACGCGGGCTCTGGTTATCGGTCCTTATCTCAACGAAAAATCGCAGCGGCCCATGGCGAGAACCCAAGCGGCGGCGGGCGCGCGGCGGCGATCGGCGCAGGCGCGAATCGATGAAGCCACGGGCCTCGCTGGAGCCATCGATCTCGAAATTATCGACGCGAAAATCGTCACGCTTGCGAATATCCGTCCGGCGAGCTTCCTCGGCAAAGGCAAGGTCGAAGAGATCGCCGATTTCGTCGGTGCAGAGGAAATCGACCTCGTCATCATGGACTGCGCCTTGTCGCCGGTGCAGCAGCGCAACCTAGAAAAAGCGTTCTCGGCCAAGGTCATCGACCGGACTGGCCTCATCCTTGAAATCTTCGGACGCAGGGCCCGGACCCGTGAAGGCACGCTTCAGGTCGAGCTCGCCCATCTCGCCTACCAGAAATCCCGGCTCGTTCGCTCGTGGACCCATCTTGAGCGTCAGCGCGGCGGCTTCGGCTTCCTCGGCGGCCCCGGCGAAACCCAGATCGAGACCGACCGCCGCCTGATCGAGGAGCGCATGACCAAGATCGAGCGCGAGCTCGACGGCGTCAAGCGCACGCGCGGCCTGCACCGCAAGAGCCGCGGCGCCGTGCCGTTTCCGATCGTCGCGCTGGTCGGCTACACTAACGCCGGAAAATCGACGCTGTTCAATCGCCTGACGCGTTCCGAGGTTCTCGCCGCCAACATGCTGTTCGCGACCCTAGACCCGACGCTACGCTCGGTCTCCCTGCCGCATGGGGGCGAAATCATCCTCTCCGACACTGTCGGCTTCATCTCCGAGCTGCCGACCATGCTCGTCTCCGCCTTCCGGGCGACGCTCGAGGAAGTCCTCGAGGCCGACCTCATCCTGCATGTCCGCGATATCGCGCATGAGGACGCCGAGGCGCAACGCGCCGACGTCGAGGCGATCCTCGCCGATCTCGGCATTGATCCGGCCGACCGCCGCCTGATGGAGGTCTGGAACAAGGCCGATCTCCTCGACGCCGAGGGCCTCGCGGCGGCCGAAAACAGCGCCAGGCGACGCGCCCCGCAAAGCGGCGACGATTCGCAGCCGATCATTGTCTCGGCGCTGACGGGGCAGGGGCTGGATGCGCTTCGCGACGAGATCGAAGCGCGCCTTTCCGCCGGCCGGCTTTTGTTCGATATCGCGCTGGCGCCCGAGAATGGTGAAGGCCTGCACTGGCTGCACGAGAACACCGAAGTGATGCACAAAAGCACGGGCGCCGATGGCGCGCTGCATCTGCGCGTTCGCGTCGCGCCGGAGCGCGCCGAGCCGGTGCGCCGGAGGTTCTTTGCCGCGTTGGGCGCGGAGCCGGCCGTGGGTCCGCGCCTTGAACCCAATCGCGAAAGTCGGCCAAAAAAGATCCGGCGCGGCTGAGGGTCAGCCCCCGAGGAAACTGATCAGCCCCCGGACTTCTCGCCCGACTTCGCCGCATTCCAGAGCGCATCCATCTCTGCCAACGTCGCCGTCCCGGGCGCGACGCCCTGGCGGGCGAGTTCCCGCTCGATGAAGCGAAAGCGACGCTCGAATTTGGCGTTAGCGCGACGAACCGCCGATTCGGGATCGATGCCGGCGTGTCGCGCGAGATTGGCGGCGGCGAACAGAAGATCGCCGATTTCGTCCTCGACGGCGTCAGGCTCGCCGGAATCGAGGGCGGCTTCGACTTCGCTGGTTTCCTCGCGGATTTTGTCGAGCACCAGACGGATTTCGTTCCAGTCAAAACCAACGCTCGACGCTTTGTTTTGCAATTTCACGGCGCGGCTCAGACCGGGCAGGGCGAGCGGAATGTCGTCGAGGAGACCCGAGGCCTGATCGCCGGCATCGCTCGCCGCCGCTTTCGCCGCCTTCTCCTGCGCTTTGATCCGCGCCCAAAGCGCCGGAACTTCGTGCGAGGGCAGATCCCCCGCGTCGCCAAAAACATGCGGATGGCGGCGGATCATCTTTTGCGTGATCGCCTCGACGACGCCGCCGAAATCAAAGGCGCCTTTTTCTTCCGCGATCCTCGCGTGAAAGGCGACCTGAAGCAGGAGATCGCCGAGTTCATCGCGCAAATCCGCGATGTCGCCGCGCGCGATCGCGTCAGCGACCTCATAGGCCTCCTCGATTGTGTAGGGCGCGATCGTCTCGAAGGTTTGCGCTAAATCCCAGCCGCACCCCGTGTCAGGCGTGCGCAGCGCCGCCATGATGTCGATGAGGCGCTGAATGTCGGAGGAAGGCTGCATGGGCGGGACGCCGGGTCGGGAAAAGCCCATAATAATAGGCGCGCGCGCCGCGTTCCGCCAGCTGCGGGGGGGCATGACCGGGGCTATCCGGTCATGGCCGAACGACGACGAACTGTTTCGATGCCCGCAAACGCTATTCGAGCGAAATCGACAGGGCCTCGCGGCCCTTCGGCGTATCGACCACGCGCATGCTGACCGACTGGCCCTCGGCGAGATTTTGCACGCCGGACGGACCAAGGATTGAGATGTGAACGAACACGTCCTTGCCGCCATCGTTCGACTGAACGAAGCCGAACCCCTTATTGTCGTCGAACCACTTCACCGTGCCCGAGACGGACACCGCGGTCGACGGATCGGGAGCGCGGCGGGCCGGGCGCGGCGAATCGCCGAAAGCCCGCGGCTGCGGCGCCCGTTCCGACGCGCCGGCCGTGTCGACTTCGAGAACCCGCGTCACCTGCGCGCCCTTCATCCCGCTGCTGACATTAACCTTAAGCTTCGCGCCGGGAGGGACGGTCTCATATCCGGCGGCCTGCAAGGCCCCGATATGAAGGAACGCATCGCCCGTTCCATTGCCCAATTCGACAAAGCCGAAGCCCTTGTCGCCTTTGAACCATTTCACGACAGCGTCGATGCTGGGACCGGTGGCTGGCGCTGACATTTCCGGCGGCCCGCCGCCGAAGCTCGAGCGCGGCGTCCGGCTTGGCCGCGGCGCATCATAGGGAGAGGGCCCGTCATCGTCGAAGCCGCGCTTTTTAGGTCCCCGGAAATCTCTACCTTTGCTCATGTTATGCCTGCCGTATCCGCCAATAACCGCCGCCCGATTGACCATTCATTTCAGTTTGATGTCACTGCTTCAGCAATGACCGACGTTTAGAAATGACCGACGCCAAACGGCTGGTCACCCCACGGGTGCCAGCCCAAAAGTCTCGCCGAT
>JBKQMI010000165.1:0-28343 GCA_052146775.1 Methylocella sp. | reverse complement strand
GCTCCAGATTCAAAAGCTTGAGCATATTCCGATCAGATTGATTCAATCTGATCGGAATATGCTCAAGCGGCGATCGTCCTTCGCCCCTCCCCGCGCGCGCCGACGCGCGACGACGCGGCATCCACGGAACCCTGACCCATGATCTGAGGGTCCATCAAATCACTTTCGATGAGATAGCGCACGATCATATTGAGGGAATGGATCCGGCGGCATAGTCGCCCGCGCGGGCGCCAATCGCGGCGCCGATGCGCGGATAGGATTTCCGCTCCAACTCCAGAAGCAGCCCCTCTTTGATCGCGACCGGCAGGCCGAGGCCTTTGAACGCCAGCGCCGAATAGAGCTGGATGAGGCTCGCCCCCGCCTCGATCTTGGCGAAGGCCCGGGCCGCGCTATCGACGCCGCCGACGCCGATCAGCGGAAACTGGCCTTCGACGCGCAGATAGGCGCTCGCGAGCATTTGCGTCGAGAGCGCAAACAAAGGGCGCCCCGAAAGCCCCCCCTGCTCCTTCGCCTGCGCGGCGTCAAGGAGCGCTGGCCGCGAGAGAGTCGTGTTGGAGACGATCAGGCCGTCGATTTTTCGCGCGCGGGCGCAGGCGATGAGGGAATCCAGCGCCGCCAGCGAAAGATCGGGCGCGATCTTCAAGAGCACCGGCTTGCGGCCGGAACGCGCAGCGCTTTGGTCCCGCGCCGCGATGACGCGGGCGAGCAGGTCGTCGAGCGCCTCGGATTGCTGCAGATCGCGCAGGCCCGGCGTATTCGGCGAGGACACATTGATCGTGAAATAATCCGCAAGGGCGGCGAAAGCGGTGACGCCCCGCGCGTAATCGGCGGCGCGATCCGCCGAATCCTTGTTGGCGCCGATGTTGACGCCGACAATCCCCGACTTCGATTTACGCCGCTTGAGCCGCGATTCGACGGCGGCGAAGCCCTCGCTGTTAAAGCCGAAACGATTGATCACGGCCTCGTCCCGCACCAGGCGAAAGAGGCGCGGGCGAGGATTGCCGGCTTGCGGCAGCGGCGTCACCGTGCCGACCTCTACGAAACCAAAGCCGAGCAAAAGGACCTCGTCCACCGCCTCGCCATTCTTGTCGAAGCCCGCGGCGAGTCCGAGCGGATTGGGAAAATCGAGGCCGAACGCCTTGACCGCAAGGCGCGGGTCATCGGCCTTGGGCGCGGCGCGGATCGGCAGCCGAGTCAACGCCTTGATCGCGAGCGCATGCGCGGTCTCCGGATCGAGACGGAGCGTAAGGGGCCGCGCAACGGCGCTCAAGAGCGCGATAAAGCCTTGTCGATCGATCGCGATGGCCAAAACTCCTTGAAGCGCCCGATTCAAAGCATCAGGATGACGCATCTATACCGATATTGGCGGACAGAAAACGCTCGATGCAGCCGGCGCAATTCACAGAGGATCGTTTCGGCTGGCGGCGCGTCCCCTGTCCGGACCCGGAGGTCCGCCTCTGGCTCGTCGATGTCGCCGGCGACCCCGCGGCTCTCCCCCGGGCCGCGCTGACGCTGTCGCAGGACGAAATCGATCGCGCCAACCGCTTTTACCGCGCAGAGGATCGCGCGCGATTTATGCTGGCGCGATCCGCGCTGCGCCATCTGCTGGCCGAGGCGACCGGCCGGCAGCCGCAAACGCTCGCCTTCTCGCTGGGGCCATTCGGGAAACCTTCGCTCGTTGGCGACGCGGATCTAAACTTCAATTTGTCGCATTCCGGCGCATTTGCGCTGATCGGGATCTCCGCGCGCCGCCCCATCGGCGTCGATATCGAACTGATGCGCGGGAATATCGACGAGCTTGCGCTCGCCGAAGCTTTCTTCTGCGACGGCGAGCACCGTTTCCTCGCGGGTCTCGAAGGCCCGCCGCAGCTTGAGGCTTTCTACCGGATCTGGACCTCGAAGGAAGCCGTGCTAAAGGCCTTCGGCGTCGGCATTACGACCTATCTCAAGGATTTCCGAGTGCGCCTGAAACCGGCGGGGCTCGATATCGAACCGGCGCAGGGCTGCTTCACGCCCGCGCTGGCGGCGGTTCGCGCCGCCGGCGTTACGGCGCCAACCGGATACGCCGCCGCTTACGCCTTGGCGTGAACGCAAACGGACGACCGGTCGGGGAGGCCCCGCAACGCGAGGCCCCGAAAAAATCAGGCGACGCGGCTGCGCTTCTTCTTGCCGTGATTCTTGCGCCCTTTGTCGTCTTCATCCTCGTCTTCATCGTCGTCGTCGTCGTCTTCATCATCCTCATCGTCCTCGTCATCGAGCACGGTGATTTTTTCGAGCGCAATGGCGGGGATGACGTGGGTTTTCACATCGTCGTTGACTTCGCCATACCAAAGCACGTGCACGCCCTCGCCATCGACGGCGATGACCGTCATGGCCGGCCCGAAGGACTTCAGTTGAACGATGTCGCCTGGTTCGAAAGTGGTGGGGCCGCTGGTGGTCTCGGTCATGGGTTCGCCCTCCGGCGTTGGCTTGACTGTCGCGTCGCGCGGCCCCTGGCGGATCGTCTGTCGCCTCGCTTCGGGCCGCGCCCCTTGCGTTAAATTCCTCCTATGTCGGAGTCGTGACGGCCCGGCGGCGAAGCGGGCTTAGGGCCAATCGACCGCGGGCGGCAGCGACGACAAAATCGCCTCGACATTGCCTCCTGTTTTCAAACCGAAAATCGTGCCGCGGTCATAGAGCAGGTTAAATTCGACGTAACGCCCGCGCCGGACGAGTTGCTCCGCGCGGTCCTGCTCTGTCCAGGAAAGATGATAATTGCGCCGCACGAGCTCTGGGTAAATCGAAAGAAAACCCAAGCCGACCGCCTGGGTGAAGGCGAAGGTTGCGGAAAAACGCGCGTCGTCGCCCGGCGGACATTCGAGATAGTCGTAGAAGATGCCGCCGATGCCGCGCGGCTCGGCGCGGTGCTTCAGGTAGAAATATTCGTCGCACCATTTCTTGAATTTCGGATAATCGGCGACGCCGTCCGCCGCTTCGCAGGCGCGCGCCATCGCGGCGTGGAACTCTTGCGCATCGGGATCGATCGCAACGCGCCGCCGGTCGAGCACGGGCGTCAGATCCGCGCCGCCGCCAAACCACGCCTTTGTGGTCTCGACGAAACGCGTGTTCATATGGACGCAGGGAACATTCGGGCTCCACGGGTGCGCAATGAGCGAGACGCCGGAGGCCCAGAAGCGCGGGTCGGCGTCGGCGCCCGGAATTTGCGTGGCGAATTCCGGCGGGAAATGTCCGAACACAGTGGAGGTATGGACAGCCATCTTTTCGAAGACGCGGCCCTTGAGGATCGCCATCAGCCCGCCGCCGCCATCATTCTCTTTTCGCCAGGGCTTCGTCTCAAAACGTCCCGGCAGCATGCCGGGCCTGATGAACGGCCCTTCCGCGTCCTCTTCGAGCTTCTCGAAGGCGCCAATGATTTTCTGCTGCAGCGCTTCGAACCAGGCGCGCGCCTCGGCCCTGCGCCGCTCGCCAATCTCGGATTCACTCATTCTTTCGGACCTCTCACGTCCTTCGCATCGATCACCTTCATGATTTTGGATTGAATCGATTCAAAATCATCGCGATCTAATGCGCGGAAGATACGAAAGCGCAAAAAGAAAAAGGGCGCCTTCTGATCTGCGTGAGATCGAAAGACGCCCAAGTCGGGAGGAACAGGAAATCAAACTTGCGAAACAAGGCTTACGAAACCAGGGCTGGCGCGCGCTCTACCTTGCGCCGCCGGCATAGGCTGCGAGCCGCGCGCGCTGCGCAGACAGCGTCCGCTCCTGCGCGGGCGCGGCCTGCGGCGGCGCATCGCCGATCTCGAATTTTGCGATGAGGCGGGCGAGTTCGTCGGTTTCGTCCTTCAAGGACCGCGTGGCGGCCGTCGCCTCCTCGACCATGGCCGCATTCTGCTGAGTCATCTGGTCCATCTGATTGACCGCGATATTCACCTCGTTGAGGCTCGTCGCCTGCTCTTTGGCCGAAATCGCGATCTCTCCGACGAGACGGTCGACTCCGACGACCTGATCGATATTCTTCTGCAGAGAAACGCCGGTCTGACGGACGAGATTGACGCCGACCCCGACGTCGGCCGCGCTCGATGCGATCAGGCCCTTGATTTCCTTGGCGGCTTGCGCGGAGCGTTGGGCCAGCGCGCGGACCTCCTGCGCAACGACGGCGAAGCCGCGTCCGGCGTCTCCGGCGCGCGCGGCCTCCACCCCGGCGTTGAGCGCCAGAAGGTTGGTCTGAAATGCGATTTCGTCGATGACGCCGATGATCTTGGAAATCTGCTGCGACGATCCTTCGATCCCGCCCATGGCCGACACGGCTCGCTTGACCACTTCGCCCGATTCCGCCGTGTCGATCTTCATCGCCGCGACGACCTTCGCCGCTTCGCCGGCGCCGCCCGCGGTCTGTTTCACGCTGGCCGTCAATTGCTCGACCGCCGCCGCGGTCTCTTCAAGACTGGCCGCCTGCCTTTCGGTGCGCCGCGACAAATCCTCCGACGCCTCGGCGATTTCCTCCGCCCCAGTCCGGATGCCGGACACGGAATGCGCCACGGCGGTGATGGCCGCCTGCAGCTTGGCGACGGCTTCGTTGAAATCCGCCTTGAGCTGCGCGAATTCCGGCGCGAGATCGTCATTGATGCGGGCGCGGAGATCGCCGGCCGCCAGAAGCTTCAGCGCTGCGGCGGTCGCCCTGACGGCGAGGGCGGTCCTTTGCTCGGCCTCCTGGCGCGCCGCTTCCGCGCGCTGGCGCTCTTCGTCGAGGGCGTCGAGGTAACTCGATATGCCGTAGTCCATATCGAGCATGACCGCCTTGATGACGACATTTATGGCCTTCGCGGCGATTTCCGAGTCATTCTTCGAGCGCCGCAGCAGGCCGGGCCAATAGTCCGTCACCAATGCGCGAACGAGACGCTCGGTCACCAGGGCGTAGCCGCCAATATACCAGCGCGGCTCGAGCCCCAGACGCGCGTGGACCTGGCCGATCGCCTTCACGGCCCGAACATAGGTTTCGCCATATTCGGCCGCGCTGATGATTTCCCAATGCTGTTGCTGGCGGCCCTTCGCGGCGTTCATATGCGCTTCGTCGCGAAAGAAAGCGCTCATTTGCGGCGTTTGCCGCACTTTTTCATAAAAGACCGTGAGCGCCGGCGGGAGGGCTTTTTCGATCAGAGGCTTGAGCTCGCGCAACGTCGCTCGCGCCTCCGCGTCGAAATCCATGAAGTCCAAACGCTGTTGCAAAGGATCTTTCGCGCTCATGGCATCCGCCGGTTCGAAATCGAGAAGCTGGGGCGCCGAGCGATTCTCGCGCGCCGTTCGACCCCATCATCCCCATGAGCGTTGCGCGAGGCTGTCGCGGTGTTCTTCGTAAATTGCGGGCGTTTCACGATGACGCGCATTGATACATATCAACCGTCGCCCGCGACGCGCCGCCGCACGAGGCCGAACTGCCGCACAGCTTCGCCGGCGACCATGGCGGCGGCGACCGCGACGTTCAAGGATCGCATTCCGCCCCGCAGCGGGATCGTGAGGCGCGCGTCCGCGCTGGAATGCACCTCCGGCGGCGCGCCCGCCGATTCCCGGCCAAACAGCAGAATGTCGCCCGGCTCGAAACGAAACGCCGTATAGGCGAGGCTCGCTTTGGTCGATATGAGGATGAGGCGCGCGCCCGATTCGCGGCGCGCGGCGTCGAAGGCGCTGAAGGACGCGTAGCGGGCGATCGTCACATGATCGAGATAGTCCATGCCGGCGCGGCGAAAATGACGGTCGCTCACCGGAAAGCCGGCTGGCTCAATAATCGCGGCGCCAAAACCGAGACAGGCGCACATGCGAAGGATCGTACCGGCGTTCTGCGGAATATCGGGCTGGTACAGCGCGAGGGTCAGCGCGGGCGAGGCGGGGTTCATGGCGGGGTTCATGGGAAAAGCCGTTGATCCGTTTGACGCGCCGGTTCATGCGGGATGCGCAAAAACGGAAACCAATTTTTCGCCCGCATCCTGCTCCAAACCAATGCAATCGAACACCTGCATGAATTTGGGTCGAATCAATCCAAAATCATCGCGATCTCAAGACGCAAGCAGAAATCGCCGCGATGGCGGATCGCCTTTCGCGGATCAAATGAAAGCGGCGGCGAAGCGTCACACCTTGGCCGCGGTTATTGATTCTTTCTCAACCGGCGATTAGTCGGTAAGCCCACGGCGTCCCTATAATCTCGAAGCTCCAGTCCGAGGATGCGATGACAGCCACCACGACGTTGGACAATCCGGCCCCGGCCCCGACCCGCAGAGACTTTCTTTATCTGGCGACCGGAGCCGTCGGCGCGGTCGGGGCCGCGGCGGCGATCTGGCCGTTGATCAATCAGATGAACCCCGACGCCTCGACCCTGGCGGCGGCCTCGACCGAAGTCGACATCAGCGGCATCGCGGAAGGACAGATCCTGACCGTCAAATGGCGCGGCAAGCCCATCTTCATTTCGCATCGCACGCCCGAAGAAATCAAAGCCGTCCGGGCTGTTCCGCTCAACGAACTAAAGGATCCGGCCACCGATCAATCGCGCGTCGAGAAGCCGGAATGGCTCGTCGTCATCGGCATCTGCACCCACCTTGGCTGCGTGCCTCTCAAGAACGACGGTCCGTTCAAGGACGGCGGGTTCTTCTGCCCGTGCCACGGCTCGGTCTATGATCAGTCCGGCCGCATCCGGCAGGGACCCGCTCCCGCCAATCTCGTGGTGCCGCCCTATAAATTCGCAAGCGACACGAAATTGACCATCGGTTAGTGTTCGGCGCGAATCCCGGCGAAGCGCAATTATGGCAGAGATTGAGAGCATGAGCGGACATTCGACCTACGTTCCGAAGCACCCGGCCGCGAAGTGGCTGGAAAGCCGGCTGCCAATCATTGGGCTGGTCCACTCCTCTTTCGTGGTTTTCCCCAATCCGCGCAATCTGAACTACTGGTGGACCTTTGGAGGGATCCTGTCCTTCATGCTGGTCTCGCAGATCATCACGGGCGTCGTTCTCGCGATGCATTATACTGCGAGCTCGGAGCTTGCGTTCGCCTCGGTCGAACACATCATGCGCGACGTCAATTACGGCTGGCTGCTGCGCTATTGGCACGCCAACGGCGCCTCGATGTTCTTCTTCGCGCTTTACATCCATATCTTCCGCGGCATGTACTATGGCTCTTACAAAGCGCCGCGCGAGGTCTTGTGGCTGCTTGGCTTCATCATCTATCTGCTTTCGATGGCGACCGCCTTCATGGGCTATGTCCTGCCCTGGGGCCAGATGAGCTTTTGGGGCGCGACCGTCATCACCAGCCTGTTCTCCGCGATTCCCCTCGTCGGCGATGCGATCACAACATGGCTCTGGGGCGGCTATTCGGTCGACAGCGCGACGCTCAACCGCTTCTACTCGCTGCACTATCTGCTGCCCTTCATGATCGCGGGCGTCGTCGTCCTGCACATATGGGCGCTGCATGTGCCGGGCTCGAACAATCCCGCCGGCATCGAACCGAAGTCCGAAAAGGACACGCTGCCGTTCCATCCGTACTTCACCGCCAAGGATGGATTCGCGATCGCCTGCTTCCTCGTCTTTTACGCGTGGTTCGCCTTCTACATCCCGAATTACCTTGGCCACGCCGACAATTACATCGAGGCCAATCCGCTGAAGACCCCACCGCATATCGTGCCGGAATGGTATTATCTGCCTTTCTACGCGATCCTGCGGTCGATTCCCTCGAAGCTCGGCGGGTTTTTGGCCATGTTCGGCGCCGTGCTGATCCTCGCGGCGCTGCCCTGGCTCGACGCCTGCAAGGTGAAATCCGCCTCCTATCGTCCGTTGTTCCGCCTCTTCTTCTGGATTTTCGTCGTCGACGCGGTGCTGCTCGGCTATATCGGCTCGCAACCCCCAGAAGGCGGCTACGTCATCGCCGGACGCATCCTCACCGCCTATTATTTCTTCCATTTCCTGGTGATCCTGCCGCTTCTCAGCCGCTTCGAGAAAACGAAGCCCGTGCCCGCATCGATCGCCGACGCCGTTCTCGACAACACGAAAACCTCGACCCCCGCCCTCGCGGGGTGACGCCTCATCTGTTCAACCGATCCGCGCGGCGCAAATGGGGCGCGCGGCTGGGTGAAAGCAAAAGTCACGGAGAACGCTCCAGTTCCGCGATTGGAGCGTTCACAGCAAAACCAACCCGACGGCCGATGCCCAAAAGGAACGAATTCATGAGGCTTCGCAGGATAACCGCCGCAGGCGCCGCGACCGCGCTCGTCGGCGCTTTGGCCCTGGCTCTGACGTTTGGCGGAACCCGCTCTTTCGCCGCCGACGAAAAGGCGGCCGCCCCGGCCGAAGAGCAGAACCCGCCGCGCCACTCCTGGAGCTTTTACGGTCCGTTCGGCAAATATGATCGGGCGCAGCTTCAACGCGGCTATCAGGTCTATCGCGAGGTCTGCGCCAACTGTCACGCGATGAAGCTCGTCGCCTTCCGCGATCTGGCCGGGAGCGGCGGTCCTGGATTTTCGGAGGAGCAGGTCAAGGCGCTCGCGGCGACGTTCAAGGTCAAGGATGGCCCGAACCAGACCGGCGAGATGTTCGAGCGGCCGGGCCGGCCGTCCGATTATTTTCCCTCGCCCTTCCCCAACCCCGAGGCCGCCTCAGCCGCGCTCGGCGCGCCGCCTCCGGACATGTCCCTTCTCGCCAAGGCGCGCGATTTCGAGCGCGGCTTTCCGCTCTTTCTGGTCGACGCCGTCACGCAATATCAGGAAGAAGGCGTCGATTACATCTACGCCCTGCTGAACGGCTACACCAAAGCGGACGATCCGAACTTCAATAAATGGTTCCCGGGCCACCACATCGCGATGCCGCCGCCGCTCAGCGACGGAGCCGTGGATTATACCGATGGCGCGCCGAAAACCCTTCAGCAATATTCGAAGGACGTCTCGGCCTTTCTGATGTGGGCCGCCGAGCCCAAGCTCGAAGCCAGAAAGAGCCTTGGCTTCGCTGTTTTCATCTATCTCGCGATTTTCGCCGCCATGCTCTATCTCATTAAAAGGCGGATCTGGGCGAAGATCCCGCATTAGATAGTCGCATCCCGCCACCGGTGGCCGGCCTCTTCGCGCCGGCCATGGGGCGCCGCAACAGAATCCGCACCGAGGATTCGTCGGCATGATTTCGACTGACGCCCACCTTGAGATCGGCTCCCTCCTGTTCGAGGACCTGGACCAGGCCGATCTCACCGGGCCGTTCGAGGTGCTCTCGCGCATCCCGAACGCGACTTGCCGCATTTTCGCGAAAAGCGACGCGCCGGTGCGCGATATGCGCGGGCTGCGGCTGACGCCCGATGCGCGCCTCGCCGATGCGCCGCAGCTCGACGTGCTGCACATCCCCGGCGGCATCGGACAGGAAGCGTTGATGGAGGACGCCGGGGTTCTGGACTGGATACGCCGGCAGGCGGCTGGGGCGCGCTGCGTTTTCTCCGTCTGCACCGGCGCCCTCATCTGCGGCGCGGCCGGGTTGCTCCTTGGGCGCCGTGCGACGACGCATTGGGCCGCCTTTCACCTTTTGCCTTATTTTGGGGCGATCCCCGTCAACGCGCGCGTGGTGGTCGACGGATCCATGGTGTTCGCTGCGGGCGTTACATCGGGCATCGACGGCGCCCTGCGGGTCGCGGCCGAGCTGCGCGGCGACGAGGCGGCGCAGACGATCCAGCTCTACATGCAATATGCGCCGGAGCCGCCCTTCGACAGCGGCACGCCCGAAACGGCGCCGGCCGCCATATTGGAAGCGGCGCGGCGCTCTTTCCGGGCCATCACGACGCAGCGGGAGGAGACGGCGCGGCGCGCGGCCGCGCGCCTCGGCGTCGCAATACCGCGCGAAGGCGCCGCTTGAACGCCGACCATTAATATCGCGCGGCGCGCTTGCGGGATCGCGCGCGATCTGGCAGCAAAGCGTTCCGGCGCGCGCGTTTTGATCCGCCGCCGCGCCCCATCGCCTTTGTCGAGGTCCGCCATGCCGTCCGGCGCCGATTCCAACGCCCCGCCGCACGCCGCCGCGCCGCAGATCCCGCAGGATATGCTGGAGGGCGCGAAGCAGGCGAGCGCATGGCCTTTCGAGGAGGCGCGCAAGATCATCGCGCGAATCGCCGCCACGGGCCAGAGCGAGGTGATTTTCGAGACCGGCTACGGCCCGTCCGGCCTGCCGCATATCGGAACCTTCGGCGAAGTCGCCCGCACGACGATGGTCCGCCACGCCTTTCGCGTGCTGACGGAGGACAAGGTCAGGACGCGCCTGCTCGCCTTCTCCGACGACATGACGCGCTGCGCAAGGTGCCGGACAATGTGCCGAACAAGGAGATGCTCGCGACCCATCTCGGCGAGCCGCTGACCCGCGTGCCGGACCCGTTCTCAAACGAATATCCCTCTTTCGGGGCGGCCAATAATGCGCGGCTGCGCGCCTTTCTCGACCGTTTCGGCTTCGATTACGAATTTGCGAGTTCGACGGATTACTATGCCTCCGGCCGCTTCGACGAGACGCTGCTGCGCATGCTTGAGGTCTATGACGAGGTCATGGACATCATCCTGCCGACCCTCGGTCCCGACCGGCGCGCGACCTATTCGCCGTTCCTGCCGATCAGCCCGGCAAGCGGCAAGGTGCTGCAGGTGCCGATGATCGAGCGCGACGCCTCGCGCGGGACCATCGTCTATGTCGATCCGGACGCCAACGAAAAGATCGAAACGCCGGTCACCGGCGGGCGCGTAAAATGCCAGTGGAAGGCCGATTGGGCGATGCGCTGGTTCGCGCTCGGCATCGATTACGAGATGGCCGGCAAGGATCTGATCGAATCAGTCAAGCTCTCGGGAAGGATCTGCCGCGCGCTCGGCGGCCGGCCGCCCGAGGGGTTCAATTACGAACTCTTCCTCGACGACAAGGGCCAGAAAATCTCGAAGTCGAAGGGCAATGGCCTCACCATCGAAGAGTGGCTGACCTATGCGAGCACGGACAGCCTGTCGCTGTTCATGTTTCAAAAGCCGACGGCGGCGAAGCGGCTTTATTTCGACGTCATCCCGCGCGCCGTCGACGATTATCTGAGCTTCCTCGACGCCTACCCGCGGCAGGCGATCAAGGAGCGCCTCGGAAATCCCGTCTGGCACATTCACGCGGGCGCGCCGCCCGAGCCCGAGACGATCGGCGGCGAGGATCTTGGCGCGACCGTCACTTTCGCCATGCTCCTGAACCTCGCGGCGGTGGCGAACAGCGAAGATCCGGCCGTGCTCTGGGGTTTCCTGCGCCGCTACGCGCCGGACGCCTCGCCCGGAAATCACCCGCGCCTCGACAGCCTCGTTGGCTACGCCGTGCGCTATTTCCGCGATTTCGTGCGGCCCGCGAAAAGCTATCGCGCGCCTGACGACGTCGAGCGCGAAGCGCTTTCCAAGCTCGCCGATATGCTGGCGGGGCTGCCGAAGCACGCCAGCGCCGAGGCGATCCAGACGGCGCTTTACGATGTCGCGCGGAAAATTCCGCGCTATCAGGATTTGAAGGCGAAGGGTGCGACGCCGGAGCGTCCGGGCGTCTCGAACGACTGGTTCAACATGCTCTACGCCGTGTTGCTCGGCGAAGGCCGCGGCCCGCGCTTTGGCTCCTTCATCGCCCTTTACGGCATAGGCGAAACGCGCAAGCTGATCGCCGAGGCGCTGAACGGCGGCCTCATCGCGAGCCACACAGAATTTCTGGCGCAAAGATAAACGGGGCCGCGCGGCGCCACAGGGGAAGATCCGGCCATGCCTTTCATCTACAAGATCGTTCCGGCGGCGCTCTGGCGCCAAGCCGAGGACAGGGGCCGGTTCGACGGCGCGCCGATCGACATCGAGGATGGCTTCATCCACTTCTCGACCGCGGCGCAGGCCGAAGAGACGGCGGCGAAATATTTCAGCGGGCGCACCGATCTGATGCTGATCGCGGTCGATCCCAAGCGGCTCGGCGAGGGGCTGCGTTTTGAGCCCTCGCGCGGCGGCGCGCTGTTTCCGCATCTCTACGCGCCGTTGCCGTTCGACGCGGTGATTTCCGTCAAGCGGCTGCCGCCGAAGCCCGGCGGCGGCCATGATTTCTCCGGCTTGCTCGGAAAGCCGGCGAGCTGAGGCGGCCTCCGGGCGAAGCCCGGCCTATTTGCCGACTGCCGGCACGCCGATCAGAACGGGATGCAGCAGGATCATGGCGATATAGGCTGCTGTGCCGGCGCCGAGCGTAATCGCGTCCGCGCGGGTGAACGATTTGACGGGAGGCGCCCCAAGGTCGCCGCGCCGCTTGACCGCGATGCGGTCATAGATCGCAAAGGCGAGGAACGACCCGAACAACAACATGCCGCCCGCGTCGCCATTGGCGAGAAGATGGGCGAGCGCCCAGATCTTGATCGCGACCAGCATGGGGTGGCGGAGCCAGCCCCGAATCCGGCTCGGGGCCGGATTCATGGCGGCCAGCGCGACGAAGGCGAACCACATCAGCGCGATTGTGATATGGCGCGCCCAGACCGGCGGATTCCAGACCGGAATGAGGCCGTCCGCGCGATACCGGGAGAAGCCCCAGACGATCAGGACGAAGCCGACGATGGAGGCGAGCGAATAGGCGATCCTGTACGGCCCAAAGCCGATCTGCTCGATCAAACGGGTCCGCGTCTCGCGAAAGGTCGTCAGGACATGCGCGCCAAGAAGCACGGCGATCCCCAGGGCCAGAATGAGCATGTTTCCCTCCTTGGCCGCGGCAATGGCGTGCGTCGGCGCAGAAAAATCTTAACACTGTCGCGCCGATCCAGCCTAATCGCGGGGGGCCCGGGATGCGCGGGCGGCGGAAGCGGTCTATATTGAGCGCCATGATGATTGAAGCCGCAGCACCACACTGCCAACCGGGGCGGAGCGCGGGGCGCGATCCGAGGCGTTGGGCCTTGCCGCTCGCCATCGCGCTGGCCGCGCTTCTTTGCGCCCCGGCGGCGTTCGCGCAGGACGATCCGTTCGGTTGGTTCACCCATCTGTTCCAGCCGGCGCCGGCTCCAAGCCACGTCATGAAGAAGAAGAAGCCGGCGATCGATCGCACCGAATCGAGGCGCGTTTACGCGCGGCCAAAGCTTGAGGCGAGGCCAAGGCTGCGCGAGAAGAAGGTCGACACGGCGGGCGCGAGGCCGCCGGCCCCGGTCGTGGCGCCGACGTTCTTCGTCGCCGTCATCGGCGACAGCCTGGGGCAAACGCTGGCGCAGGGCTTGACGGACGCCTTCGCCGACCAGCCCGAAGTTTCGATCCTGCGCGAGGCCAAGGTCGATTCAGGCCTCGTGCGCGACGATTTCTACGATTGGACCAAGACGACGCAGGATCTGCTCGCCAGCGGCAAGCGCATCGATTTCGCGGTCATGATGATCGGCAGCAATGACCGGCAAACGCTGCGCGACGGCAAGGGCGGCGCGTTCGAGCCGCTCTCGCCGCAATGGAAAGAGACCTACGTCAGCCGGATTGAAGCGATCGCCGCGATGTTCCGCGACAAGAAAATCCCCCTCGTCTGGGTCGGCCTCCCGGTGCTCAAAAACGAAAAGCTGTCCGCCGACGCCAACGCCTTCAACGATCTTTATCGCGAATACGCCGGCAAGGCGGGGGCGACCTATATCGATGTCTGGGAGGCCTTCGCCAACGAGGCCGGCGAATACAGCCCGACCGGGCCCGACATGAACGGGCAGATCGTCAAATTACGCGCCTCCGACGGCGTTCACTTCACCGAAGCCGGCGCGCTGAAGCTCGCGCATTTCGTGGAGCCCGAGATTCGCCGCACATTCGAGGAAGCTAAAGACAAGGAGACGCCGGAAAGCCCCGCCATTTCGGCCCCCGCGGAAGCAAGCCTGCCGCCGGCCGACGCAGCGCCCGCCAATGGCGCGACGCAGGCCGCGCCGAGCGTGCCCGCGCCGCCCGCGCCAAAGCCTATCGCCGGCCCCGTCCTGCCCCTGACCGGCCCGGTGCGCGCGCCGGGCGGCGAACTCGCCTCGCGAACCGGCGCCGCGCGGCCAATCATCGATCAGGAACAGCCCGGCCAGCCGAAGCCGGGACGCGCCGACGATTTCAGCTGGCCGAGACCATAGCACAGAAATCGACTGTTTAATCCGGCCCGGGCTGCACCGACAGCGTGACATGCAGCGTGTCGTCATCCTGCTCGATCGTCATCGGCAGGCCGCTGGCGCGGAACACCGCCAGCATCGGCAGGTTTGAGGTCAGCACATCGGCCTCGAATCGCCGGAGCCCGTTCCGGCGGGCGAACCAGACGAGATGGCGCATCAGGCTCATCGCCATCCCCCGCCCCTGATAATCCTCCACGACCGTGAAGGCGAGTTCGGCGCCGCGCTCCGGCGCATTCGGATCGAGCGCGAAATAGCTCGCGCCGCCAATGACGGCCTCCGCCTCGCCCGAGCCGATGGTGACGAGGAGCGCGACGTCACTGCGGAAATCGACGTCGGTGATGTGTTTGAGTTCGGCGTCCGAGACGTCCCGCTTATACGCCATGAAGCGGTTGTGGACGGTCTCCGGGTCGAGGCGCCTGAAGGCCCTATGAATGCGGTCGCCGTCATCCGGGCGGACCGCCCGGATGGTGACCTCGGCGCCATCCTTCAGGGTCTCCTTGACGGCGAAGTTTCGCAGGTTCCGCAAGTTCATGCTCCAGCCGACCCCGCAGGCGCGAGCGCCTCGTAGCTCAGATCATCGCGGCTGCGCTATCGTGTTAGCAGGCAAAGCCGTGTTTCTGATGAACGATCCCGCTCAGGCAGGATCCGGCGCCGCGGACGAAAGGCTGGCCGCAAAAGGATCGGTCCCGGTGAGCGAACCCGGGATGAAGGCGTCGAAGGCGGCCCAGAACTGCTCGCGAACAACGTCCCGTTCGATGAGGATCTCGTGGCGCGCGAGGCCGAGCGTGACGCAGCGCCCGACCTTGAGGCGGCTGGCGAAAGCCTCCGCCGCCGCCGTATCGACGACCCTGTCGACGCCGGCGGCGAACATCAAAACCGGGGTCAGGATCCGGCGCGGATATTCGGCGTCGGCGAAACGCCGCATCTGGCGAAACGCGGCATTGGCCCAGCCGATGGTCGGCGCACCGATGGCGATCTCCGGCGCCGCGGCGGCGACCGAGGCGGCCCGCGCGTAGCGCTGCGGGTCGGATGTTAGCACATTGCCCTGGAACGAACGCGTCAGATAGGGCGTCGCGCCGCCATAGCCCGGCGCGAAGGCGCGCCCGAAGCCGAGCGCGGAGAGGATTGGGGTCAGGCCGTGGGCGACCCCGGCGAATCGCAGCCGGTAAAGATCGATCATCGGCGCGGTCAGAACGATGCGTTCGAAGGCGGAGCGCCCGGCGCGCGCCTGTTCGAGCAGAACGGCCCCGGCCATCGAATGGCCGAGCGCGAAAAAGGGCGGCCGGCAGAAGGGTTCGAGGATTTCGTGGCGCAGGGCGTCGAGATCGCGCTGATAGGCGGAAAAATGCCCGACGTGGCCTTTGCCGGTGTGCGGCGCCAGCCGGTCGGAGCCGCCCTGTCCGCGCCAGTCCAGAATGACGACGTCGAAGTTTCGTTCGCGCAATTCGGCCGCGACCTCGAAATATTTCTCGATGAACTCGGCCCGGCCCGGAAAGATGGCCACCGTGCCGGCGCAGGCTTCGCCGCAGCGCCAGCGCGCGACGCGCAGGCCAATGTTGTCCTTCGTCCTGATGAAAGACGCGATGGCGCCGGGCGGCGCCGGATTGAGGTCGGTGACGCAAAGCTCCATTCGTCGAATTTCCTTGTCCACGCGGCGACGACGGGCGCCCGGCGAGCGCCGCACCGCTGACCCGCGACCGATATTTTCGCGCCCCCGCTCCAGGTCGGCCGCGACCCCTTGCAACGGCCGACCCGCTCATTACATCATTTTTGCGCGGGCCGCTTACGGACGCGCAGAAGGCATTAGGGGCCGGAGGAAGACGCCTCCGCCCATAATGGGTTCGACAACGTGTCGCTTCAATTCACGGAGGATATGCAATGCGTCAATATGATCTTTCCCCCCTCTATCGTTCGACCATCGGATTCGACCGCCTGTTCGGCATGCTCGATCAAGCCGCGGGGCTCGAAGCCGCGCCGGGCTACCCGCCCTACGACATAGAACGGACGGGCGAGGACGCCTACCGGATTTCGATCGCCGTCGCCGGCTTCGCCGAAAAGGATCTCTTCGTCGAGACCCGGGACAATGCGTTGACCGTGCGCGGATCGCGCGGCGCGCATCCCGAGGGCGAAGGCCGCCCGACCGAGGTGCTCTATCGGGGCATTGCGTCCCGCTCGTTCGAGCGCCGGTTCCAGCTCGCCGATCATGTGCAGGTCACCAACGCAAGCCTCGAAAACGGCCTGCTCCACATCGACCTCGTGCGCGAACTCCCCGAGGCCCGCAAACCGCGCCAGATCCCGATTGGCGGCGCGCAGCCGGAGGCTGGTCCCCAAGTCGTCGTAACGCCGAAAGCCGCCTGAATTTTCATCGGGCGGTTCGCCTCTCCAGGAAAAGGCGCTTCAATCGAGGCGCCTTTTCCTTGTCGCCAAACGCCCGCTCAGCCGCAAGCGAGCCCGATTACCTTCTCGACTTCCGCCGCCGTGGTCGAAAACGACGTCACCAGCCTGACGAATACTTCGTCCGCGCCCGCGGCGCCGAACTCGGGGTGCGTCCAGACATAGTAGCGAACGCCCGCTGCGCGCAATGCGGCGTCGGTTCTGCGCGGCAGGAAGGCGAAGACCTCGTTCGCCTGGCGCGGCCAGGGCATGCGCACGCCGGGCGCCTCGGCGAGGCCCGCGGCCAGCCGGCGCGCCTGCTCATTGGCCGCGCGGGCGTTGGCGAGCCAGAGATCATTCTTGAGATAGGCGACCATCTGCGCCCCGAGAAAGCGGCCTTTCGAGAGCGTGTGCCCGCTGCGCTTGCGTTGAAACGGCAGCGCCTCGGCCTTGCCCGCGCTGAAGACCAGGAGCGCCTCGCAGGCCAGCGCGCCATTCTTGGTCGCGCCGAAAGAGAGGATGTCGACGCCGGCTTTCCAGCTCATCTCGGCGGGCGAGCATTCGAGCGCGACGAGCGCGTTGGCGAAGCGCGCGCCATCCATATGCACGCCAAGGCCCGCCGCATGTGCGAGCGCCGACAGTTCGGCGAGTTCGGCGCAGCTATAGAGCGTGCCGCACTCGGTCGCCTGCGACAGCGAGAGGGCTGCGGGCTGCACCTGTTTGACGGGTCCGCGCGGAAAACCGGCGAGGCTGGCTGCGAGCGCGTCCGCCGCGATCTTTCCGCCGCCGCCGCCAACGCCGATCAGCTTCGCGCCGCCTGTAAACATCTCGGGCGCGCCGCATTCATCGGCCATGACATGCGCGCTCTCGTGGCAGAAGGCGGCGCCCCAGGGCGGGCAGAGCGCGGCGAGCGCCAAAGCATTGGCGGCCGTCCCCGTGGCGACGAGGAAAACGGTAAGGTCCATCTCGAAGACCTCGCGCAGGAGGTCGGCGGCCGCCGCGCTGTGGGGATCGGCGCCATAGGCGGGCGCGGAGCCGGCGTTGGCGACGACGATGGCGTCGAGGATGGCCTGGCTGACGCCCGCCGTATTGTCGCTGGTGAAATCCATGGCCTCTCAAACCGGGAAAGCGCGTCGCCGCCTGGGTCGATCATGCGCAACGCGCTACAGAGGCGAAGCCCGTCTGTTCGATAACACGAAGGGCGCCTCTGGTTCCAGTGGGAGAGCGGAGGCGCGAACCATCGATGGCGCCTTACTTGCTAAGGTTTTGTTGCTTGCCAGGGTTTTGGGCGGATCTGAAAGCGATGCGCCCTGTCGCCGCGGATGGCTCTTGTGAACGGCGATCAGATGCCATATTTTTTCCCTGATGAGAAAGCGTCGCCCAAAGCGACGCCGCTAATGCGCGTCGATCGCATCGGGCGCGCCCCATTCCATCGCGATCCGGGCGGACGGCGAAGTTCAAGAGCGGGCTGAGCCTCCAGTGCTCGCCCGCGACGACTACGCTTGCCCGCCAAAGCGCGGGCGGCCGGCCGCCCATCCGGCTGCGGACAAGAGACGGAGCGAACTGCAGCCCCGTTTTCTCAGGAGAGGAATAGATAGTGACCGCTTCGATCGACCCGGCTGTTTCCCGCCAAGCCTCCTTGTCTGAGACCGCCCGCACCGAGAGCGCCCGCGATCCCGGCCTGCCCACGGCGCAGGGCCTCTATTGCCCGACGCGCGAACATGACGCCTGCGGCGTCGGTTTCGTCGCCAATATGCATAATCGGAAGTCGCATGAGATCATCGAGATGGGACTTCAGATCCTGCTCAATCTCGATCATCGCGGCGCGGTCGGGGCCGATCCGAAGGCTGGCGACGGCTGCGGCATGCTTGTGCAGATTCCCCATGATTTCTTCGCGGCGAAGGCGCGCGAACTCGGCTTCGAATTGCCGGCGCCCGGCGAATACGCCATCGGCGCGCTGTTTTTGCCGCGCGATCCCGAGGGACGCAAGATCGTCGAAGGCATCATCGAAAAGGTGGTCGCCGCCGAGGGCCAGATCTTTCTCGGCTGGCGCGATACGCCTGTCGACCCTTCAGATCTCGGCGACAGCATCAAGCCTTCGGAGCCGGTGAGCCGCCAGATTTTCATCAAGCGCGGACCCAACGCCGAAGACCAGCCAGCCTTCGAGCGGCGGCTTTTTCTGCTGCGCAAGGTGATCTCGAACACCGTCCACGACCTGAACGACCCGCGCGTTTCCGGCTTCTATCCCGTTTCGCTGTCCGCGCGCACGCTGGTCTACAAGGGCCTGCTCCTCGCCGGCCAGCTTGGCCACTATTACCGCGATCTCGCCGACCCGAAATTCGTTTCGGCCCTGGCGCTCGTGCATCAGCGCTTCTCGACGAATACCTTTCCGACCTGGTCGCTATCGCACCCCTACCGGATGGTCGCCCACAATGGCGAGATCAACACGCTGCGCGGCAACGTCAACTGGATGGCGGCGCGGCAAGCCTCCGTCGCCTCCGGCCTCTTTGGCGAGGACATCTCGAAGCTGTGGCCGATCTCCTACGAGGGCCAGTCCGACACCGCCTGCTTCGATAATGCGCTGGAGTTTCTGGTCCAGGGCGGCTACTCGCTCGCCCATGCGATGATGATGCTGATACCCGAAGCCTGGGCCGGCAATCCGCTGATGGATGAGGCGCGGCGCGCCTTCTACGAATATCACGCCGCCATGATGGAGCCGTGGGACGGCCCGGCCGCGGTCGCCTTCACCGACGGGCGCCAGATCGGCGCGACGCTGGACCGCAACGGCCTGCGCCCGGCGCGCTACATCGTCACCGACGACGGGCTTGTGGTGCTCGCATCCGAGGTCGGCGTTTTGCCGATTCCGGAAGAGCGCATCGTCGCCAAATGGCGCCTGCAGCCCGGCAAGATGCTGCTGGTCGATCTCGAACAGGGCCGCATCATCTCCGACGACGAAATGAAAAATGCGCTGGCGACGCGCCATCCTTACGCCGAATGGCTGAAGAATACGCAGATCGTCCTTGAGGATCTCGCCCATGTCGAGCCGCGCTCAACCCGCACCGACGTGTCCCTCCTCGACCGCCAGCAAGCGTTCGGCTACACGCAGGAGGATCTGTCGCTTCTGATGGCGCCGATGGCGGTGACGGGCCAGGAGGCGATCGGCTCGATGGGCACGGATACGCCGATCTCGGCGCTGTCTTCGGCCGCAAAGCCGCTCTACACCTATTTCAAGCAGAACTTCGCGCAGGTGACCAATCCGCCGATCGATCCGATCCGCGAGGAGCTGGTCATGAGCCTCGTCTCCTTCATCGGGCCGCGGCCGAATATTCTGGATCACCAGGGCAATTCGACACGCAAGCGGCTTGAGGTGCGCCAGCCGATCCTGACCAACAGCGATCTCGAAAAAATCCGCTCGATTGGCCATTTCGAGGAGGCCTTCGACACCAAGACGCTCGACATCACCTACAAGTCGGAAACCGGCGCCGAAGGCATGGGCGAGGCGCTCGCGCGACTTTGCGATCGCGCCGATCAGGCGGTCAGGAGCGGCTTCAACATCATCATCCTGTCGGACCGCTTGGCAGGACCGGATCGCATCCCGATTCCGGCGCTGCTCGCGACAGCCGCCGTGCATCATCATCTGATCCGCAAAGGTCTGCGCACATCGGTCGGCCTCGTCGTCGAAACCGGCGAGGCGCGCGAGGTGCATCATTTCGCGCTGCTCGCAGGATATGGCGCCGAAGCGATCAACCCCTATCTCGCCTTCGAGACGCTCGCCGCCATGGCGGACGAGTTTCCCGAGGAGGTCGACGGCTACGAGGCGTGCAAGCGCTTCATCAAATCGGTCGACAAGGGCTTGCTCAAAGTCATGTCGAAGATGGGAATTTCGACCTACCAATCCTATTGCGGCGCGCAGATTTTCGACGCGGTCGGCCTCGCCGATGATTTCGTCGCAAAATATTTCACCGGCACGGCGACGCAGATCGGCGGCGTCGGCCTCAAGGAGGTCGCCGAGGAGACCGTGCGCAAGCACAAGGACGCCTTCGGCGACTCGCCAGTCTTCCGCAATGCGCTGTCGATTGGCGGCGATTACGCCTACCGCATCCGCGGCGAGGCGCATTCGTGGTCGCCACAATCGGTGTCATTGCTGCAACACGCCGTGCGCGGCAACGACGCCGAGACCTACAAGGCCTATGCCGCGCTTCTTAACGAGGAGAGCGAGCAGCCGCTGACGATCCGCTCGCTGTTCCGCATCAAGACCGCCGAGGAGGATGGCCGCGCGCCCGTGCCGATCGAGGAGGTCGAGCCGGCCGCCGTGATCGTGCGGCGTTTTGCGACCGGCGCCATGTCTTATGGCTCGATCTCGCGCGAGGCGCACACGACGCTCGCCATCGCCATGAACCGCATCGGCGGCAAGTCGAACACCGGCGAAGGCGGCGAGGAATCCGATCGCTACAAGCCGCTCCCCAATGGCGATTCGATGCGCTCGGCGATCAAGCAGGTCGCCTCGGGGCGCTTTGGCGTCACCGCCGAATATCTCATCAACTCGGACATGATGCAGATCAAGATGGCGCAGGGCGCAAAGCCCGGTGAAGGCGGCCAGCTGCCCGGCCACAAGGTCGACGCGGTGATCGCCAAGGTGCGCCATTCGACGCAAGGGGTCGGGTTGATTTCGCCGCCGCCCCACCACGACATCTATTCGATCGAGGATCTGGCCCAGCTCATCTCGGACCTCAAGAACGTCAACCCGCAGGCGCTCGTTTCTGTGAAGCTCGTCTCCGAATGCGGCGTCGGCACGGTCGCCGCCGGCGTCTCCAAGGCGCGCGCGGATCACGTCACCATTTCAGGCTTCGAGGGCGGCACCGGCGCTTCGCCTCTGACCTCGATCAAGCACGCCGGCAGTCCCTGGGAGATCGGCCTTGCCGAAACGCAACAGACCCTCGTGCTGAACCGGCTGCGCTCGCGCATTGCAGTGCAGGTCGACGGCGGCCTGCGCACAGGCCGCGACGTCGTCGTCGGCGCGCTGCTCGGCGCCGATGAGATGGGCTTTGCGACGGCGCCGCTGATCGCCGCCGGCTGCATCATGATGCGCAAGTGCCACCTCAACACCTGCCCGGTCGGAGTCGCGACGCAGGACCCGGTGCTGCGCAAGCGCTTCGTCGGCCTACCCGAACACATCATCAATTTCTTCTTCTTCGTCGCCGAGGAAGTGCGCGGCCTGATGGCGCAGATGGGATACCGCACCTTCGACGAGATGGTCGGCCAGATGCAGATGCTCGACAAGCAGAAGGCCGTGGCGCACTGGAAGGCGCGCGGCCTCGACTTCTCGAAACTGTTCCACAAGCCGCAGCCGCTTGGAGGCCAGACCATTCATCACTCGATCGCGCAGAATCATGGGCTCGAAAAGGTGCTCGACCGCCGCCTGATCGCCGAGGCCGAACCGGCGCTTGAGGCGCGCGAAAAAATCTTCATCGAAACGCCGATCCGCAACACCGACCGCACCACAGGCGCGATGTTGTCGGGCGAGATCGCGCGGCGCTATGGCCACGCAGGCCTGCCGCGCGGAACGATCCGCATTCTCGCGAAAGGAACCGCGGGGCAAAGCTTCGGCGCCTGGCTCGCCGCGGGCGTCACGCTCGAACTCGAAGGACAGGCCAACGACTACGTCGGCAAGGGCCTTTCCGGCGGACAGATCATCGTGCGCCCCTCGCCGGCCTCGCGCATCGCGGCGACGGATGCGATCATTATCGGCAATACCGCGCTCTATGGGGCGATCGCGGGCGAGTGCTATTTCAGCGGCGTCGCGGGCGAGCGCTTCGCCGTGCGCAACTCCGGCGCGCTCGCCGTCGTCGAGGGCGTCGGCGATCACGGCTGCGAATATATGACGGGCGGCATCGTCGTCGTCATCGGCCGCACCGGGCGCAATTTCGCCGCAGGCATGTCGGGCGGCATCGCCTATGTGCTCGATGAGGAGGGCAATTTCGCCGAGCGCTGCAATCTTGCGATGGTCGAGTTGCAGCCGGTCGAGGAGGAGGAGGCCGTGATGCAGAGCAGCTATCATCAGGGCGGCGATCTCGACTCGCATGGGCGCGTCGACGTGATGGGCGATATGACCCGCTTTGACGCGGAGCGGCTGCATCAGATCATCTCGGACCACGCGGAGCGCACCGGCTCGGCGCGGGCGCGGCTGATCCTCGACCATTGGGACAATTATAAAACCAAATTCCGCAAGGTGATGCCGGTCGAATATCGCCGCGCCATCGAGCAGATGAAACTGGAGCAGGGTCAGAAACTGCTCGCGGTAGTCGGGACTTGAGAGCGCGCAGAGCGCCGATCAACGCGGGATTTGCGTCTTGACAGAGGCGTAAATCCCGCTTGTTCATCTGCGCAAGTGGGCCGTTCGTTTTGAACGCGGACGAGAGGCGAGGCGCGCGGGCCGCGTGATGCGGCAGAGGGATTTTTATGGGCAAGGTGACAGGATTCTTGGAGATCGACCGGCGCGACCGGCGCTACGCGCCCGCGTCAGACCGGATTCGCCACTATAAGGAGTTCATGATCCCGCTGTCGGAAGAGGCGACGAAGGATCAGGCCGCGCGCTGCATGAATTGCGGCATCCCCTATTGCCACACCGGCTGCCCGGTCAATAATCAGATCCCCGACTGGAACGATCTCGTCTACCATTCGGATTGGGAGGAAGCCTCCCGCAACCTGCATTCGACCAATAATTTTCCCGAATTCACCGGCAGAGTCTGCCCCGCGCCGTGCGAAGCGTCCTGCACGCTCAATCTCAACGATGCGCCGGTGACGATCAAGACGATCGAATGCGCCATCGTCGATCGCGCCTGGGCCAATGGCTGGCTGCCGCCGGAGCTGCCGTCCCATAAAACCGGCAAGCGCGTCGCGATCGTCGGCTCCGGCCCCGCTGGCCTCGCCTGCGCGCAGCAATTGGCGCGCGTCGGGCACGAGGTGCATGTCTATGAGAAAAACGCCAAGCCCGGCGGGCTGCTGCGCTACGGCATCCCCGACTTCAAGATGGAGAAGCGCCTGATCGATCGCCGCGTCGATCAGATGCAGGCCGAAGGCGTCGAGTTCCATGTCGGCGTCAATGTCGGCGTCGACATCGACGCGCAGACGCTTTTGAACGATTACGACGCGGTGGTTCTCTCCGGCGGCGCCGAGAAGCCGCGCGATCTTCCGGTCCCCGGCCGGGATCTTTCGGGCGTCCATTTCGCGATGGAGTTTCTGCCGCAGCAAAATCGCCGCGTCAGCCGCGAGCCGGTGCAGAGCAACGAGCCCATCCTCGCGGGAGCGAAGCATGTCGTCGTCATCGGCGGCGGCGACACCGGCTCCGACTGCATCGGCACCTCGATCCGTCAGGGCGCGCTGTCGGTGACCCAGCTCGAAATCATGCCGATCCCGCCTGAGAAAGAGAACAAGCTGCTGACCTGGCCGAACTGGCCGCTGAAGCTTCGCACCTCTTCGTCTCAGGAAGAAGGCGCGAAGCGGGAATTCTCCGTGCTGACCAAGGCGATCCATGGCGAGGACGGAATCGTCAAGAAGATCGTTTGCGTGCGGGTCGACGAGAAGTTCAAGGAAATTCCGGACACGACCTTCGAGCTTCGGGCCGATCTCGTGCTGCTCGCCATGGGCTTCGTTTCGCCCGTGCATGAGGGACTGCTGGAAGGTCTTGGCGTGAAGTTCGATCCGCGCGGCAATGTCGCCGCGGACCAGATCAGCTACAAGACCTCATTGCCGAAAGTGTTCGCCTGCGGCGACATGCGGCGCGGTCAATCGCTCGTCGTCTGGGCGATCCGCGAAGGACGCCAGGCGGCGCAGTCCGTCGATAATTTCCTGATGGGCTCCAGCGTGCTGCCGCGCTGAGCGCGGCTCAGGACGCGGGAAAACCGCCCTCGAAGACGAAGTTGGTTTGCGGGTCGCGGCCATTTGGCAGCTCCCTTGCGCGAAGAGGCTCGGGCAGAATCGATTTGTCGCCGACGCGGCCGATGGCGACCGCGGCCTCGACGCGGTAATCCTCCGGCACGTTCAACTCTACCGCCGCGCGCGGAATGTCGAAGCCGGTCATGCCATGCGCGGCGTAGCCCGAGCGCGAGGCCTGCAGCGCCAGATAGCCCCAGGCCGCGCCGGCGTCGAACGAATGGCTGTGCGTCGGCGCGGCCTCGCTCTTGCCGGGCGGCGTAAAGGTTTTCTTCGACAGCACGATAATAAGGACGGAGGCGTTCTTCGCCCACGACTGGTTGAATTCGATCAGAAGGCCGAGAAACCTCTCGAAGTCCGGCGTATCGCGGCGGGCGTAGAGAAAGCGCCAGGGCTGCGAATTATATGAAGAAGGCGCCCAGCGCGCGGCCTCGAAAATCGTTTTGAGATCGGCCTCCGGGATCGGCTCGCCGGTGAAGGCGCGGGGCGACCAGCGTTCGAGGAAAAACGCTTCGATCGGATAATCGGCGCTGCGGGAATTAGCGGTGGTCATGGCGAGGAGGCTCCACGGGACGCGGCTGGCGGCGAAGACGTCTTGATCTGCGCGGCGGGTTCAGTCTGACCAGACTCTTTGGCTTTACAGGGTCGCCGATCGAAATTGAACCGATTTTGCTGGCGATCCCGCCGCGTCCGGGTGGAACCCTGAGCTATTCGTCCGCGGCTCAATGCCCCGCGTAGATTTGATCGAACACGCCGCCATCGGCGAAGAACTTCGCCT
This sequence comes from Methylocella sp., assembly GCA_052146775.1. Taxonomy (GTDB): domain Bacteria; phylum Pseudomonadota; class Alphaproteobacteria; order Rhizobiales; family Beijerinckiaceae; genus Methylocapsa. The sequence continues at coordinate 3,134 of JBKQMI010000165.1, read as the reverse complement.
GCGCCTTGGTCCAGCCGCCAAAGTCGCCGTCGACCGTCACCAGCGGGATATGGGCGAGACGCGCCAGATCCTTCGGATCGGCGCTCTCCGGCTTCACGGGATGATAGTAGTTTCTAGCGATGATCGCCTGCGCCTTCGGCGTATAAAGAAACTCCAGATAGGCTTCGGCCTGCTTGCGCGTTCCCTTGGAGTCGACATTGCCGTCGACGAGCGCGACAGGCGGCTCGGCGAGAACCGAGATCGAGGGCGCGACGATCTCGAACTGATCCTTGCCGAACTCCTCGGAGGCGAGGAAGGCGTCGTTCTCCCAGGCGATCAGAACGTCGCCCTGCCCGCGCTGCGCAAAAGTGATGGTCGAACCGCGCGCCCCTGTATCCAGCACCGGCGCGTTCTTGTAGATCGCCGCGATGAAATCCCTGATCCTGGCCTCATCGCCGTTGAACTTCTTCGACGCATAGCCCCAGGCGGCGAGGAAGTTCCAACGCGCGCCGCCCGATGTCTTCGGGTTCGGTGTGATGACGGCGACGCCCGGCTTGATCAGATCGTCCCAATCCTTGATGCCCTTCGGATTGCCCTTGCGCACAAGAAGGACGATCGTCGAGGTGTAGGGAGCCGAATTATTCGGCAGGCGCTTTTGCCAGTCCGCCGGAATCTTGCCGGACTTCGCCGCGACCGCATCGATGTCGGCGGCGAGCGCCAGAGTCACGACGTCGGCCGGCAGGCCGTCGATCACCGCCCGCGCCTGCGCCCCGGATCCGCCATGCGAAGCGCGAATGGCGATTGTCTCGCCGGTCCTAGCTTTCCAGTCGGCGATGAAGGCCTCGTTGATTGCGCGGTAGAGTTCGCGGGTCGGATCGTAGGAGACATTGAGCAATTCGGCCGCTGCCTGCGCTCTCGAAGCGGATGCAAACGGAGAGATGGCGGCGACGGTGAAAAAGGCGCATGCGGCGAGGCGCAGGGAACGAACCCGGATCATTCAAGAACTCCACAGAAATGTATATAGTTTCTATAGAGTTAATTCAATCGAAGTCAAGCTCGCGCCCGGCGCGTCGCCAAAAGCTTTCGCATCAACGAGGAGGATTGCTTTATGATTGCGGGTCGCGTCCGATCAGCCGCGCCGCGACGGACAGCGACTGATACGCGATAAGGACGCTGCGCGAGCCGCCCCGCTCAATCGCTGGCCAGTATGACGTTCGAGCTCTGGAAGATCGCGAAGACGTTTGCGCCCTCTTCGATGCCGGCGGCGTCGGCGCTCTCCGCGGTGATGATCGAGGTCATCGTCTTGCCGTCGCCAAGACCGACGGTCACCTCGACATCCGAGCCGCCGTCGAAGCGTTTCAGCACGCAGCCTCGAATGCTGTTGCGGGCGGAGAGCCGGGGCGCCTCCTCGCAAGGCGCTAGAATGACGGAGCTGGCGTTGACCAGAGCGAGGACGGCGCGCCGGGGGGCAAGGCCAAGCTCGCCGACGCTCGCATTCGTTACGATCGACGATATGGCGAGGCCGGGCGATATCTCCAGCCTGACATCGACGTGGATGGGACCGGGCGAAACGTCGATCACGGTGCAATGGAACGCGTTGCGGGCGCTAAGCTGCAGGCCCATTCCCCAGAACAGAAAAGACTCTTCACGCAGGAGTCCGTTCGCCGCGATGCGATCGGAAATGCGGCCGAGCTTCTCTTCGAGGCGGCGGAAGACGCTGATCAGACGCCGCCCTTCATCGGTTACTTCCGCACCGCCGCCGTGCGGTCCGCCCGTATGCGTGATGAAAGCCGGACGCGGCAGCAGATTGTTGATCGCATTCACCGCGTCCCATGCGGTTTTATAACTGAACCCCGCCGCCTCGGCGGCTTTTGTGATGCTGCCATGTTTGATGACCGCTTCGAGCAGCGTGATCCGCTCGCGCGCGACCAGCAGCCGGCCGTTGGCCCGTAAGGCGAGCAGCGTGTCTATCTTTCCCGGAAGCACGCGAGGCATTTTATCTCCGTACGCCGCCGGGCCCCCCGGGCAACGCTCGTGATCGCCCGAACCGCTCTATGCCTTTGCTCGCCGAGGCAGGAGTCGCCACAGCCCAGACCGTCGCCGCGATTTAGAATGCGGTTCTTGGTCGAGCGTCGAGCAGAAAGCGCAGAGTGCCTCTTTTGACTGATTTTGGCAATGCCAACGCGTTGATTCTGCAGCGATGTTCAAGCTTGAACAGAGAGCGGACCGGCTACGTTTTGGGCTGTCGCGTCTCAAGAGCTTGCCGATCCGAGAAAAACGGCCGTAGTTTTTTCGTGCATTTTCTTGGCGCGAACCGGCATCCGCTTCGCTCGAAAATGCTCCTGCCCAAAACCGAAACGCTCAAACGACTTCGACGGTTTGCGCCGAATAGAGCGCCCCGGCCCGCCCGTGCGCCTCGAAGACGCTACCCGGCAGCGCCCGCACCTCATTTGGCGCCGCGCGCTCAAGCAAGGTCGCGATCCGCGCCTTTGAGCGCGCGAGCACGGACGGATCGAGCCGGCCGTCGGCGAGAGCGTCAAGAATCGCCCGCGCGAATCCGCGCGCGCGGGCGGCCTCGGTGAAATGCGCGCAGACCATCAGCATGTCGCAGCCGGCGGCGAGGAACCGCGCGGCGGCGTCCGGCGCGTCGAAATAGCCCTTCATGGCGCCCATGCCGATATCGTCGGACACTGTGACGCCGCCAAAGCCGAGTTCATCGCGCAGGATCGAGGCAATGAAGCGCCGCGACAGGGTGACGGGCGCCTCGGCGTCGATATTGGGATAAAGGATATGCGAGGTCATGATCATCGGAACGCCCGCTGCGACCGCGGCGGCGAAAGGCGCCAGCTCACGCCCGCGCAGCGCGTCGAGTTCCGAGCCTTGCGTCGGCAGCCCCAGATGCGAATCGACGTTTGTGTCGCCGTGTCCGGGGAAATGCTTGCCGCAGGCGAGGACGCCCTCCGCCTGCATCGCCCGCATGAAGGGGAGCGCCGCGTCGATCACGGCCTCGGGCGTCGATCCGAAGGCGCGTTCGCCGATGACCGGATTTAAGGGGTTGGTGTGAATGTCGAGCACCGGCGCGAAGTTGAGGTTGAAGCCAAGGCTCGAAAGCTCCCGCCCCATCGCGGCGCCGACGGCGGCGGATTCTCCGGCCC
>JBKQMI010000164.1:0-2573 GCA_052146775.1 Methylocella sp. | reverse complement strand
CCACGGCGTCGGGGAATTCGGGCCCGGGCGTCGCGCCGACAAGGATCGCCGCATAGATGAACAGACGGTAGGCCCAGGCGAATTTGAAGAATGAATAGCCAAAGATGAAGGCGAGGCCGAGGACCTTCAGCTCCCAGTTTCCCCGCGTCACGGTCAGGCCGAACGGCAGGTCGGCGAAAACTTTGATCACGTCGTCGGTCGCACGCATCGACGCGGCCGCGCCGCCGAGCACGATCAGCGACGTCGAGGCGAAAAACGCGGCGCCATTTTGAAGGCTCGACATGATGCCGGCGTCGGCGATGCGCGTGTCGCGCTGGCTCATCGCCCGCATCCATCCCAACCGTTGCTCGTCCATGAGGACCGAAAGGCTGGTCGCCTTGCCGAGTCCGCGTTCATTGACGAACCGAAAGAAGACCCAGACGCCAAAGAAGAAGGCGAGGCCGACGCTGTCGGCTATGGAAAGGTCGAGCATCTTCCCCCTTGATAAGCTCCCGCCATTCGATCGCTTTTCGGAAAACCCTGTCGAATGGCGCGCGAATCCAGCATATCAATTTTCTCGGCGCTCGCCGACTTTCGCATCGCCGCTCAAAATTAGAGCGCCCGAGGCGTCGGCGCCCCGCTTCACGCTCAAAAATGATGGATCGCCGTGGCCTGTACCCTCATCATCGCCAATAAGGCCTATTCGTCATGGTCGTTCAGGCCCTGGATCCTGATGCGGCATTTCGGCATTCCCTTCGAAGAGGTGACCGTGCCGCTCGGACGACCCGAGACGCGAGCGGAAATCTTGCGCTATTCCCCAGCCGGCAAATGTCCGATCTTGCGCGACGGCGACCGCTTCGTCTGGGATTCGCTTTCGATCATCGAATATGTCGCTGAAGCCTATCCTGACCGCGCCATCTGGCCGCGCGACCTCGCCGCACGGGGCGAGGCGCGCTCGCTGAGCGCCGAGATGCATTCGGGCTTTATGGGTCTTCGGTCGCATCTTCCGATGAACATGCGCCGGCCCGTCAAAGAACGTCCGTTGACCGCAGAGGCGGCGGCCGATATCGCGCGCATCGAACAGGCGTTCGGCTTGGCGCGCGCCGAATACGGCGCCGATGGCGCATTCCTCTTCGGTGAATTCTCGGCCGCCGACGCCATGTTCGCGCCGGTAGTCAACCGGCTGCATATTTACGCCGCGCCGGTTTCGTCTCAAACCCGCGCTTATATGGACGCCGTCATGGCGCTGCCGGCGTGGCGGGACTGGAGCGCGGGCGCCTTCGCCGAACTCTGGACAATTGAAAAATACGACCTACTCTAAGCGCCGGTGAACGGCGAGGAACCCGTGCAGCGCTCATCGGACGGCCGCTCCGTTGTTGGAAATCCCGACGCAAAGGCGGATATCGATCAATTCATCGCCGCGGCGTCCAAGCCTGCGCCCGCCGCATCCGGGCGTGGACGCCTGATCTTCGCGCTCGACGCGACGATGAGCCGGCAGCCCACCTGGGATCTGGCGCAAGGGCTTCAGGCGCGGATGTTCGAGACGGCCGCCTCCCATGGCGGCCTCGAGGTCCAGCTGGTTTATTATCGCGGGTTTCGCGAGTGCAAGGCCTCGCGCTTCCTCAGCGGCGGCAAGGACCTCGGGGCGCTGATGACGAAAATCTCCGTCGAGGCCGGCCATACGCAAATCGCCAGGGTGCTGCGCCATGTCCTCGATGAAGCGCGCCGCTCGCCAGTTCGCGCCTTGATCTTCATCGGCGACGCGATGGAGGAAAACGCCGACGATCTCGCCGAACTCGCCGGGCAGGCGGGGCTTCTTGGCGTCAAGGCGTTCGTTTTTCAGGAGGGAACCGACCGGGTCGTGGAGCGGACCTTCCGCCAGATCGCCTTGCTGAGCGGCGGCGCCTATGCGACATTCGACTCTGGCGCTCCGCAGCGGCTTGCGGCGCTTCTCTCCGCCGTCGCGGCCTACGCTTCCGGCGGCTGGCCCGCCCTTGAGGCCGAAGCGCGCTCGCGCGGCGCGGCGGCCGACCTTCTGTTAGCGCAAATGCGCTGAGTGGCGATGCCTGATGGTTTATCTTCTTGTTGGATTTCTGCTGATCTGGCTTTTGCTCGGGGGGCTTAGGGCGTTCGCGCAGGCGAGCCCGGCGGCGCTCGCGCGTCTGATCAAAAGGAGCGGGGGCGCGGCGGCTCTGGCGATCGCGGGGTTTCTGCTGTTGCGCGGCGGGGTCGCGCTCGCCATCGGCTTCGCTGGACTGGGGTTCTGGCTCCTTAACATCGGCGGCGGCGGCATTTGGCGGATATTCGCATCGCCCGCCAAGGGGTTCGGCGCAACGGGGTCCAGGACGCGGCGGGGCCGCGCGTCCTGCGTCCGGTCGGCCATGATTGAAATGGAGCTCGATCACGAGACGGGCAAGATGCGCGGCAGCATTCTCGCTGGTCCGGACGAAGGCAAGGAGCTAGATTCGCTGACGCGGCCTCAGTGCGAAGTCCTCTATGACCTCTGCCGTCGAGACGATCCGGAGGGCGCCCGCCTTTTGCAGGCTTATCTCGATCGCCGGTTTTCCGGCTGGCGTCCGGCAGACGAGGCGCAA
>JBKQMI010000163.1:0-2978 GCA_052146775.1 Methylocella sp. | reverse complement strand
TCCAACGAGATGGCCGCCGCCGGCGGCGAGGCGGCGCCATAATGCCGCCGCACCCGTCTTCACGCGCCGCCGCGCCTTCGCGTAGCCTCGACATGCTTTTAGCGTTGGGCGTAATCCTCTTCGGGCTCGGCGTGGGGGGCTGGTATCTTTGGCAAGAGCAGCATGCCGCGATCAGCGCGATCGCGATGAATGTCATGCACGGCGAGATGCGGTTCGCTCATATTTTTACAAATCGCTACGATTCGGCCGATGCACAGGTTTTGGCGGCGCGCCCGGACAAGGTGACATTCGATCGACTGGTCCATCTGGCGCACGCGGTCGGCGGGTTCTATCTCGTGCCGGCGATTGGCGTGGCGCTCGCGTTGGCCGCTTTGTGTGCTGCCCGCGCCGCCGCGTCCCGGTTTTCCCGAAGCCTCGATCTCGACGGGTTGATTCGGGAGCAAGTTGTTCAATTCCGGTCTCCCGCGGCTTTTGCTTCTCGCCATTGTCGCTTGTCTGGGGTGGCGGTGGGCGATCCGCGGCCGGCGGACCCAGCCTTGAATAGCGAGGAATGGATCGCGCGTTACGCGACCGATGACGGCCGCTTCGCCGAGATAAAGGCGCGCGAGGAGCTTTCCCGGCAGCTTGGGGCTCCGTGGAGCGCTCCGATGGCTGCTGAGGCTCATGTGCGCTGTCTCGTGGCGGCGATCGCCTTGTATGGCGCTCAGCGGCGGTTCGATGCCCTCGCTTTACTTGGCGATCTTTCGGAATCGCTGGCGCTGCGCGGCAAAGAAGGCGCTGACGGTCCTCTCGATGCGCTTACGTTTCCGGCCGCCGTTGTCGCGAGGGCTGATCTCTTGTTGCGCGAGGAGGAGTTGATGGCTCCGGTTCTCGATGTGATGCGGCGGCACGCGTTTACGACGCCGGCGCTGATGAGTGGGCTGAGGGATGCGCGGCTTCGTTCCGGCGTGCTGCCGCCGGCGCAATTCGGGTTTTTGAAGCTCGTCGACCGACGACTTTGGTACGCGCTGCACTCGCTGGGGTTCCCATCGAACGGCCTGGGCGCCGAGCTCAACCCCAGCCCTCGCATGGAAGCGATCGGCGCCAGGGATCATTGGGCGGCGGAATGCGCCGTCGGCGCGCCATTGCCGGCGCCGTCTATCGATCGCGCCATCGCGGCCGTCAGAGCGGCGGCGATGGGCGGGGTATGAGGTGTCGGGCACCGTCAGTTTGCGATTTCGCGTTCGCGCGGGTGCGAGCGATCCTGACGCCACTGTCGTATTCAGGAGATTGACCGATGTCCACCGAAGGTTGGAATAACGAGATCGAGCAGGATCGTCTCAAGGCGGTGGATCGGATCCACGTCGATTTGCATTTTCATTTGGGCGAGCATGTGCTTGCGGGCGGCGGCGTCGGTTTGAGCCAGCGTATAGAGCTCCTCACGGCGACCCTGGTCCGGGATATTCGCCTGGGGAAGTATCTGCTGGCCTCGGGCGGCGAGGGCGGCGCGGAGAACCTGTACTACAATCTCCATAGCGTCAGCAGCAGGGTTGAGACCCCACCCCCGGGCCAACCGCGGCGAAGAGCGCTGCGCTGGTTGACCGCGTCCGCGTTGGTTACGGTCTTTGTTTGGGGCGCATGGTCGACCGGCTACCGGGCCGCGACCATCGAGCGCGATACGGCGTTCAAGCAGGCGGCGCTGGCGGACGCGAGAGCGCCTTACGCGCCGGCCGAGCCAGCGAGAAGGGACGCGCGTCCTCCGGATACGGATCCCTCGCAAATTCCACCCGCGCTCGCGCATGATCTCGAGCAGCCGCCCCAGGTGACGCCCCCGCCTGGGGCGACGGCGGCGGCCGCGGCTCGAAGCGGCCCCAGCGCCTTCGGTTTCGGCGAGTAGACGTGGCGCAGATCCCGCGCGAGATCGCCGGCCCGCAGGAGCAGTTCGAGCGGACTGGTCCGGAAAGCCTGCGCGATGTCCGGCCGCTGACGACAAGGATGTGGGCCGGCCTGATGAGCGGGGCCTCCGGCCTCGTCCTCGCGGGCGCCGGGGGGGTGATGCTGCTGGAGCCGGCGACGATCGATCTCATCGTGCCGGCGGCTATCGCCTATGCGGCCGTGGTTCTGACGCGGCGGGTCACACTTCCTCTGCGGCTTCCGAAAAGCTGCGGAATGAAGGACTGGAATGATCCAGACCCCTCGTACCGCCGCGCGCGGATGGCGTCGGGGACGATTTACCTCGGCCGGGATCTGAAGGGCAGGGAGATCTGGATTTCACCGGAAGACGGCCTTCGGCATGCCGCCATTCCGGGGACGACCGGCGCGGGCAAGACGGCCGCTATCCTGAGTTTTCTTGTCAATGCCCTCAGCCATGCGAGCGGCTTCGTCCTGGTCGACGGCAAGGGGGATCAGAAGCTTTATGGGGAGGTGCTTGCGCTCGCGCGGAGGTTCGGCCGGGAGGATGATGTTCTGCACCTCAATCTTCTGGTCGCGAGCGGGAGCAAGAATAGCCACAGATTCAATCCGTTCGCGATGGGCAATTCGGATGCGATCCGCGAGATGGTGGTGAGCCAGCTTGGAGATCAAGGCGGCAACGACACGAATGGCGTCTTTCGATCACGCGCGGTCGCGTTGGCTGGCGCGATCGCGCCCGTCCTCGTCTGGATCAGGGACAACGCGGGCATCCCGATCGATATTGAAAAGATCCGGGATTGTCTTGAGCTGCGTGTCATCTGGAAGCTGGCGACGAAGAGCACATACGAGCTTCGCGACTCGGCGACAGGGAAAGTCGAAGATCATGTGTTCGATTTTCCGGTCGGTGTGCTTTACCAGATCCAGTCTTATCTATCTGAACTTCCGGGCTATGACACAGCTCTGGATTACAACAGGCAGAAGTCCGAGCAGGCTCTGCAACAGCACGGGTTCGCGCGGTTTTATTTCACGGGGGTGTTCACTCAACTAGGCGGATCCCTCGGGCATATTTTCAAGGCCGAACAAGGCGA
>JBKQMI010000162.1:0-3676 GCA_052146775.1 Methylocella sp. | reverse complement strand
TTTTGAAGTGGCTTTCCGAGAAAGGATTGTCGTTCGAGGTGTAGGGCCTGCTATGCGATTTGGTGACGCCGAGATCGGCGAGCAACAAAGCGGTCGCCTTGGCCTTCATCGGGCCGCCGCGATCGGCATGCAGGGTGAGTTGGCCGGGCGCGACATCGTGCTTGACGATGGCGTCGTCGAACAAGGGTTTGAACAGCGCGGCGCTCTCAGCATCAGCGATTTGCCAGGCGACGACCCTGCGACTGAAAATATCAATGATGACATAGAGATAGAAATAGCTCCATTTCGCCGGGCCCATCAATTTCGTGATGTCCCAGGACCACACCTGATTTGGGCTTTCGGCGAGGAGTTCGGGCTTCTGGTAGACGGGCCGCCGCAATTGCCGGCGCCGTTCGCGGACTTCGTCATGCTCGGCGAGAATGCGATACATGGTGCGGATCGAGCAGAGATAGACGCCCTCATCAAGCAGGCTGGCGTAGACTTCTGCTGGGGCCAGATCGACAAACCGTGGCTCCCTCAGCAGATCGAGGATGGTTTCGCGCTCCTTGGCGGCGAGCGCCCGCATCGGCGTTGGCCGTTGGCGCATCGGCGGAGGCGGCTGTCTCCGGAAGGCCTGACGGCGATAAAGGCTGGCGCGCGACAGCCCCAGCGCCGCGCAGGCGGCGGCGATCTGGCCTGTGGCCGGCGCCACGACCGCCACAGCGTCCATCAAGAGCCCTCGTCGCTCTCGATTGGGAGACCCAGCAAGGCCGCCACTTTTTTTTGCAGTTCGATGATCGCTTCAGCGCGATCCAGTCGCTGTTGCAGCCGGACGTTATCGCGCCGGGCGATCGCCAGTTCCGCCGCCAGCGGGTTCCGTTCGGCGGCTTTGGGGCCGCGCTTGGCCGGGCTCAGCGCTTCGAAGGCACCGGCGGCGCGCTGACGCCGCCAGTCGTCAGAGCCGATGAGTAAAGCCCCTCGCGGCGCACGATGGCTCCGATCCCTCCGGGGACGCCCGCCGCGCGGTCGACCTCCGCAAGGATGCGCAATTTGTCTTGCGCCGTGAATGTGCGGCGGCGAGGACGGTCGGAAAATTCAGGCGACGCAGCCGTCGGCGCTGAAACGATTGTCGGCCTCCGGCCTTCCTCCTTATCAGCGCCGGCGGCTGCAAGGGTCTTGCTGTCTTTGATTTGGGGCATAACCATCGGATCTTTGACCTACGCCCTCAAGGGTAAACTCCCGGCCGGTCCTTGTCTCATCTTCATTGGCGCGGAGGGGTCTGCTGCGAAACTTTGGGCTCAAGGTTGGCGTCGTCGGCGTGATCAAATTCGAGGCCCGGATTTTGGAACTTGTCGAGGGCATGCCGGATCTCGCCGAGATCATGGCGTCTCTGCTTGATGCGCGCTTGAAGCTCCGCGAGCAGGTCGCAAAACTGCATCGAAAATTGTTATCGATTGTCCGCGAAGACGAGGTGTGCCGGAGATTGATGACGATCCCCGGAGTTGGCCCGATCACCTCGCTGGCTTTCATCGCGACCATCGACATTCCCGCCCGATTCAAAAGCTCCAAAGCGGTCGGGCCTGCCTTGGGATTGACGCCGATTCTCAATCAATCGGGGGAGAGTAATCGCGTCGGCAGGATCTCGCACTGTGGCGACGGGATGATGCGATCGTTGCTCTTTGAGGCGGCGCAAGTCATGCTGATTCGCACACTCAAATGGTCCTGGTTGAAAGCTTGGGCGATGAACGTCGCCAAACGGCGCGGTTTGCAAAAAGCCATCGTCGCCCTGGCGCGCCGGCTGGCTGTCATCATGCACCGCATTTGGTGTGATGGAACGGAGTTCCGCTGGACCACGGAGATGACTCCAGCAATCGCCTGATCATTCGAGGTGCCGGGAACACCATAGAAGAAGCCTGGAATTCCGCCAGCTGGCGGTAAAATGTCCCTCGCGGGACGATGGACGAGGCGAGTTCGCTTTGGGGTCTTGTGTCGATAGCGTCACGCGATCAGAACGCGAGGCAGATTGAGCCGCCTCATCTTCCTGATCCCATATTGGGGGAGCCTAGGAGCTGATCTCGGAGAGAAGAGTGGATCCGCGAGTGGTAGCTAAAATCAGAAACATGGATAGCCTGAAAGTACTTGACCCTGACCCGCCGAATAGAGAAGACCCCATTACATGCCACCCGACACACTGATCCGCAAATGCTCAACGATAGTGGAGCCAAGCGCGAGCTTTTCGTCGAAGGAAAGGGTCGCACCGGACCGAAGCCGTACGACTCTTTCCCTCGTGCCGGAATTAACGCTAAGGTCCGGCCAGAAAATGGATGGTCAACATATTTCCGCCAAGGCAACCGGCGTTCGGCTCATACTTGTTCTCGGGCGGATCATACATCGGGAAGAAATAGGCCTGCGGAACGACGGGCGGGACGGCCGCCCATGAATTCGGATTGCCGCAATTGCTTGGATAGTTTTGCGGCCCGTAAAGCGTGCTCTTCGGTCCTTGACAGGTGTATGTGGGTTGGCCTGAGCAGGTCAATTGAACTGGCAGATTATAGGATGCGCCGCCCGTGCCGGCACATTGATTTTGCTTCCAGAGCGTATCCGTGCAGTAATGGGGTATCACGCTGATGTCATACCATACGCAGGCGCCTTTGCCGAAACAGCCGGGCGCGCTGGCCGGCTGGAATGTGGTTTCGACCATGGTCCAGTTATAAAGCTGTGCGCTGGCGCAATTCGGGATGGTCGCCCCGGGGGAAGCCACCACCGCGCAGAACCGCGTCGACACGTTATTATAGACGGCGGTAGCGGCGCAAGTCGCGCCGGCAGCGATCTGGAGGCCCGCGCCGACAGGGGAACAGCCCGTCGAGCTGACCCAGGTAATCGAGCCGGTGAAGCCGACATAAAGCGCAGCGGCGCCGGAGTTAATGATGTTGACGTTTGTCGGCACGGGAGGGGGCTGATTTTTGCAAGGCCGCAGCCCACACATTACCAGCGCATCAGCCGCTCCTGCGAAAAAGAAGGAGAAAAGGGGGAATGAAAGAAAACACAAAAACGCCGCCGATAGAGCCGTAACCGTCGCGCCGATCCGACGCCGCGGCTTTTGCAGTGCACCCTGTTGCATTGATGAATCCTCCGAAAATGATTTGAAACCGTTTCGGGACGGGACGTTCCAGATCGCCCGAACGCGGCGACGACAGTTCGTAAAACATTGACATTGAAGGTGCTTAAACCTGGGCGGTAAATTTGCCGCCCACTTTTGTATTATATATTAAAACAATTGTTGTCGATCAAAAATACCTTGCCTGTCCCGTTGTCGCCAACACCCACTAAATGTGGGGTGGAGCCATTCTCCGGAGTGCAGCCCTTCAAAGGTCGGCGCGGTTGCGAAGCGGCTCGATATCGGCCGTGTGAGCGTCTATCGCGCTTTAGGTTAGTCCGTGCGCGCGCGAGCCCATCGAAAACCGCCTCACCTCCCGACGCGGCGTTTACGCCGGCGCCGGGGCCGTTCGATCTATCGGAAACTCGAATCGCCTTCTGCGGGCGCCAATCTCAGCGATATCGTCGGGCCTTGTTCTCTAATCGCATCTCCCTTGTCAATGGTTTTGTCGCCGCCCCGGGTCACGGTTCTCTCCGCGGTCGGAATAGTCCGCCGCAACATCTGGTCCGAAGCACAGGCGCTGCAAGGTCCACAACGAGC
>JBKQMI010000161.1:0-9150 GCA_052146775.1 Methylocella sp. | reverse complement strand
CATTTTGATTGGCGCGGTTTTTGCTACGTCCGCCGAGGTCGATCCGGCGCTTCGATTGGCGCAAGAGGCGGCGGAGTGAAGCGGCGGCGCGCGAAGAAGCGGAGAACCTCCTTCATACCGCCTTGTTTTAGTGATCGGATTTGATCGGCTGGACTTCATGTTAACGAAGATTTCGAGCCTTTACATGCTCGCGGAAAACCGGATGCGGCGTCTCACCCTCTTGTCGATCTTCGCTGCTTTAGCGGCGATCGGAGCTTGCGCGCTCGCGCTCTATCTTTACGAACGTCCGACCATGCTGCGCGTCGCGGTGACGCGCGGCGCCGACGATCAGCAAGTGTTGAGCGCCGCGGCCTATGAATTCGCGCAGGCGCACGAACAGATTGGGCTGAAGCTTGTGCTCGTCGATTCGCTCGCCGAAAGCGCGCGGGCTTTCGAAGACCAGCGTGTCGATCTTGCGATTGTGCGCGGCGACATCGCGATGCCGGTCGACGGCCAGACTGTCCTCATCATGCGCCGCAACGCCGCGGTTTTGCTCGCACCGGCGGGATCGCCTCTGCGTGACGTCGAAGATCTGAAGGGTCGCAAAATCGGCATTCTGCAGGCCGAACAGTCGGAAAAGGCCGATGACCATCAAGCGCTTCTCGACGCGGCGCTGACGCAGCGCGACGTTCCCCTGGCGTCGGTCAGCCGTGCGCCGCTGTCGCTCGCCGAGCTGCCGGATGCGATCGAGCGGGGCGAAGTCGACGTCGTGCTGGCGATCGGAACGCCAGGCTCGGCCAATATGACCGAGGCGGTCGCGGCTGTGTCGCAGGCCGGACATGGCCCGCCCGTGTTCATCCCGATCCCGGAGGCCAAAGCGATCGCGCAGCGTTCGCCCAATATCGAGTCAGTCGAGATCTTGCGCGGCGCCTTCGGCGGGGCGCAGTCAAAGCCCGCGGAGAGTTTCGACACGCTCGGCGTCAGCACCCGGCTGATCGCGCGGCGCAGCCTCAACAATGATGTCGTCGCGGAGCTGACCGAGCTGATGCTGAATGCGAAACCCTCGCTCGCCGCTCAGGCTCCGATGGCGAACCATATCGAGGCGCCTTCGACGGATAAGGGGGGCGCGTCGCCGGTTCACGCAGGCGCGCTTGCCTATCTCGGCGACGAAGAGCAGAGTTTCTTCGATAAATACAGCGATTTCATTTACATCGGAGCGATGCTGCTGAGCTTGTGCGGAACCGCGATCGCGACGCTCGCATCGCGCTTCAAGCGACGGCAACAAACGGATCTCGAACGTATTTTGCAGCGTTTGCTTGAAATCATCGCGGCGGCGCGCGCGGCTTCGCGCGCAGAGACCCTGGACGAACTCGAACGGGAGGCCGATGAGCTGTTGGCCAAGGCGCTGGCGCATGATTTCAATCATGCTTTGAGCGGCAGCCGCCTCGCCGCCACAAGTCTTGGGCTCAGTCAGGTCCGGCAGGCGATTGCGGAACGGCGCGTCGTTCTCTCGGCTCCAGGCCGCACGGCTTTCTCGCCGCGGATCGTCGGCGAGTAGGAGGCCTTGGCTCTACAGGTAGGGATCTATTGGGTCGCGGCGAAGCGGCGCAGCGCGACGAGACTCCATATCGTCTCGATGAGGCCGAACGGCCAGGCCCCCTGCAGGAAGCCATAGATCGAGCCGAGGCGGCAGGCGGCGGCGAAGGCGAGAATATACCAGCGGCTGCGCTGTTCGAGCGCATAGGCGACCAGCATCGCGGTCACGGCGAAAAGGCCGAACAAGGTCAGGCGGTCCATTCTTTGATCTTTCTGCCGGCCGGCGCACGGAGGCGGCCGGCTGCTCCAGGCGCCGCGTCTTGATATCGCGAGAGCGTTCGCGGCGAGGCCGCCGACGGCGCCCCAAGGGATTCCCGCGAAAATTTGGCCTCATGACGATAAGTGTTCCCAAAGGCGCGACTTTCGTATAATGCACTGCTGCAATGCAAAAAGTCGCCTCGTTAACGGGTTCGGCTCAGGCTTAGGCGCCTCGGCGGCAGGGCCCTAGAGGTGCGGCGCAGCTCCGTCAGGCGTCTGGCGTCGGAGCGCAACGCGTAAACCAATCAGATACGGCAACAAGATGAAGCTGCGTAATATCGCCATTATCGCCCACGTCGACCACGGCAAGACGACCCTCGTCGATCGTCTGCTGCAGCAATCCGGCGCCTTCCGCGAAAACCAGCGGGTCGCCGAGCGCGTCATGGATTCGAACGATCTTGAAAAAGAGCGCGGCATCACGATCATGGCGAAGGCGACCTCGATCGCCTGGAAAGACACCCGCATCAATATCGTCGATACGCCCGGCCACGCCGATTTCGGCGGCGAGGTGGAGCGCATTCTTTCCATGGTCGATGGCGCGATCGTTCTTGTCGACGCCTCGGAAGGTCCGATGCCGCAGACGAAATTCGTCGTCGGCAAGGCCCTGAAGATCGGCCTCCGGCCGATCGTCGCCGTCAACAAGGTGGACAAGCCGGACGCCCGCATCACCGAGGTGGTCAACGAGGTTTTCGACCTTTTCGCCGCGCTCGACGCGAGCGACGAGCAACTCGATTTCCCGATCCTCTACGGTTCGGCCAAGCAGGGCTGGATGGCTGACAGCCCGGACGGCCCGCAGGAGGGTATGGCGCCGCTGTTCGACCTCGTGCTGCAGCACGTGCCGGAGCCGCGCATCGAGGAGGGCGGCTTCCGCATGCTCGGCACGCTCCTAGAGGCGAACCCCTATCTCGGCCGCCTCGTCACGGGACGCGTCTTCGCCGGCAGCGTCAAGCCCAATCAGGCCGTCAAGGTTCTCGACCGCAAGGGTAATGTCGTCGAACAGGGGCGCGTGTCCAAGATCCTCGCTTTCCGCGGCATCGAGCGCACGCCGATCGACGAGGCCGAGGCCGGCGACATCGTCGCCATCGCGGGACTTGAGAAATTCAACGTCGCCGACACGCTCTGCGCGCCCGAGGTCGTCGAGCCCCTGCAGGCGCAGCCGATCGATCCGCCGACGCTGTCCATGACCTTTTCGGTCAATGATTCGCCTTTGGCCGGCACGGAAGGCGACAAGGTGACGAGCCGCGTCATCCGCGCGCGTCTCTATAAAGAGGCCGAGGGCAATGTCGCCTTGCGCATCGAGGATTCGCCGGGCTCCGATTCTTTCATCGTCTCTGGGCGCGGCGAATTGCAGCTCGCGATCCTGATCGAGACGATGCGGCGCGAGGGCTTCGAACTCAGCGTGTCGCGGCCGAAGGTCGTGTTCCAGAAGGCGGAGGACGGCACGCTGCTGGAGCCGATCGAGGAGGTCGTGATCGACGTCGACGAGGAGCATTCCGGCGTCGTCGTCCAGAAGATGGCCGAGCGCAAGGCGGAGATGATCGAAATGCGCCCCTCGGGCGGCAACCGCCTGCGTCTTGTCTTTCACGCGCCGACGCGTGGCCTCATCGGCTATCAGGGCGAGCTTCTGACCGATACGCGCGGCACGGCGATCATGAACCGCCTGTTCCATGAATATGCGCCCTTTAAGGGCGAGATCTTGGGGCGGCGCAATGGCGTCCTCATCTCCAATGACAATGGCGAATCGGTCGCCTACGCCATGTGGAAGCTCGAAGATCGCGGCCCGATGATGATCGAGCCCGGCTGTAAGGTCTATCGCGGCATGATCGTCGGCGAGCATACGCGGGAAAACGATCTCGAAATCAACGTCTTGAAGGGCAAGCAGCTGACCAACATCCGCGCCGCCGGCAAGGATGAGGCCGTGCGCCTGACGCCGCCGATCCGCATGACGCTGGAGAAGGCGCTGGCCTATATCGAGGACGATGAGCTGGTCGAAGTGACGCCCAAATCGATCCGTCTGCGCAAAACATTCCTTGACCCGAACGATCGCAAGCGCGCGGTCCGCGCCAAGGAAACCGCCTGAGCCCGCGCCGCGCCCCGATGATCGATCCCGGCGCTCTTGTCCCTTATCGCGATTATGTGCTGCCCGAAGCTTTTATCGCGGAGCTGCCCGGCTACTATCGCGGTAAGGTGCGCGAGAACTACGATCTGCCGAACGGCGAGCGGATTCTGATCGCGACGGACCGCATCAGCGCCTTCGATCAGGGGCTCGCCGTCATCCCGTTCAAGGGGCAGGTGCTGACCGACATCGCGCGATTCTGGTTCGAGGCGACCGGCGATATCTGCCCCAATCACCTTCGCGCCAATCCCGACCCCAATGTGATGGTCGTCCAGCGCCTCGAAATGATGCCGGTCGAGATCATCGTCCGCGATTATCTCGCCGGCTCGACGGCGACGTCGATCCTGCCGATGTATGCGGCCGGCGCGCGGACAATGTATGGGATCGATTTTCCCGAGGGCCTGCGCGCCAACGAAAGACTGCCCTCGACGATCATCACGCCGACGACCAAGGCTGGCCATGATTCGCATGACGCGCCCCTGTCGGCGAAAGAGATTGTCGAGCGGAAGATTCTCACGCCGCGGCAGTGGGACGACGTCGCGCAAAAGGCTTTCGCGCTGTTCGCGCGCGGGCGCGAGATCGCCGCGACGCGAGGGCTCATACTCGCCGATACGAAATATGAGTTCGGCTTCAACGCGGAGGGCCATATCGTCCTCGCCGACGAAATCCACACGCCCGACAGCAGCCGCTACTGGGTGGCCGCGACCTATCCCGAACGTCTGGCGACGGGCCGGGCGCCCGACAGTCTCGACAAGGATTTCATTCGCAACTGGGTCCGGGCGCGGTGCGATCCGTACCGCGAGCCGATCCCGGAAATTCCGGGCGAGGTGATTCTCGAAGCCGCCGCCGCCTATATCCGCAGCTTCGAGCTCATTGCGGGCCGCAGGTTCGTGCTGCCCGAAAGCCTCGAACCCGCGCCGCTGGAGCGCATCCGCTCCAATCTGGCTTTCTACTGGACGCGATAAGAGTCCATCAACTCGCCTCGACGGCCTTCGCCGCCGCGTCCAGCGCATTGGCGACCTCGGCCGACTGCTCGGCGCTGAGGGGGCCGCGCGAAAGCCGCAGCCTGAGGGCGGTCCGCAAGTTTTCCATCGCGCGGACGATCTGCGGAGCTGGCCCGCCGCCGTGGCGGGCGTTGACATCCGACATACGTGCGAAGATCGCCTCGACCGTCGCCTGGTTCTGGCGCAGCGACTCCTCGCCTTCGGGCGTGATCGCATAGAGCTTGCGCGGACCGTCGGTCTCCTGCACCCGGATCGCGCCCATTTCCTCGAGCAGGGTCAGGGTCGGATAAATGACGCCCGGGCTCGGCGCATAGGCCCCGCCGAGGCGATCTTCGATCGCCTTGATGATCTCATAGCCGTGCGACGGCTTTTCCGAAATCAGCTTCAGGACGACGAAGCGCAGATCGCCCTGCTCGAACATGCGCGCGCGCCCACCAGGCCGGCCGTGACGCCGGAACAGGCCATAGGGCCCCATTCCGTCGGGGCGGCGATGGTCGCCGCCATGTGCGAAGGCATGAAAATAGGGATGCAATCTCATGAGGTCAGTTCCTTTCCATCAGCTGCGCCTGCGTGGCGCCATCATCAAAAAACTGTATTTCGATATATCGTAAACATAGATATATCGAAATTTATGTTTTGCAAGTGGCGTCCTGATTTGCGCGCATTTGAATGTCAGGATGAGCGTCAAGCGGGATTGGGGGAATTGGCGAGAAAGAAAATCCGACCGTGACTTCCTTGCAATATCGCGGCGGTTTGTTCTGAATTAAGGTCGATTCTCACTTCAACCCTCACAGATGAAACGCCCATGGCACATGTGAACCGCCGTACACTCATAGCTGGCGCCTCTTCCGCAGCGGCATTCGGCCTTGCCGGTTGCGTCGGCCAGCAAAATCAGATCGCCGCCGCCGTTCCTGCCCCGGTTGCGTCTTCCGGCTCCGCTTCGGCGCCGCCGCAGTCGACCGTCATCGGCGCCGCGGGCGACTTCAGCGCGACGTATGGCCGGATCCAGGACGGGAAATTCGTCGTTCCGGCTGTCAGGGAGGCGGATCTGCAGCCGGCTTTCCGTCGCACCAGAGTGGCTTATGCGGGCGGGGAAGCGCCGGGCACCGTCGTCGTCGATCCGGCCTCCCACTATCTTTATCACGTGGAGGAGGGCGGCCAGGCGATGCGTTATGGCGTTGGCGTCGGACGCGAGGGTTTCGCATGGTCCGGCGAAGCGACGATCCACAGCAAGCAGGAATGGCCGGACTGGTATCCTCCGAAGGAAATGCTGGAGCGCCGGCCCGAGCTGCTGAAACAGATGAGCCAGCTGCAAAGCGGAACGGGGATGCCGGGCGGCCCGGACAATCCTCTTGGCGCCCGGGCGCATTACCTCTGGCAAGGCAATCAGGACACCTATTTCCGCATCCACGGCACCAACGAGCCGGCGACCATCGGCCAGAGCGTTTCCTCGGGCTGTATCCGCATGGTTGATCAGGACGTGATGGATCTCTATCAGCGCACGACCATAGGCACCAAGGTCGTGGTGCTCGGACATGCGCAGCCACAGAAAGTCGCGCATTCCTGATCGCTCCGCCGCCTGATCGCTCCGCCGCCTGATCCGCTCTTCCAGACGCGATGCGTGACGGCCCTTCCGAGCCGCGCGCCTCACCTCTGGCAGACGCCGCAAAAAAAGGTCGAGCGGCCCGATTGCGCGATGCGGCGGATGAGACCGTCGCAGCCGGGCGTGGGGCAGGGGCTAAGTTCGCGGTCGTAGACGCGAAAACTGTGCTGGAAATAGCCCAGCGCGCCATTGGTCTGGCGGTGATCGCGCAGCGATGACCCGCCGGCCGCCACGGCCTCCTCCAGAACCTCGCGGATCGTTTTCACCAGCCGATGCGCGCGCTCCGTTGGCGTGCCGTCCTTGCGCGCGAGGCTCCCCGCGGCGCGGCGCGGCGACAGGCCGGCGCGGTGGAGCGCCTCGCAGACGTAAATATTGCCGAGGCCTGCGATCAGACTTTGATTGAGGAGGGCGGCCTTCAACGACGTCGTCTTGCCGGCGAAGAGATGCGCCAGCGCCGCGCCGTCGAGTTCATTGCCGAGCGGCTCGAGACCGAGCGATCTGAAGAGCGGATGAGCGGCGAGCGTCTCGCGCGGAACGAGATGCATGAAGCCGAACCGCCGCGGATCGTTGTAGATGACCCGCGCGCCGGTCGACAGCGCGAAGACCACGTGGTCATGCGCCGCATTTTTTTGCGGGCCGGGCGGTGGAGCGGTTGGAGCTTCCACGCCTTCGACGCGAAAGGAGCCGGACATGCCGAGGTGCATGACGAGCACGGCGCCGTCGTCGAGGTCGGCCAGGAGATATTTCGCGCGCCGGCCGAGCGCGACGATTCGCCGGCCGGCGAGGCGCTCCGGAAAGGCGTCGGGAAACGGAAAGCGCAGATCCTTGCGCCTCTGCTCGATCTTGACGAGACGCGCGCCGACCATCGCGGGCTCGAGACCCCGCCGCACCGTCTCGACTTCGGGCAGTTCGGGCAACTTGGGCGTCCTTGCAGGAGGGATGGCGGCGTCTCGCTCCGGCCTCGCCGGATGCGCGCATCATCCGCGGGTTGAGGGGCTGACGCCACCGTTCCTTTCATCACGCAACGAAAGCTTTTCGCGCCATTTGCGCGCGGCGGGCGCTGCGGGGATTGGCGCCGCGACGCTAAAGATGCTCTAACCCCTTGCGGCGGCGGTTGAAGAATCGCCGGAAAGGGCCTCTCATGACGATGGGACCGGAGATGGCGGCGACTTTTTTCAGCTTTGCCGGCGCGATCTGGTGGTGCCTCGCCGTCGCGCTTTTGTGCTTTACGCTGGTTTGCGGCCTGGCGCAGCCTTTCGTGCAAAGGCGGCGCGCGAGCGCCGCGGCGCAGCCGCCCGTTTCGGTGATCCTGCCGATTAAATGTCTCGATCCCGGCTTCGAGCGCGCGGAGCGCTCCGTTTTTGAGCAGGACTACCCAGATTACGAGATTCTCATCAGCGCCGCCGAGCCTGAATCGCCGGCGCTCGACGCGGCGCGGCGCATCGCGGCCGCGCATCCCGCCGCCGCATGTCGATTCATCCAATCGAAGGGCTGCGCCGCGGTCAGTCCCAAGCTCAACAATCTCGTCGCGCCGCTCGCCGAGGCGCGGCATGATTACATCCTCACCAAGGATTCGAACATCACGCTGGCGCCCGATGCGCTGGCGGTTTTCCTGCAAAATTTCGTGCCGGGCGTCGGCCTCGTCGTCGCCGTGCCTGTCGCCGTGCGAGCGGAATCCGTCGGCGGCTGGATCGAAGCCTCGCTGATCAATGCCCATGCCCGGCTTCTTCTCAGCGCCTCGACGCTTGGCCTCGGCTTCGGCATCGGCAAGATCATGGCGCTGCGGCGCGGCGATCTCGAGCGCGCCGGCGGCGTTGCCGCGATGAGCCAGAATTTGGCGGAGGATACGGCGATCTCGATGGCGTTCGCGCGGATCGGACTGAAAACCGTCTTCGCCCACGAGACGGTCGCGCAAGAGATCAGTTTCCGCTACCTCGCCGACGTCTATCATCGTCAGGCCCGCTGGAGCGTCATCCGCCGCACCAATCAGCGGTTTTCCTATCCGCTCGAGCCGCTCGCCAGCCCGCTTCCCGCTGCGCTGGCGGCGGCGCTGGCGGCGCCGCTCGCGGGCTTATCGGCCCTCTCGGCTTTCACCTCGACGCTGGCACTCTGGTTCGTCGCCGAGACGGTCTTCGCCGCGTTGAAGGGCTGGGAGATTTCGCTGTGGTCGCTTCCCGCCTTCCTTGGCCGGGAGGTCCTCGCTCTCGCGGCCTGGCTGCGCGGCTGGACCACGCATCAGGTCACCTGGGCGAGCCAGCGCTTCGATGCGCGGCGCGGGCCTCAGCCCAAGTCCGAGCGAACAAGGTCCGAGCAAAGCTATCCGACGCAAAGGCGCGGTTAGCGGAGCGGCGAGCCGGCCTCGTCCGCGGGCAGGCGCGCGTTCCTGACATGCTGCGTGCCGAACACATAATCCCACCATGGCGCGCTGACCCCGAAGCCGCGCGTTGGGTCGCGGAAGTGGTGCAGGAGATGCAGCCGCCGCAAGGTCTGGCCGAGGCGCGTCGTCGGCTTTGCGTGATGGGTGTAATAATGCACCATGTCATAGCCGAGATAGCCGATGATGAAGCCCATCAGCACCGGATAGCCGTAAGGCA
>JBKQMI010000160.1:0-19174 GCA_052146775.1 Methylocella sp. | reverse complement strand
TATTTCAGAGTCGGGAAATAGGGCCGAAAATCGCTTCGAACTGCCGCTCCAGTACCGCGTCGACGTCGCCCATCGAGGCGCGAACGCCAAGATCGCTGAGGCTCGTCACGCCGTAATGCGCCGTCCTTAAGCCGCAGGGCGCGATGCCGGAAAAATGCGTGAGATCCGGGGCGACATTCAGCGATATGCCGTGGAAGGAAACCCAGCGCCGGACGCGGACGCCCATCGCCGCGATCTTGTCCTCGGCCATCTCGCCATTGATGCCGCGCGACTTGTCCGGCCGCGCGACCCAGACCCCGACTCGGTCCTCGCGCCGGGCGCCCTCGATCTTGAAAGCATGGAGGCTCGCGATGATCCAGCCCTCCAGCGCCGCGACGAACGCGCGAATGTCGGGGCGGCGGCGTCTCAGGTCGAGCATGACATAGGCGACCCTCTGTCCAGGCCCATGATAGGTGTATTGGCCGCCACGGCCCGTCCTATGGACGGGAAACCGCGCCTCAATGAGATCGCCGTCCTTCGCCGAGGTTCCGGCCGTATAGATCGGCGGATGTTGCAGCAGCCAGACCTGCTCGCGCGCGCCGCCGGCGGCGATCGCCTCGGCCCGCTCGTCCATGAAGGTGAGTGCGTCCGCGTAGGGCGTCAGCCCTTGCGAAACGCGCCATTCGACGGGGGACTCGTCGGCCCGCGTCCAAAGGGCCGGCTCCAGACTGTCGCGGGAAAGCATGATTCGCGAGCCTCTTTCCGCGCTGTGTTTTCGCCGCACGCGCCGCCGCGATCGGGGCGCGCCGACTTTCTGATCGCTGGAGCATCGGACCCGAAAATGGGAACCGGTTTCGGGAAAACTCCGATGCTCAAACAAAGAATCAGAGGGGCAGCTCCGATTCCATCGGAGCGTCCGACGCTTTAAATGTTCCGATCTCGTCGCAAAAGTCCAATTTGCGACCGTTGCTGATTGATCATAAGGCCGGCCTCGGCCTTGCCACGGGGGCGCGCATTTGTTAGACGACGCGCCTGCCTGCGGAGCGCTCTGCTCCTATGACGGGCGATGCGGCCATGGCGGAACTGGTAGACGCGCTAGCTTGAGGTGCTAGTCCTGAAAGGGGTGGAGGTTCGAGTCCTCTTGGCCGCACCAACTTAAATCGCGTTCGCGCGATCAACGGCGCCCATGGGCGTCGTTTTTTTATGGTTTTGCTGGGATGCCCGGATCGCCTTCAGGAGCGGAGACCGCCGGGGTCCGCCCGCTCCTTCGCCCCGCCTCGCGCGCGAAAACCTGCGCGATGATCTTTTCCGTCTCCGAGGTCCAGCCCGCCGGCGCCGCGCGCAGCGGCGGCGGATCGTCGCCTGGCTCGATGTGCACGATGCGAAAGCCGCGCTGTTTCAGTTCGCGCAGCAAATCGGGCAGCATGGCGGCGGTTTGCGCCTTGCTGTCATGCAGGAGAAGAATACCGCCTTTGGTCTCTTCGAGCCGCGAGAGGACAAGGGCGAGTTCGTGCTGGGGCGAAAGCGGCAGCCAGTCGGAGGCCCAAAGATCGGCGCCGAAAATCGCGATGTTGCGCGAGCCGAGCCAGGCGTCGAGCGTCGGCGTGTCCGCAAAGCCCGGAAATCTGAAAAAGCGCGTGCGCGGCTCGGATCCCGCGGCGCCATAGACCGCCCGATCGTCTGCCGCAAAGCCTTTGTCTATATCCTGCTTCGCCGCCGTTTCGCTGAGGCGGCGCATCGTCGCGACAGGATGCGAGAAGGTGTGATGGCCGACGGTGTGGCCCGCCGCGACTTCCCGTTTCACCAGCTCGGGCAGCGCCTGGGCGTTGCGGCCGATGAGAAAAAACGTCGCCTTGACGCATTGCGCGGCGAGAGCGTCGAGCACCTTCGCCGTCGGGCCGCTGGGACCGTCGTCGAAGGTGAGGACAATTTCATGGTCGCCGAGCGCGAGCGTTTGCGGATAGGTCTTGAGGCCGACCTCAAGGCCGCCACGCGTGTCGAGCTTCAGGGTGCGGCTAACGCCTAGCGCGCCAGGCGGGCAGGGCGCGGGCGCCGCCTCGCCGCGAGGGCCGGCGGCGAGGCTAAACAGGACCACGCCGGCGGCGAGACTGATTCGGCTCACCATTCGCGTCTCATCGTCTGTTTGCCGAGGCCGGTCAGCCTCGGCGCTTTGACGCCGCGCGCTATTGCGGGTTCTCCAGACTGAGCGTTTCGGACGTCTCGTCATAGGCGAAAACCTCGCCATATCGACCCCAGGTGATGACGCTTTTTAAGGTCCTCTCGGCGTATTCTTCGGACATATGGTCCTCGAGCTCCTCAAGGAAGCGCGTCCCCCGAGCGGTATGGCTCGGGCGCTCTTCGAGCACCGATTTGATTCGCGCGGCGAGCGGCAGATAGGCGAGCAGATGATCGCCGAAGAGCTTCTTGCGCGCGTCGGTTTCGAGATCGGCGAAGCGCGTGCCGGCCGGGGTCAGCTTGATGTCGCCTTCCTCGATCTCGGCGAAGCGCAGCAGCTGCAGCGTCTCGGCGACCGGGAACAGTTCGTCGATCTCCATTTGCAGGCTGTCGGCGAGGGCCGGCAGATCGGCGCGGCCATGATAGGGGTCGGCGGCGATCTCCTCGATCATGCCGGCGAGCGTATTGGTCGAGACCTGCGGCAGCGCCATGGCGACGCCGAGGCCCGGGAAGGTCCCCTCCCGGCCGGGCGCCGCGGGTTCCGGCCGTTTGGTCATCAGGGCGTAGATCTTGTCGACGAGCTGGCGGAATTCGGGATCGAGCCGGTTGCGCGGATGCTGCAAGGTTACGGTGATTTCGGCCGCGATGCGGCCCGGATTCGAGGAGAGGACGATGATGCGATTGCACATCAACACCGCCTCCTCGATGTTGTGCGTCACCATCAGGATCGACTTGATCGGCATGCGTCCCTCGACCCAGAGGTCGAGAAGATCGGTGCGCAGGGTCTCGGCGGTCAGGACGTCGAGCGCCGAAAACGGCTCGTCCATCAGGAGGATGTTCGGATGCACGACGAGCGCGCGGGCGAAGCCGACGCGCTGGCGCATGCCGCCGGAGAGCTCCTTCGGAAAAGCAGATTCGAATCCGTCGAGGCCGATGAGGTCGATCGCCTTCAGGGCGCGAACGCGGGCTTCTTCCCTTGGCACTTTGCGGGCGCGCAGGCCGAGCTCGACATTGGCTTGCACCGAGAGCCAGGGAAACAGCGCGAAGCTCTGGAACACCATGGCGACGCCGTCGACCGGCCCCTCGACCGGCGCGCCCAGATAGCTGACGTCGCCCGAGGCCGGCCGCACGAGGCCGGAGACGATGCGAAGCAGCGACGACTTGCCGCAACCGGACCGCCCAAGGAGCCCGACGATCTCGTCCTCCTTCAAGGAAATGGAGACATTATCGAGAACCGTCGGCCCCTGTTCGCCCGATCCCGTCTGATAATGCTGGCTGACGTTCTTGACCTCAAGCAAGGTTTGCCGGGTCTCAAGAGAGAGCCTCGATTTTACGTCAAGCATGGGGCGCCCTTACTCCAGGTGAAGACGGCGTTCCGCAAGGCCGAACAACGGCCGCCAGAAAAGCCGGTTGAACAAAATGACGAAAATCGACATCACGGCGACGCCGAGCACGATTTTCGGAAAGTCGCCTGCCTCGGTCGCCTCGGCAATATACGCGCCGATTCCATGCGCCGCGACGGTTTTATCGCCCCATTTTGCGTATTCGGCGACGATCGCGGCGTTCCACGAGCCGCCGGAGGCCGTGAGGGCACCGGTGACGTAAAAAGGAAAAATCGCCGGAATCATGACGCTCCTCCACCAATCCCAGCCGCGAATTTTGAAACCTGCGACGGCTTCCTTGAGATCATTGGGAAAAGCGGACGCGCCGGCGATCACATTGAACAGAATGTACCATTGCGTGCCGAAAACGATGAGGGGGCTCAGCCAGATGTCGGGATTGAGCGAAAACCTCAAAATGAGGACGACGGCGATGGGAAAGATCACATTGGCGGGAAAGGCCGCGAGAAACTGCGCCAGCGGCTGGACTTTTTCCGCGATCCGCGGCCGCAGGCCAATCCACACGCCGATCGGGACCCAGAAAAGGGTCGCGAGGGTCATCAGAATGATGACTCGGAGGAGGGTGAAGAGCGTGTATTCGACGCTGACCCAGACATCGCCCCAACTCAGCTCCGTCCGCACATAATCGACGATCTGCTGGCCCGACCAAAGAATTGCAGCCGCAATCGCAAGCAGCCACAAAATATCGATGATGCGGCTCAGGGCCGGATTTAGCGGGGCGGGGCCTGACGGGAGTCGCCGCAATTGGAGTCGGAGCAGAGCGATGCTCTGGAACAGCTGCGCCGGCGGCTGCGTCACGGCGCGCAGCCAGCGCGTTCGGGCGAACAGCTGCGCGACCCAGGAGCGCGCCTCGACCTGGCCCGCCGAAAGCTCGACGCGAAAGCGCGATCCGAACGCCACAAGGGGGCGAAACAACAATTGGTCGTAGAGGAGGATGACGATGGCCATGGCGACGATCGCGGCGAAAACCGCGTCGATCCGCTTTTGGTCAATCGCGAGGGCGAGGTACGAACCGATGCCGGGCAGTTTGATCGTCGTGTCGCCGACCGAAATCGCCTCCGACGCGACGACGAAGAACCAGCCGCCCGACATTGACATCATCATGTTCCAGATGAGGCCCGGCATGGCGAAGGGGGCCTCCAATTGCCAGAACCGCTGCCATCCCGACAGCTGGAACCCTTGCGTCACTTCATTCAGATCGCGCGGCACGCTGCGCAGGGACGCATAGAAAGAGAACGCCATGTTCCAGGCTTGCGAGGTGAAGATGGCGAAGATCGCCGCGAATTCCGCGCCCAAAATCGAGCCAGGAAAAAGGCCGAGGAAAAAAGTGACGGTAAATGAAAGAAAGCCGAGGATCGGCACGGATTGCAGCACATCGAGCAGCGGGATCAAAATCATCTCCGCGCGCCGGCTTTTGGCGGCGAGCGTCGCATAGGTGAAGGTGAAGACGAGCGACGCCGCCATCGCCGCGAACATGCGCAAGGTCGTGCGCATCGCGTAATAGGGCAACAGCGAATAATCGAGCGAATTGACCGTCGATTCAGGCGCCGCGAGCGGCAGGGTGAGGCCAGCCGAGAGATGCGCGGTCGCAACGAACCCCGCGAAGATCAGCGCCAGGGCGAGGAGATCGTATTGATTGGGCAGAGCCTTGCGGCCGAGCGACGTGAAGGCGACAAATCGGGACAGCATGGAAGGCTTTCGCGGTCGGGGTGAGAGCGGAGTCGGCGGAATTCGGAGAGGACTAACGATTTGCCTTCGAAGGACGCAACAGGCAACACGCCTTTCGGGATTTCAGTCGGCGCCGTCGCACAAACGCCATGTCCGGCCGAGAGCGCGGAACTGCCAGCAGGATCAAGCGGAATCACAAGACTGACTATGTCTCATTTCTGTGTAAGTTCAAAGAATGCGCCGAGCGTCGCCGCTTCGGCCGGATGCGCGAGATAGACGCGCCGCCAAAACAAGGACGCAGTCGATTGGAATCAGTCCGTTAACAAGAGTCGCGCGCGGCCTGTGCGGCGATGCTTCCATCGGCAAAAGTCGAGACGGTTTCCGGTCCTCTGGGCCCAAGGGCGCAAAAAGGATTTTTCGGCCGCCGTTTTTTCGACTTGTTAACGCGTCTTTACTAGGATGACGACATCTCTTGCGAACTGGACTGCTGGCTCGGGGTCATGCGGCAACTTCTGATCTCTCTCTTTGCGCTTGCGCTCACGCTTTTCGTCGCCGGCTGCGCGGGCGGCGGGCTCGGCGACGATCCGTTTCCAAGTCCGGCGGATTATGAAGTGCATGGCATCGACGTCTCGAAATATCAGGGCGACATCGATTGGAGCAGCGTGCGCGCCTCGGGCGTGCAGTTCGCCTGGATCAAGGCGACCGAGGGCGGCGATCGCGTCGACGACAAATTCGCCCAGAACTGGGCTTCGGCGAAAGCGGCCGGCATCCCGCGCGGCGCCTATCATTTCGCCTATTGGTGCCGCGCCGCGGAAGAGCAGGCCGCGTGGTTCACCCGCAATGTTCCCAATGATCCGGATGCGCTGCCGCCTGTCCTTGACGTCGAATGGAACGGACAGTCGAAAACCTGCCCGAAAAAGCTGCCGCGCGAGGAGGCCATCGCCCAGATGAAGGTCATCCTCGCGGCGATGGAGCAGGCCTACGGCAAGCGGCCGGTCATCTATACGTCGATCGACTTCCATCGCGACGTCATGCAGGGCGAATTCAACGATTATCCGATCTGGGTCCGCAGCGTGAAATGCAACCCGGCGCTGAGATACGGCGCCCGCAAATGGCGTTTCTGGCAGCATACGGCGGAGGGTCGCGTCGCCGGCATCAAGGGTAATGTCGACCGAAACGCCTTCAACGGCTCAGCCAAGGACTGGCAGGTCTGGCTGGCCGGCGTGAAGGTGGCGAGCAGCACATAGCGGTTCCGATCGGATCGGCGTCGGCGACGCGAGGCATTTCGAGCGGGCGCGCGCTCCGGGCGGCAAGCGGATTCGATCCAAAGTAAGCTTGGGACGACGACCGCAGGGTCCGTTCAGGCGGCTTGAATGGAGGTCTCGGGCAGCCTCCAGTTCCACGGCGGGCAGCTCATCGATGCGGTTGATGGGGTGGTCGGCGATGCGGGCGATGACGTCGGTGAGCCAGGCTTTGGGATCGACGTCGTTCATCTTGGCGGTTTCGATGAGCGTGCACATCAGCACCGCCCTCCGTCCTCCAGCGTCGGAGCCTGCGAAGAGATAATTCTTTCTGCCCAGGGCAGGTCGACGTCAGATAAGATTCCCTAAATCAAAGGTACGCGGTCGCCACGCCTCGATTACGATCCAAACCTGCTCTGCCCGGCAAAAAGAAAGGCCGCCCTTTCGGACGACCCTTCCATTGTCGGACCGCGGTCCGCGATGCCTGGCCGGATCGCCTTTAGGAGGCGAGAACCCCGAAAGCGCCTATCCAGGTCAGGGTCCGCAGCATGAGACAATGAGACACTGGATCACCTCCTTTCGATACGTTGAAGATAGGCAATCCATATCCTGCCGCCATCGATTCGCCAACGCCAATTTTGTTTGCGGGCGCACCGTATCGCGCGTTGCGTTGTCGCATCCGTGCGGGACGGGCGTCGGCCTCGCCCTTAAAGACGGTCGATAAACGCGAAGAACTCATTAGAGGCCCTGATGGCGAAGCGCTCCACATAGCGAAAGAGGAAGGCCGCAACCAGCACCGCGGCGATCGTCGTCAGCATGATCAGATAGGCGCCAGGACGCGTGACGATCCCGTCCGAAAAAAGGCGCAGCACCAGAAAGGACTGCAGCGAAACAATGATCGGGAAATGAACCAGATAGATTGGAAAAGACAATTCGCCCAGGAAATGGGACAGGCGGTTGTCGAAAACGCTCTGAAGCCAGTTCGAACTGTAGATCGCGAAAAGGAAGAGCGCTGCGGCGATGCTGACGCGATGCAGGATCGCGACGTCGGGCAAATGGAGCATCGGATAGACAGTCAAGCCGACCCCAACGTCTATTGCAAGGAAGAGCGCAATCCAATTCGCCGCGCGGTGAGCGGCCAGGCGTCTAAAAACGCCGGCGACACGCATCTCGCCAAAAATCATGCCACATATAAAGCAGATGAGGAGGGGGGCGAAGATAAGCACGAACGGCGTGACGAGGGCGTATATCGCCCATCGTTGCGCGGGCGTTCGGGCCACAAACAATGTGAAAAAAACGAACATTGATCCGAACAATTCGACGCTCATGGACCACAGAAACGGATTATAGGATGTTGCTGTCGAATGGCGAAAAAACACCCCGAAAAGGGCATAGGAAAAGAATCCTCGGACGCTCGCCTCAAAGGGCAAAAATGGCGCTAGCCAATCTGGCCGGTCGAGCACAACCGCCGCTTGATGAGAGAAGACCAGATTTGTCTTCATGAGGATAAAAACAATCAGGCAGGACACAAAAATTGGTATGGTAAGCCGAACGTAGCGTTTGATCGCCAATTTGCGCACGGAGTTTATATCCTTACGGACAAAATATCCGTGCGACAGGGCTTCACCAGATAGAACGAAAAAAACAGCGACTGCGAATCCGCCACTAATAATAAACCCATTCAATCCGACAGCGCCAAGCTCCGGCAATTTGTGAGCGAACATTTCATGGCAAACGTGGAAAAGAAGCACTTGTATCGACGCCCATCCACGGATCGAGTCGAGCAGATGCAGACGAAGCTTTGGCTCCGTTCCTTGCTTTGGAGGGATCGCTTGACTTGAGCAATTTTGGGTTTTCAACGCTTCTACGACATTTGTCATATCCGGTATCTCGGCGAGTTGATCGACACAGTGCGAAGAATGCGCGAATTTTTCTCAGTTCACTCCACTAAAGGAGAAGGCTCAGACGGCGAAAGGCTCTGTTGGCGTGCTTGTCAGGCGAGATCCATCATTAGCGCTAAATCGGGGTGACATGGTCTCCTCACCTCGCACACATTGAGGCGTGCGCCTTTATGTCTCATCTGCCGCCGGTTCCCGGAGGAAAGGGAGGCCGCTGGTCGCGCCTTCGATTTCTTTTGCGGCGCCAAAACTGGCGATATCGTCGGTAATCACGCCCATAACCCGTGGATCATATGCGTAAACCGGGCGTGGCCGCACCTCGTCGGCGTCTCAACCGGAGCGCTTCTTTTCAATTTAAAGTGCGGCGCTTGCGAGGATGGAACGATAACATTATGTTGCCGCTCAGCTCTGGGTGTCAAGAGCGCAACATCGGTTGATTGCCATTTCCCTGGTTGAAGCGCCAAATAAAATGGCTTCGCAAAAACTTATCCTCAATGAACGCCGCTTGCCGAGAGAGGTTTTATGGCCACGCGCTACCGAATTTACATCGCTATTGTTCTGGCGCCCTTATTGTTATTTGCGGGAAGCGAGGTTGCATTTCGGATTGCAGGGTTTGGCTCTTTTCCGGTGTATGATGTCGACAACGATTTAAAATATATTCCGTCCGCCAGTCAGGCGGGCGTTTTTATGGACCGAAATCGATGGGAATTCAATAACAGGCACATGGGTAACGTGGTGAACTGGAGCCCCGACCGGCATCCGGATGTCTTGTTGATTGGCAACAGCATCGTCTTGGGCGGCCTTCCCTTTGATCGCGATCAGAAACTCGGGGCTTTGTTGGAGCGCGCGTTGCAGGGATCTTACGCGGTGTGGTCGGTCGCCGCGGGAGGATGGACGAATATCAACGAGATGGCGTATCTCGACAAGAATAGGGACGTCCTGAAAAACAGCGATGTTGTCGTTCTTGAATATATGGAAGGTGGGCTTTCTTACGCCGCGCCGTGGCCGGGGAAAATCGTTTGGCCAGACCAAAAGCCGATTTCGATTGCCGTCTATACGCTTCAAAAATACATCATTCCCCGTCTGACGGGCATTTCCGCAGTCGATGATTTCGGCGCATTGCCTCCCAGCAGCGGCCCTCCTGATCCGGCTCAGCTTGACCGGTTAACGCGCTTGGTCGCAGACGCGGCCAAGAGGAGCCGAGTTCTGATTTTCCTCTATCCGACCAGGAAAAATCTGTCCGACAGGGAGCATTGGGATCATGTCACGGCGCCAATCGTCGCCATTTGTGAATCGTTATCTGTGACATGTATCGATATGGCGAAACAGGAAGGCTGGAGCGCCGATTTGTACAACGGCGGAACCCATGTCGGTCTCGAAGGCGCCAAGCTCCTCGCCAATACCTTGGCGCAAAATATTCTTAAGTTGGATGCGAAAAAGAGAATGTAGGCGCCTGAATGGAGAGTTGGGATTTGAACTTCGCGACCTAATTCTGGCCGTGGAGGGTGGCGGCGGCGAAGAATCATTCGAGCAATTCAACCGCTCAAGTCCCCACGAGCTTGATCCCATCGCGTCAAGCGCCCGCTGAAGCGGCCCTGAGCATGGGTGGGGTTGCGCCCCTTCAACGCCACGACCTCGCATCATCCAGAGCGGACCCGAAAGTGGAAAATGGGCTTCAGGACAATTCCCGATAAACGCAAACTAAGAAATCGATCGGCGGCCCTCGATTTCTTTGGGAGCGTCCGGCGCTTTATGATTCGGCTGGCGCCGCGATCGCGTCCGCCCGGACGGCATTGCGAAAAAATAACCAGTGAAGGGCGAACAAAGCTCCAAACATGATAGGTACCCCTCTCGTGATACCGTTTATATAACTATCAGACGTCTGCTCGATCAGTCCGGCCTGAATTTCCGTAAAAATGAAAATGCTCGTGGGAAGTGGCAGCCGAAATGAAGAGATCCTCGTAAAGGCCCAGATAAAAGGGAAAATAAACAGGAAAGGGTAGATTATAGCGCCGATCCAGCCCCAGCTTGTATAGCCTTCCATCGGTAAGCCAAAATTGATGAAGGGCTCCCCACCTTCCGCCACAAGGCCCGTCTGCCAGCCAAGCCAGTCCCCCAGACTCTCAGGTCTTTTGATGAAACCCAGAAATCCTGGTGCGGCGCCATCGATACTTTGCCACACGGAATTGATGCCGACGGGGACCAGTCCTTTATTCGCATTATAAACTGTATCGAAAAGTGCGACAAAGGACAGGCGGTTTCCGACACCCGAGTGGTCGCCGAAATAGTCGTACTCGCCACCCCCCGCGGTCCCGGATTGCGCATTAACCACGGTTTTGACATAGGCCAGAAAGGCCGGATCCGTCGCGGCTTTGAACGCCGTGTCGCGCGAATATTCGATGAATTGCAAGGCCGGTAGCTGCTTTTGGAATCTGCAGTACAGGATCACAGGCGTAACAAAGTTCAAGAAAAAGGCGATGAAGACCAAGCCAATCGCAATATATCGCAGCTTGAGCGCCTTGTAGATGAACCCGACAAGAACAAGCCCTATAGCACAAGAAAGAAACGCGCCTCGCATATTGAGTGCGGATATGACGAAGAAAGAAAAAACAAGCATCAAAATAAGAAATGGTGAAAAAAGGTTGCGGCCGCGAGAGACTTCCAGACTTCTCGACGCTTCCGCAATGATGGCGAGGATCAAAAGAGCCTGCAGATTGGCCGCTATGATCAACGCACCGCCCGCGGATTCGTGCGTACCGGTGCTCGTTTTGCTTCCGATGAAGAGCAGCGCCGCGGCGCCGATGCAAAAACTGGCGACGGAAAGTCGCCGTAAACCGCGCGCGTCGGTTGGAAATGAAATGATTTCGCCGCCGCGATCAAAATGGCGCGCGAGCATGAAGACCCCAGTATAGACGCTCATGAGGACGACCATCCACGCGTAGGTCGCGGTTGGATCGTAAAGATGGGTTTGCAGAGGCTGGAGGTAGAGAGTCTTAATAATGAGAGCGACGCCAACATAGCGAAGACCGACCACCATCGCACATAGCGAATAGAGATCGCGACCATTGAAATGAAACGGAAGGAAAGTGATGAGGATGGCCGTCATGCTCATAAGCATGATGAGCGGGTCGCATCCAAGATACAGCTGAAAGACCGCGAACGCGCTCGTCGCGGCGAACGGAATAAGAATTGGAATGCGGGTTTCCTTGAGGTCGAGCGCTCCGATTATGCCTGCCAACTTGAAGCCCTTTATTTGCTCGCGGATGCCTTGATATAGCGGATGCCATGATACAAAGGAAAGGTGCAGCCGGCGCGATTCTCGTAAAAAACGCTAGCGCCGCGGATCGCTCGAATGCTGCGCAATTGTCATCCGTAACGGCTTGTTTGGGAACCCGAAGCTTCAGGCGGAGCGCGTCTCCACCTTTGATACCATATCATCGATTCCCTTCGCTGTCTTTAACTCCATCGATATCCGCCTGTCGCTTCGCGCATAGCCAGGCCGGGAACGGGTTCGGAGCGCTTTTGCCGAAGTCGAGACATAAAAAACGGGGGGGCGATCCGGATCAAGATGATGTTCGCAAAAGTTTAAAGCGCCCTTGCCTGCGGTCGTCCGAATTATCCTGCCTGATCCTTCTATAGGGTGACGAAAATGGTAAGACAGGTCGCGCAAAAACTCAATTTCTCGCGACTGGAGCGCCGGCGGTTCGCGGGCGGCGCGGCGGCGGCCCGAAACAGGTCGAAAACGTCAAGAGTCGCCTGCGCCGCGGCCGGCTATGGGCGCCTTTTTTTTGCGGGTTTGTTCCCGCGTCCTGTTCTTGCGGGCCAAGCTGAATTTTTTGACTGGCGCAACCCGGACTTGCGGCCGGCGCTCCGGAGGATCGATCGAGACGGCCTGAGCACGCGGGACTTGGCGAAATGCTCGCCGAGCGTCGTCGTCGAGCCGTGGAGCGCAGCAGATATCTTTGACCGCCTGATAAAATAGGGTCCCGCCACTGATTCGCGCGGCGGACAATGAGAGACTAAACAGTCTCATGCAACGATATGTTGTAGAGATGCTGTCGTTGCGCGGAAAATATACAAACCTCTAGCGTCTCGCGCGTCCGCTGGCGGGATATAACATTGCCCGTCCGAGGCCTGACCTCTGACATTTGGCATTGCTTCACAGCTGGCATTGCCTCAGATCAAGACGTCGTATACAACGTCCTTCGACATGGTCGCGCTCGGGCAGTCCGCTCGCAGCCTCCGCTCCGGCGGCAGCTACGGCCCCTCGTCCACTTTAACCGCACGCGGACCGTGATTTCTTATGATCATATTGCATGTGATAGCAACGGTAAATCCGGAATACGGGGGCCCGATCGAGGGTATTCTTACGTCGGCTCCCGTATTGCGGGATCAGGGATGCGACCGCGAGATATTGTCGCTTGATATCCCGTGCGACCCGTGGGTGAAAACATGCCCTATCCCGGTCTATCCCTTGGGCAACGCCGATCCAGGATATTTGGCCTGGCGGCGAAGAGTTCCGTGGATGCGCTATGGCTATAGCCCGACTTTCGCGCCATGGCTAAGGGAGAACGCCAAACGGTATGACGCGGTCATCGTCAACGGACTGTGGAACTTCACATCCTTCGCGGCGCGGCGGGCGCTCGCGGGCACGGATACGCGCTATTTCGTCTATACGCATGGCATGCTGGATCCCTATTTCAACAGGGCTTTTCCGGTCAAGGCGGCCGCCAAGCAGCTGCTTTGGTGGTATAGCGAGGGCCACCTCGTCAATAACGCCACGGGCGTGATGTTCGTCTCGGAGGAGGAGCTCCAGCTGGCGCGCAAGTCGTTCTGGCCGTTCAAGGCGAGGGAGCGGGTCGTTCCCTATGGCATCGTCGATGTGGCGGGCGATCCGGATGCCCAGATCAAGGCGTTTCGCACCGCCTTTCCCGCCATCGCCGATCGCAGATTCCTTTTGTTCCTGAGCCGGATTCATCCCAAGAAGGGGTGCGATTTGCTGGTCGAGGCTTTCGCCCGGCTCGCCGCGAAGAACCCCGACCTCGATCTCGTCATAGCCGGTCCCGATTCCGTCGGCTGGGCTAAAAAGTTGCAAACGGCCGCAGCCGAACGCGGCGTCGCCGATCGCATCCATTGGCCCGGGATGCTGAAGGGCGATCTGAAATGGGGCGCCTTCCGCGCCGCAGATGCCTTCGTGCTGCCCTCGCATCAGGAGAATTTCGGCATTGTCGTCGCCGAAGCGCTCGCTTGCGGCAAGCCCGTGCTGACGACGAACAAGGTCGCCACCTGGCGCGAGGTGGAGGCCTACGACGCCGGATTCGTCGACACCGACAATCTCGACGGAATAACGCGCCTGCTCGATCGATTCATCGAGCTGCCGGCGGCCGAGAGGAGCGAGATGAGCGGCCGGGCCCGCGAGGCTTACGTCGAGAGATTCGATATCGCATCCATGGCCCCGCAACTGATCGAAATTCTGCGCTCGAGGTAGACCGCGATGAAGATCCTCGACGCAAAAGACATGCGCACGCTCGAGGGCGGCCCGACCTATACTTTGGCCAACCGCCTGTTTCGGGCTTCCTGGAGCCTCGCCTGGCTCCTGCTGGCAGCTTGGACGCCGCCTGGGTTGCATCGATGGAGGATCGCTCTTCTACGCCTCTATGGCGCGAGGGTCGCAGACAGCGCCGCCGTCTATGGAACCGCGCGGATCTGGTACCCGCCTCACCTGGAGGTCGGCCGATTTGCGCGGCTCTCGCCGAACGTCACCGTCTATAACGTCGCAAAGATCACGCTGCGGGATTACGCCATCGTTTCCCAAGGCGCGAATTTATGTACGGCGGGTCATGACATCGAGGATCTCCATTTCCAGACGGTGGCGCGTCCGATCATGATCGGACGGCGAGCCTGGGTGGCGGCCGACGCTTTCGTCGGTCCAGGCGTCACGGTCGGAGAAGGCGCCGTGCTCGGCGCGCGCGGCTGCGCGTTCCGCGATCTCGACCCCTGGACGGTTTACGCCGGCAATCCGGCCCGGGCCCTGAAGTCGCGCCGCATCCGTTTTCCCGGAGATTCACAGCCCGCGGAATGAATGGTGGGGCTGTCGTCGGCAAGGTCCTGCGCCGCAATCGCTGCTGAGTTGCCCATTGACTTGTCATGCAGCTTTGTCCGACTTTTAAAGGCCGTTTCGCGACCCTATAAGGGGAAAGCCGCGCATGAGAACCGTCGCCTGTCCGGGGCTCCACCGAAATGTATCCGCGCTGGGGTTCGGCTGCGCGTCGCTCGGATCGCGCCTTTCGGAGACGCAGTCGCGACGGCTCGTTGATTACGCCTTCGATCGCGGCGTCGACTGGTACGATGTCGCGCCGGCTGACCGCGACGGCGAGGCGGAAAGGATCCTGGGGCGTTTTATCGCGGGACGGCGCGATCAGTTCGTTGTCTGCACAAAGGTCGGCATCGGCCGCCCGGCGATGTCGCCGATGATGCAGATCATCGGCTCGATCAGGCGGAGCGCCCTTCGCGCTTTTCCGGAATTATCGACATTTCTGGGCCGGATGAATCCGGCGCGGGAAAAAGAGCCGCTGCGTGCGGAACTGATCGAACCCTCCGTCGTCGACAGCCTGCGCCGCCTGCAGACCGATCACGTCGACGTCCTCGCGCTGCACGACCCAAGTCCCGAGGACTGCGTCAATCCGGCGCTCCTTGCTGCGCTGCAGCGGGTGGTTGAAAAGGGCTATGTCCGTTGCCTTTCGATCGAAGGCGATCCAGAAGCAATCGAGGCGGCGAGCGCATCGCGCCTATTTGCGATGGTCCAGTTTCGCCATAATCCTTTCCACCGGACGGTCGAGCGCATACGCGCGGCAAGGCCCGGCGACGCCGCGCCTTTCTTCATCCTTCGCAACGCGCTTGGCGGCGCTTACGAGCGCCTGTCGCATCTTCTGGTCGGCGATGGCGGGCGTCTCGCCTCGCTAGCCTCTCAACTCGCCTATGGGCCGCCGTTCATGGCGAGCGAAATCCTGCTCGACTACGCCTTCGGCAATAACCCGACTGGCGTTGTCGTCGTCTCCATGTCCCAGCCGCCGCATGTCGATCTGAATTGCGCCAGAGCCTCGCGGGCGCCGCGCACGGATGTCGTCGAGTTCGTCAACAAAACCGTTCTCGCCGCGCCAGCCGCCAAATTTCCGCGTCTCGTGTGAGCGGATCCTGGCCGCGCACACATGGTTTCAGCCAGGCGCCAGCCGCCCCTTGAACGCGGCGGAATCGAAAATGACGAAAACGTTGCGCGCGATCATGGTTGAGAGGCGCCGCCCTTGCGAGAAGCGATGATGTCCACCAACTTCGACACATATGCGAAGCGCGCCGTGCCGCGCTATACGAGCTATCCGACCGCGCCCCATTTCGCCGCGGATTTTCCTCAAGTGACCTATCGCGACTGGCTCGCGGGACTGGATCCGGCCGAGCCCATCTCCCTTTATCTGCATGTCCCGTTCTGCCAGCAGCAGTGCTGGTATTGCGGCTGCAATATGAAGCTCACGGCGCGTTATGCGCCGGTCGCCGCCTATGTTGAGGATTTGATCGCCGAAATCGATCTCCTCGCCGCCGCACTGCCGGCGCGCATGGCGGTCGCGCATCTCCACTTCGGCGGCGGTACGCCGACGGCGATCGATCCTTCCGATCTGGCCGCCATCATGGCGCGCATCGCTGAGTGCTTTCGGCTGACGCCCGGCGCCGAGCTCGCGATCGAGAGCGATCCGCGCGCGCTCTCAGTCGCGATGATCGGCGAGATCGGCGCGCTCGGCTTCAACCGCGCAAGCTTCGGCGTGCAGGAATTCGACCCCGAGGTGCAGAAGGCCATCAACCGGATCCAGCCGCCGGAGATGGTTGCGCGCGCCACAGAGGGCCTGCGAGCCGTGGGCGTCGGGCGCATCAACTTCGACCTGATCTACGGGTTGCCGCATCAAACCGCGGCGGCGCTGGCCCGGACGGTCGAGCAATGCCTCGCGATGCGGCCGGATCGCATCGCGCTGTTCGGTTACGCGCACGTTCCCTGGACCGCGAAGAATCAGCGGATGATCCCGGACGAAGCCTTGCCCCGGAGCGCCGCGCGCGCCGCGCAGGCCGAGGCGGCGGCCGAAGCGCTGGTTGCGGGCGGTTATGTGAGAATCGGCCTGGATCATTTCGCGCGGCCCGACGATACGCTCGCAATCGCCAGCGCGAACGGCAAGCTGCGGCGCAATTTTCAGGGCTACACGAGCGACCCGGCCCGGACGCTTATCGGAATTGGGGCGACGTCGATCGGCCGTACGCCTCAAGGATATGTGCAAAATATTTCGGAAACAGGCGCCTGGGCGCGGGCGATAGCGGCAGGTGAGCTTCCGGTCGCGCGTGGCCACGCGCTGAGCGCCGAAGATTTGCTGCGTGCGCATGTGATCGAACGAATCATGTGCGAAGGTGCGGTTGACCTCGCGGAGGCCGGCCGCGCCTTTGGCTTTACGGAGGATTGGTGCGCCGGCGAAGAACCGGCGCTCGCTGAACTGGAGCGCGACGGTCTCCTGACGCAGGCGCAGGGCAAGCTGGCGCTCAAGCCGGACGCGATGCATCTGACGCGAATCGTCGCGTCGGTCTTCGATAAATATCTCGCCGCCGCCGCGGCCCGCCACTCCGTCGCGGTTTAGAGCATCAGGTGAGGCAGCGCGCAGGTCGCGTCAAGAAATGCGCCAAAATAGGAAGTCAGAACGCTTTCCCATCCGACGGAGTAGGAAAGCGACACTCGGCTGACGCCTCTTTGCTTTTGATGGTGGGCGCACACAGGCTCGAACTGTGGACCCGCTGATTAAGAGTCAGCTGCTCTACCAACTGAGCTATGCGCCCATCAAAAGCAATTCGCTTTCAGGTCGCCGGCTGGCGGCCGAAAGGAAGCGTCCGTGTAACAAACAGGCGCGCTCCTGTCCAGCCGTCCGCAAGCTTCGCCGCGCAGAAAATGCGCAGCCTCCCAACGCATCACCCCGTCAGCGCGTTCTGGTGCGATTTGCCGCGCTTCAACATCATCAGCTTGTTCAGCGACGCGATATAGGCCCGCGCGGAGGCGACCAGCGTGTCGGGATCGGCGCCTTTGGCCGTCACCGTCCTGCCGTCTTCCGCGAGCCGCACCGAGACTTCCGCCTGCGCATCTGTGCCTTTCGTGACCGCGTGAACCTGATAGAGTTCGAGCACGGCGTTGTGCGGCACGAGAGCCTGGATCGCGTTGAAGATTGCGTCGACCGGGCCGTTTCCGGTGGACTGATGCGTCACGCGAACGCCATCGATATCGAGCGTCAACGCCGCCGATTGCGGGCCGCGCGTGCCTGCGAAGACGGTGAGGTCGACGAGCTTGATGCGCTCATGCGCATGGACGATCTCGTCGTCGACAAGGGCGATCAGATCCTCGTCGTAGACGATCTTCTTGCGATCGGCGAGATCCTTGAAGCGGACGAAGGCATCGTGCAGGGCGTTCTCACCGAGTTCATAGCCAAGCTCGCGCAGCTTGTCCTTGAAGGCGTGGCTCCCCGAATGCTTGCCCATCACCAGCGAGGTCTTGCTGACGCCGACGCTCGCAGGCGTCATGATCTCGTAGGTCTGCGCATTTTTCAGCATGCCGTCCTGATGGATGCCGCTCTCATGCGCGAAGGCGTTGCGGCCGACGATGGCCTTATTGTACTGCACCGGCGATGAACTCACCGCCGCGACCAGCTTCGACGCACGGGTGAGCAGCGTCGAGTCGATCGCGCTGTGATAGGGCATCGCATCGCCGCGCACCCGCAACGCCATGACGATCTCTTCGAGCGCGGCGTTGCCGGCGCGCTCGCCGAGCCCGTTGATGGTGCATTCGATCTGCCGCGCGCCACCGGCGACGCCCGCCAGCGAGTTGGCGACGGCGAGGCCAAGATCGTTGTGGCAATGGACCGAGAAGATCGCCTTGTCGGAATTGGGCACTCTTGCGCGCACGGTCTCGAAGAGCGCCTGATATTCGCCTGGCACGGCGTAGCCGACGGTATCTGGAATATTGATGGTTGTGGCCCCCGCCTTGATCGCCGCCTCGACGCAGCGGCAGAGGAAATCGATTTCGCTGCGGGTGCCGTCCTCGGCCGACCATTCGACATCGTCGACCAGGTTGCGCGCTCGCGTGACGCTCGCCGTGATCAGGTCGAGAACCTGTGCCGGCTGCTTCTGCAGCTTGTATTTCATGTGCAGCGGCGAGGTCGAAATGAACAAATGGATGCGAGGCCGGCGCGCCTTGCGCACCGCTTCGGCGCAGCGCGCGATGTCGGCTTCGATCGCGCGGGCGAGGCCGGCGATGACGGCGTTCTGGGTGCGCTCGGCGATGGCCGAGACGGCCTCGAAGTCGCCCTCCGAGGCGATCGGGAAACCGGCCTCGATGATGTCGACGCCCATGGCGTCGAGGATCTCGGCGACCTGCAGCTTGTCTTCAAGATACATGGTCGCGCCGGGCGATTGTTCGCCGTCGCGGAGGGTCGTGTCGAAAATGACGACGGATTCGGAATTTTTGCGCGCCTGATCGGCGTGCGGAACGGCATTGGATTGGGTCATGGCTTTATCCGGCAAGGGTGATCTTCGATGCGGCGCGATCCCCTGAGCGCCCAGGCATCGCCCGGCCGGCCCTCAGGGGCGGATAAGCAGAAGCATCCCGGCGGGAAGCCTAACCGTCGCGCACAAAGCTCCGCCGCGTGCCGGGAACAACCCTGCGCGGAACGTCTGCGGACTGGCGAAGCGAAGTTTCACTCAAGCGACTCAATGACTTGAACACGACCTGCGGAAAATAGGG
>JBKQMI010000159.1:0-10587 GCA_052146775.1 Methylocella sp. | reverse complement strand
CATGCCGGCGCCTTTCACCGTTCGCCTCGACGAGCCGACGCTTAACGCCCTCGACCAGCTCGCGGAAAAGACCGATCGCTCGCGCAACTGGCTGGTCGCGCGCGCGATCGAGGATTTTGTCGCGCTCAACGCATGGCAAATCGGCAAGATCGAAGCCGGGATCGCCGCCGCAGATCGGGGCGCTTTCGCGACCGATGAGGAGCTTGCCCACATCCGGACGAAATTCGCGCCAAAGCCATGAGGGTGCGCTGGACGGGTCCGGCGCTGCGCGACCTCGAAGCCATTGGCGAATATGTCGCGCGCAACAATTCGGCCGCCGTCGCCGCCCGCATCGTGACGGCAATCCTCGATCAGGCTGAAGCTCTCGCGGCGTTTCCGCATATCGGGCGTCCGGGCCGGATCTCCGGCACGCGCGAACTCGTCATCGTCGATACGCCCTTCATCGCGCCCTATCGCGTGCGCGAGGCGACTGTCGAGATCCTGGCCGTCTTCCATGGTTCGCGCCAATGGCCCGATGCGCTGAACTGAACCCGAAGCCCCACCGCGACAAATCCACCCCCAACATTGCCTTCGGCGGCGCTTGCCCCTAAACCTCGCGCTCTTTGGATGCGCCGCGCGAGCAGGACAATGTCAGACGATTTTTCGCCCAAATCCGAATTCCTTGCGACGCTGATCGCCCGCGGCTACGTGCATCAATGTTCGGATTTCGCCGGGCTCGACGAGCGGGCGAGGACGGGCGACCTCACCGCCTATATCGGCTTCGATTGCACCGCGCCCTCGCTGCATGTCGGCTCATTGGTGCAGATCATGCTGCTGCGCTGGCTGCAGAAGACCGGCGGCAAGCCGATCGCGCTGATGGGCGGCGGCACGACGCGGGTCGGCGATCCCTCCGGCAAGGACGAGAGCCGCAAAATCCTGACGCTGGAGCAGATCGAGGACAATAAGAACGGCATCAAGCGCGTGTTCTCGAAGTTCCTCACCTTTGGGGATGGCGCGAAGGACGCCATCATGCCCGACAACGCCGAATGGCTGGCGCGCCTCAACTATATCGACTTCCTGCGCGACATCGGCCGGCACTTCTCGGTCAACCGCATGCTGGCGATGGATTCGGTCAAGGCGCGGCTTGAGCGCGAGCACGAGCTGTCGTTCCTCGAATTCAATTACATGTGCCTGCAGGCCTATGATTTCGTGGAGCTTTTCCGCCGCCATGGCTGCGTGCTGCAGATGGGCGGCTCGGACCAGTGGGGCAATATCGTCACCGGCCTCGATCTTGGCCGGCGGCTCGGGACCGCGCAGCTCTATGCGCTGACCTCGCCGCTGCTGACGACGGCGTCCGGCGCCAAAATGGGCAAGACGGCGCAGGGCGCGGTGTGGCTCGACGAGGGCCTGCTGCCGGTGTTCGAATATTGGCAATACTGGCGCAATTGCGAGGATCGCGACGTCGGGCGGTTTTTGAAACTGTTCACCGAATTGCCGCTGGACGAGATCGCAAGGCTCGAAGCGCTGGGCGGCGCCGAGATCAACGAAGCCAAGAAAGTGCTGGCGACCGAGGCGACCGCGATGGTGCATGGCCGCGCGGCGGCCGAGAGCGCCTCGGAGGCCGCGCGGCAGACATTCGAGGAAGGCGCCCTCGCCGAAAGCCTGCCTTCGGTCGAGATCGCCGCAGCGGAGGTCGAGAGCGGCCTTGGCGTTCTCGCCGCCTTCGTCAAGGCTGGCCTCGTCGCCTCCACGAGCGAAGCGCGCCGCCAGATCAAGGGCGGCGGCCTCAAGGTCAATGACGAGACTGTCGCGGACGAGCGCGCCATCCTCATGGCGAGCGATGCGGCGAGTGGCGTGATCAAGCTCTCGCTCGGCCGCAAACGGCATATCCTCCTGAAGCTGGTGTGACCTTTTCGCAACGCCGCCCGACGGAAGCTTAACGCAACGTAAATAGCCACGTTCCCGCCATACTGCCTCCGCAAGGTCGCAGACAAGGGAGACTTCCATGTTGCGCATCCTGTTTGGGTTTTCGATCGCTGCGCTGGCTTGCTCCGCGAGCCTCGCCGAGACCGCCGAGCCTTCGCACGCCTATGACGACTTCATCGCGCAGCAAGCCAAAAAATATGGCGTTCCGGAGACGCTCGTCCATCGCATCCTGCGGCGCGAAAGCCGCTACGATCCGAAGGTTTTTCACAATCACTGCTATGGCCTGATGCAGATCAAATACGGCACCGCGCGGTCGATGGGCTACAATGGCGCGCCGAACGGTCTGTTCGACCCCTATGTCAACATGACTTACGCGATTCCCTACCTCGCCAACGCCTATAGGGTCGCGGACGGCGACGAAAATCGCGCCGTGTCGCTCTTCGCCGGCGGCTATTATTACCTCGCCAGGAAGAAGCAGTTGCTCGCCGCTTTGCGCACGGCTGATTCGCCGCCGCTCGCGCCCGAGCCGCGGCCGGCGCTCCTGCCGCCGGAGCCGTCGGGCAACCCGATGGCGGATCTTTTCGCCTTCCTCCAGAGCCCCACGCAAAACCCCGTGCAGCCGGCGCAGGTCGAGGTGGCTCCGCCGGCGCCGCAACCCGCGGCGCCTGAAGCCGCGACGGCTGGAGCCGCCACGCCGGGAGCCGCCGCCGCGTCGTCCGGTCAGCAGATCGCGGCGGAGCAAACGCCGCCGGCGCAGGATGCGACCGCGTCGATCAGCGCGCCCACGCCGCACGCGGTGGACGCGAAACCCCACGACAAGGCTGGATTGCAGAAAACAGCGCAGCCGGCGAAGACGAAGATCGCTCTCGCCGAGAAACCCGCGGCAGGGCCGGACGGCGCGAAAGCCGCCCCGAAGCCTCCGCACAAGCCGAAAGAGGCGAAGGCGCATGCCATCTCGGCGGCGGCGGCGAGCCCCGCGAGCGAGGCCGACGCCCTGCCCGCGACCGGTTTTGACAAAGCGTCCGGCGAAATAGCGCCCGGCGGCGCGCAATAGCCCTTCCAAGAGCGTGAAACTTTTCGCGGCGGCCGGAGCAACGCGCGGCCAAGGCATTCTGGCTTTTGCGCGCATTTGAAAATAATCTACCGCCGCGTTCGCCGCCGAAGGATTTAAACGGAAGGTCGAGCCTTGTCCCGATCCGCGCCGCCGTTCAAGGCTCAGCCAGGACGTTCTCGATCGAAGCGGGCGCCGCTCGGCCTCACCTTCGCAGCGCTGCTTGTCGCCTCCGCCGCCAATGCCGATGCGCCGGCCGCCGCGCCAAGCGTCGGCGTCGTGCGGGCGGAGCTGAAGCCGATCACGCAAACGAGTCAATTCATCGGTCGCATCCAGGCCATCGACAGGGTCGACATCGTGGCCCGCGTCACGGCCTTTCTCGATCAGGTCGAGTTCAAGGACGGCGGCGAAGTCAAGAAAGGCGACGTGCTCTACCGGCTCGAGCGCGGACCGTTCGAGGCGGACCTCGCGGCGAAGTCCGCGGTCGCGCAACAGTTCGATGCGGAGCTCCAGAACGCCAATATCTCGCTGGAGCGGGCGCAAAAACTGTTGCAGACCCAATCGGGCGCGCAAGCGACGGTCGATACGGCGCTCGCCACGCAGCGCAGCTTCGCGGCGCAGCTCGCGGGCGCGCAGGCGAATGTCAGGCAGTCGCAGATCAATCTCGACTACACGATCATCTCCTCGCCGATCGACGGCAAGATCGGCCGCACCGCGGTGACGCCGGGCAATGTGGTGACCCCGTCGAGCGGCGTGCTCGTCACCATCGTCAGCCAGGATCCGATGTATGTCGTATTTCCCGTCGCCGTGCGCACGCTGATCTCTCTGCGCGAGCGCTACGCGCCCATCGGCGGCTTCAATGCGATCGTGATCCGGCTCGGACTGCCGGACGGGCGGCTTTACGATCAGCCCGGCAAGATGGATTTCGTCGACAATACCGTGCAACTCGCGACCGACACCGTTCTGGTGCGCGCCGTGATCGCCAATCCGCCGCTGGCCGTGAAATCAACCGCCGGTGGAACGCTGCGCGAACTCACCGACGCCGAATTCGTCAGCATCTATCTCGAAGGCGTGAAGCCGGTCGAGTTTCTGGCGGTTCCCCGCGCGGCGATCCTGTCCGACCAGAGAAGCGATTTCGTCTATGTGGTCGACGCGGAAGGCAAAGCGGAGCGACGCGATGTCAAGCTCGGCCAGTCGACGCCG
This sequence comes from Methylocella sp., assembly GCA_052146775.1. Taxonomy (GTDB): domain Bacteria; phylum Pseudomonadota; class Alphaproteobacteria; order Rhizobiales; family Beijerinckiaceae; genus Methylocapsa. The sequence continues at coordinate 6,428 of JBKQMI010000159.1, read as the reverse complement.
ACGACGGCCGCCATCGAAAGCGGCCTCAAGGCCGGCGATCTCGTCATCGTCGAGGGCTTGCAGCGCGTTCGTCCGGGAATGGCGGTCGAGGCCTCGCCGGCGACGCCCGGTCCGCAGGCGCCCGACCCCGTGGCGAAATAGGCGCGCCGTCATGCAGGAGGCGCGCCCATGATCTCCTCGGTGTTCGTCGATCGGCCCCGCCTCGCTATCGTCATCGCGATCATCATCACGATCGCCGGCGCCATCGCCCTGACGCGCATTCCGCTGTCGCAATTTCCCGACATCGTGCCGCCGCAGGTGCAGGTCAGCGCGACCTACCCCGGCGCCTCGGCGGAAGTCGTCGAAACATCCGTCGCCCAGCCGCTCGAAGCCCAAATGGTCGGCGTCGACCGAGCGATCTGCATGAAATCGACGAGCGGCAATGACGGCAGCTATAATCTGACGGTCAGCTTCGAACTCGGCACGAATCCCGACATCGACACCGTCAACGTCAACAACAGGGTGCAGACGGCGCTGGCGCAACTGCCGGAGACGGTGACGCATCAGGGGCTAACGGTGCAGAAGCGCTCGTCGGCGATTTTGCAGTTCATGATGCTCTACAGCGAAAACGGCGAGCAGGATCCGCTGTTCATCACCAATTACGCGACGATCAACGTGCTCGACGAACTGTCGCGCACGCCTGGCGTCGGCCAGGCCTCGCTGTTCGGACTGCTCAAATATTCGATGCGCATCTGGTTCGATGTCGACCGTCTGGTCAGCCTCAACCTCGCGCCCTCGGACGTCATCGCCGCCATTCAATCGCAGAATGTTCAGGCGGCGATCGGACGCATCGGCGCGCGGCCAATCGAAACGAACCAGCAGTTCCAGCTCAATCTGCAGACGCAGGGGCGCCTGACGACGCCGGCCGAATTCGGCCGGATCGTGCTGCGCGCCAACCCTGACGGTTCGATCGTCCATATCAGCGACGTCGCCCGCGTCGAGATCGGCGCGCAGAATATGGACAATGAGAGCCGCCTGTCGGGCAAGCCGGCGGTCGCGATCGGAATTTATCTGTCGCCCGGCGCCAACGCCGTGCAAACGGCGAAGGCCGTGCAACAAACCCTCGCCAAGGTCGGGGCGCGCTTTCCAAAAGGTCTGAAATCCAAGGTCGTCTATGATTCGACGACCTTCGTCACCGACACCATTAACGAGGTGCTGAAGACGCTGGCGGAAGCCTTCGTCCTCGTCGTCATCGTCGTTTATCTTTTTCTCGGGACGGCGCGGGCCACCATCATTCCTTCCATCGCCGAGCCGGTCAGCCTGATCGGGACCTTCGCCGCGCTGCTCGCCGTCGGCTATTCCGCCAATACGGTCTCGCTGCTGGCTCTCGTTCTCGCCATCGGCATCGTCGTCGACGATGCGATCGTCGTCGTCGAAAATGTCGAACGCGTGATGGAGGAGCAGCCGGATCTTTCCCGCGCCGACGCGACCAAGAAGGCGATGGGCCAGATCACCGCGCCGATCATTGCGATCACGCTTGTGCTTCTCTCCGTGTTCGCGCCAATCGCTTTCATCCCCGGCGTCTCCGGCCAATTGTTCCGCCAGTTCGCTGTCACGATCAGCGTCGCCATGCTGATCTCGGCCCTGAACGCGCTGACCCTCTCCCCCGCGCTCTGCGCGATCGTGCTGCGGCCCGGCGGCCATCGCAGCGGCGTGATGGGACGCGTGCTGCGGATGATCGACGGCGCGCGCGACGGCTATGGCCGCGGCGTGACATTTCTCGTGCGGCGCGCCGCGCTCGCCCTCATCGCGGTCCTCGTCTGCGGCGCAGCGATCTACATGCTTTCGGTGAAGACCCCCGTCGGATTTCTGCCCGAAGAAGATCAGGGCGCCTTCTTCATATCGATCCAGTTGCCGGACGGCGCCTCCGTCCAGCGCACCAGCGAGGCGATGAGAAAGGTCGAGGCGCTGCTCCTCGACATGCCCCAGGTTCAGGACACATTCTCGATCATCGGCTATTCGCGCATCGACGCCGTCAGCGAGCCCAACGCCGGCTTTATCGTCGCGAAACTAAAGCCTTTCGCAGAACGGCCGACGGCGGCGGATTCGGCGCAGGCCCTGATCGCCAAAATCACGCGCGAATCGGCTTCGATCCGCACCGCATCGGTGATCGCCTTCAACCTGCCGCCGATCATCGGCCTTTCGACGACAGGCGGGTTCGAGTATCAACTCGAAGCGCTCGAAGGACAGGATCCATCGGAACTCGCCAGCGTCATGCAGGCATTGGTGGCGGCGGCCAACGCCGACCCGGCGTTGACGCGCGTGTTCTCGACCTTCACCGCCACCAATCCATCGATCTTCCTCGACATCGACCGGGAGAAGGCGCAGGCGCTCGGCGTCGACATCGCCGACATCTTCACCGCCCTGCAGGCGACGCTGGGCGGAACCTACATCAACGACTTCAATCTTTACGGGCGCACATGGCAGGTCAATCTGCAGGCCGAAGCCGCCGACCGCCGCGATTTCTCCTCGATCTGGCAGATCTACGTGCGCAACAAATCCAACACCATGGTCCCGATGGCCGCGCTCGCCTCGATGCGCACCATCGTCGGGCCGCAGGTCATCACGCGCTACAACAATTATCGCTCGGTGACGATCAACGGATCGCCGGCGCCAAGCGTCTCGTCCGGCGGCGCGCTGACGGCGATGGCCGCGCTCTCGGCCAACACGCTGCCGCCGGGCTACGCCTATGAATGGACCGGCACGGCCTATCAGGAGCACGAAGCCTCCGGCCAGACCGGCGTCATCCTCGCCCTCGCCCTGTTGTTCGCCTTCCTGTTCCTCGTTGCGCTCTATGAAAGCTGGATCATTCCGATCCCCGTCCTGATGTCGGTCTCGGTCGCTGTGCTTGGCTCCTACATCGGCATATTGATCGCGGGGCTGGCGCTCGATCTTTACGCGCAGATCGGTCTTGTCGTACTGATCGCGCTCGCCGCCAAGAACGGCATCCTCATCGTCGAATTCGCCAAGGACCAGCGCGTGATGGGAATGGATATTCGCGAGGCCGCGACGCTCGGCGCGCGCATGCGCTTTCGCGCCGTGATGATGACCTCGATCGCCTTCATCCTCGGGCTCTTTCCGCTCGTCATCGCCCATGGCGCCGCGCAGATCAGCCGGCGCGGCGTCGGAACGCCCGTCTTCGCCGGCATGATCGCGGCGAGCGCCCTCGGGATTTTTCTCATCCCCATGCTCTATGTGGTTTTCGAATCATTGCGCGAGTGGCGATGGAGAGGCGACAAGCAAGGCGAACCGAAGGTTCGCCGGCCATGACACGACGCTGGTTTTGCGCGCGCGTCTGCGCTGGCGTGTTGCTTCTCGCCTTCGCCCTCTGCGGGACGAGCCACGCAGAGACCGATCAAGGCTTCCAGGATTTTTTGCAGTCGCTCTGGCCCCGCGCGGAGGCCGCCGGCGTGCGGCGAACGACCTTCGACGCCGCCTGCGCCGGCCTGACACCGGACCCTGCCGCGCCATCGGCGTCGGCCAAACAGGCCGAGTTCGACAAGCCGCTGAAAGCCTATCTCGCCGAGGCGGTCTCGAACGCGCGGGTTGAGCGCGGCCGCGCAGCGTTGAAGCGATGGCGAAGCGAACTCGCCAGCATCTCGCAGCGCTTTGGTGTCCCCCCCGCGATTATCGTCGCGGCATGGGGCATGGAGACTGATTTCGGCGCGGCGAAGGGCGGCAAGGACATCGTGCGCACGCTCGCGACTCTTGCCTATTTACGCCAGGACAGGGAGCTTTTTCGCGACGAATTCATCGCCGCGCTGGTTATCCTGGACAAAGGCGTCGTCCCACGCGCGAAACTCCAAGGCTCGTGGGCGGGCGCCATGGGCGATCCGCAGTTCATCCCTTCCGCCTATCTGAAATATGCGGCGAGCTTCGATGGCTCGGCCTTCGCCGACATCTGGGACAAGCCGCAGGACAGCCTCGCCTCGATCGCCAATTTCCTGCGTCAATCCGGTTGGCGCGCGACGCTGCCCTGGGGCATGGAGGTGAAGCTGCCGCCGGGCTTTGATTTCGCGACGCTGCATCAAAGCTTTTCGGCGTTCGCGGCGCAGGGCGTCGTCAATGCGGATGGCAGCCCGCTGCGCGCGGAGGGCGACGCCACCCTGTTCCTGCCGTCGGGCGCGGGCGGGCCGGCCTTTCTCCTGTCGGCCAATTACTGGATGCTCAAAGCCTACAACAACTCGGACTCTTACGCCCTGTCTCTCAGCCTCCTCGCCGACCGCATCGATGGCGGGGCTGAGCTTAAGGGCCGCTGGCCGGCAGGAGAGGCCTTCCTCAGCCGCGCCGACAAATCAACCGTCCAGCGCGAATTGCAAAAACGCGGATTCTACAGCGGCGTCATCGACGGGCGTTTCGGCCAGGGCTCGCGCGACGCCATCCATGCTTTTCAGGTCGCAGCGAAAATCAGCCCGGCGGATGGTTATGGCTCACCGGAGGTTCTGCGGCGGCTGACGCAGGAGTGACGCCGTTTAAATGACGATTGTCATGATTGTTCGCTTTCTTCCTTGCGCCAGCCGTCTTTCGTCTGCGCGCAAAAATCGTCGAGGCGCCCATTTGCGATGGCCCCGCGCAGCCCCGCCATCAGATCCTGATAATAGGCGAGATTGATCTCGGTCAGCAGCATCATGCCGAGAATCTCGCCTGATTTTACCAGGTGATGGAGATAGGCGCGGGAGTAGGTTCGCGTTACGGCGTTGACTGACTGCGCATCGACCGGGGCCGGGTCGTCGGCGTGGCATGCGTTGCGCAGATTGAGTTTGCCCGCTCTTGTGTAGGCAAGGCCGTGCCGCCCTGCCCGTGTGGGCATCACGCAATCGAACATGTCGATCCCGCGCCGCACGGCCTCGATGAGATCGTCCGGCGCGCCGACGCCCATGAGATAGCGGGGCTTCGCTTCGGGCAACTCGGGGACGGTGATCTCGATCATCGCCAGCATGATTTCCTGCGGCTCGCCGACAGCGAGGCCGCCGAGCGCAAGCCCATCAAAATCCATCTCGACCAGCGCCCGCGCGCTTTCGAGCCGCAGCGCCTTCGACGCGCCGCCCTGCACGATGCCGAACAGCGCGCGACCCGGCCTCCGCGCGAAGGCCTTTTTCGAGCGTTCCGCCCAGCGTAGCGACAGCAGCATGGCGCGGCGCGCTTCTTCCTCCGCGCAGGGAAGCCTGACGCATTCGTCGAACTGCATCTGAATGTCGGCGCCGAGCAGATCCTGAATCTGCATCGATCGCTCCGGCGTCAGGACATGACTCGAACCGTCGATGTGGGACTGGAAGGTGACGCCGTTCTCGTCGAGCTTGCGGAGTTTCGCGAGCGACATCACCTGGAAGCCGCCGGAATCGGTGAGGATCGGTCCCGGCCAGTTCATGAAGCGATGCAGCCCGCCAAGCGCCGCGATGCGCTCGGCGCCCGGACGCAGCATGAGATGGTAGGTGTTGGCGAGCACGATATCGGCGCCGAGCGCCTTCACCGCCTCCGGGTGCACCGCCTTCACCGTCGCCGCCGTGCCGACCGGCATGAAGGCGGGCGTGCGGATTTTTCCGCGCGGCAGGGTTATGGACCCGGTGCGTGCGGCGCCGTCCATGGCTGCGATGTCGAAACGGAAGTCTTCGCTCATGCGCCCTCCTGCTCTGTGGGAAACAACAGACAGGCGTCGCCATAGCTGTAGAATCGGTAGTTTTCGGCGATCGCATGGGCGTAGGCCGCGCGCATCGCGTCAAGGCCGGAAAAGGCGCAGACAAGCATAAAGAGTGTCGAGCGCGGCAAATGGAAATTGGTGAGCAGAACGTCCCCCGCCCTGAATTTATAGCCGGGCGTGATGAAGATCGAGGTCTCGCCCGAAAAGGCGCCGATCGCGCCGGAAGGCTGCGCCGCGGATTCGAGAATGCGCAGGCTCGTCGTGCCGGCGGCGACGATGCGCCGGCCCGCGCGGCGCGCCTCGTTCAAAACTTTCGCGGTCTCCGCGCTCACCTCGCCCCATTCGGCGTGCATTTTATGATCCTTCGTGTCCGCCGCCTTGACCGGCAGGAAGGTTCCGGCGCCGACATGCAGCGTCACCTTTTCGATCGCGATGTCCCGCTCGTCCAGCGCCGCGATGAGGGCCGGCGAAAAATGCAGGCTCGCGGTCGGCGCGGCGACGGCGCCGGAACGGCGCGCGAACAGCGTCTGATAATCCGTGCGGTCGCATTCATCCGCCGCGCGTTTGCCGGAAATGTAGGGCGGCAGCGGCACTTGCCCGATGCGCTCAAGCGCTGCGTCGAGCGCCGAGCCCGAGACGGCGAAGCTTAGCAAAACCTCGCCCTCTTCGCCCTTTTCGACGACTTCGGCGTCGAGGGTCTGCGCCCCCGCGCCTTCAAAGCTGACGATCTCGCCGGCTTTCAGCTTCTTCG
>JBKQMI010000158.1:0-34487 GCA_052146775.1 Methylocella sp. | reverse complement strand
GCAATGAATCGCATGTGGCGGCGCCGATGCCGGGCGCCGTCTCGACCATCGCTGTGCGTCTCGGCCAGGAGGTCAAGGCCGGCGACATCGTCGCGACTCTGGAGGCGATGAAGATGGAGACCTCGCTACACGCCGCGCGCGACGGCAAGGTGGCGGAGATTCTCGTCGCGCCCGGCCAGCAGATCGACGCGCGGGATCTGCTGATGGTGCTGGAGTAGGGGGCGGGGGAGCGCCGCCCGGCGACGGAAGGAGTTACTTAAGAGATTGCAAAGAGGGAGTCGCTATGGTTTTGTCAACGCCTCGAATCTTGGAGCAAGAAGTGTCAGAGGCCTTAGAAAAACTGCTCGCAGCAGCCAAGAAAGCAACGCCGTCTCCCGAGCAGCAGGAGCAGCAACGGCGGAGCTTTGCCTACGGTAATACCGCCTTTGAAAACAAGTTGATCACCCGCGAGATGATTGATCGTCAGGCCGATGCCATCGAGCGAAAGCGGAATGAGCAACGGAGCCGGTGAACGCCGCGATAGTCGCGCGCTCGAACCGGAACTGATCACAGACCCGCTCAAACGAGCTGAGGCGGAGGCCGCAAACGGTCTCCGCCAATTTGACGCCGGTAAGGGCGCGATCCAGGAAGCCATAGACCGGCAGGCGTTCAAACTGCGACCGTCTTTAATTCTAGGTCTCCATCGGGAGGCTTTGGCTGGCATCAGTTCCTACGCAGGCAATTATCGGCCTGGGGACGTTGAAATCAGTCATAGCAGACATGTGCCGCCGCCAGCTCATCTTGTCCCAGAGTTGGTCGAAGACATGTGCGAGTACGTGAACGACAATTGGACCCGGACGGCTTTGCACCTCTCCGCATACGTAATGTGGCGGTTGAATTGGATTCATCCTTTTGCGGATGGAAACGGCCGAACTGCGAGGACTGTTTCATATGTCGTCTTAGGGGTCCGCTCCGGCTTCATCCTGCCGGGAACACCCACCATTCCAGATCAAATCGTCAATGACCGAAGGGGTTATTTCAACGCGCTGGACCAAGCTGACGCGGCATGGACAGAGGGACGGCTCGAATTGACCGCAATGGAAGAGCTTTTGGCAGGTATGCTAGCCAATCAACTGGCCGCTTTTTACCAGAGCGCGGGAGGAAAAATGCCGAAGGCCGAGGACGCGTCTGAATAAGGACGCGTGGCGCAATCGATGCGCTACTGGCGTTGATCCCTGATCGGCCGTCCTGTCGAGACAGTAGGTAAAGAAGGCCTAGAACCCGCCGCCGATCCAGCCAAAACTTCCGCCGCCAAAGCCGCCGTCGGCGTGGCGCGGGCGCGCAAGCCCCCCTTTGTCGCGACGCTGATTCGAGCCCTCGATCTTTTGACGCTGGCCTGCATAAATCGTCGCGGAAGCGGCGTGACGCCTCATTGTTACGTTCTGTAACTTGAATTGAGAATGATGGCAAGTCTTTGAAATATAAAATTTTATCGACTTTTTCACCGGTTCCCGGCAGCGCGGCGCCGGCTTGCGCGGCAGTTCGGTTTTGCTCCCTCGAAGTCATGATGCTAAAGCTCGATTCCCGTTTTCAGGATCCGTTCGATCCCTCGCAGTTGAAACGCTCGCTCGTTTCGGGCCTTTCTTGAACAGTTTGGAAAACAGAGATAAGTGGCAAAGATCAACAGCCTTGAAGATCATGCGACGCGTCGCTTTCGCCTCGCCGGCAAAGCCTATCTGGAGAGCGGCGACCCGTTTTTCGCGCCCGTCGACAGTTTGCGCGACGAGGCCGCCGCCAGCGGTCGCCGCTTCACCAGTTTCGCCAATTATGATTATCTCGGGCTTTCCGCGCATCCCGCGGTGAAGAGCGCGGCCGCGGCCGCGCTCGCGACCTTCGGCGCCGGCGCCCTCGCCTCCCGCCTCGTCGGCGGCGAGCGGTCGATGCATCATTTTCTGGAAGAAGGGCTCGCGAAGTTTCTCGGCGCCGACGCGGCCTTGACCCTCGTCAGCGGCTATCTCGCCAATGTGACGACGATCGCCCATCTGCTTGGATCGCGGGACGCGCTGTTCATCGACGAACTCTCCCATAACAGCATCGTCAGCGGGGCCAAAAGCGCCGTCGCCGAAACCATCATGTTCCGCCACAATGATCTTGACCATCTCGCCTTTCTGCTGAACGAGCGCCGCGACCACTATCGCAATGCGCTAATCGTCGTGGAAAGCCTCTATAGCATGGACGGCGATGTCGCCGACCTGAACCGCCTTGTCGAGATCAAGGAGGCCCACAACGCCTGGCTGCTCATCGATGAGGCGCACTCGCTCGGCGTGCTTGGCGATGAGGGGCGCGGCCTTTGCGAATATTGCGGCGTCGATCCGCAGCGCGTCGATCTCATGATCGGCACGCTGTCGAAGGCGCTCGCGTCCTGCGGCGGCTTTATCGCGGGCAAGGCCGCCGTCATCGAATGGCTGCGCTATACGCTGCCCGGCTTCGTCTATTCCGTCGGGCTGTCGCCGGTCATTTCCGCCGCGGCGGCCGCGGCCCTGCAGTTGATGCAGGAGGAGAGCTGGCGGCTGCAGCGGCTGCGCGACAACGCCGAAATGTTCGTGCGTCTGGCCCGCGAGGCCGGGCTCGACACCGGGCCGGCCATCGGGCGCGGCGTCGTGCCGATCCTTTTCACAGACAGTCTCGAAACTTTGGATGCGTCCCGGCATCTGATGGCGAATGGTTATTATGTGCCTCCGATCATCCAGATCGGCGTGCCGAAGGATCAGCCGCGGCTGCGTTTCTTCATCTCCGCCACGCATACAGAGGAAGAGATCAGGAGCGTCATCGACTTCCTCGCCAAGAGGCAGCCGCTCGCGGCGGCGCCCGCTCAGGCGCTCGGCGCGGCCACCTAAAGCCCGCGGCGGACAGGCCGGCTAAACATCGACCGCATCCATAATCGCCAGAGGGAGGCGCTGTTCATTGGACGCCAAAGTTGAAGCCACGGCATCCGGCGCGATCGACGTCGTTCCCGCCAAGGGACTGCTGAACTTCCTCGCCTACTGCCGCCTGCCGCGGCAAATATACAAAGGGTCGAAAGGCTTCGCGCCGCCGCTCGACGCCGAGCGCTGGACCTTGCACGCGGCGCGGCTCAATCCGCATTTCAAAGAGGTCGATTGGCAGGCCTTCATCGCGCGCAAAAACGGCAAGTCCGTTGGGCGGATTCTGGCGCAGATCTATAAGCCTCACTTTCCAACCCCTGTCGGCGCCTCGAAGGCGCAGTTCGGCGCGCTCGACGCCATCGACGATCCCGCCGTGGTCGCGGCTTTGACCGAAGCCGCGGAAAAATGGCTGCGCGAGCGGGGCGCTGAGACGGTCTACGGACCGTTCACGCCGTCGATCTGGGGCGAGGCCGGCCTGCTCGTCGAAGGGTTCGACGCGGCGCCCATGGTGTCGGTCCCCTGGAACCCGCCCTATCTCGTCGCGGCGCTCGAAAAGCTCGGCTACGTCAAGGCGCGCGATCTGATCTCCTACCGCTACGATTCGAGCGAAAGGGACTGGAGCGCGCAGCCGGGCATTCTGGCGCGCCCGGAATGGCGCGATCGCCTGAAGATTCGTATGATCGATCTCAAAAAGCTCGGCGACGAGGCGACGATCATCATCGACATCTTCAATGACGCCTGGAGCGAGAACTGGGGCTTCGTTCCCTTGGCCCACGAAGAGTTCATGGCGGCGGCCGACGGCCTCAAGCTGATCATGCCGCCGGAAGGCGGCTTCATCATCGAACTCGACGGAACGCCGCAGGCGTTCGGCATCGTGTTGCCCAATTTGCATGAGATCACGGCGGATCTCGATGGGCGCTTGTTGCCCCTCGGATTGCCGCGTCTCGTTTCGCGCATCAGGAATCACAAGTTCAAGTCCGGGCGTCTTTGCCTCTTTGGCATTCGGCGCGCCCTGCAGAAGAAAGCGGCGGGCGGCGCGGTCATTCTGGCGTTCATCGAGGAAGTCAGGAAGCGCAGCAGGGACACCTCGATCACCCATGTCGAATTCGGCTGGGTTCTGGAGAACAACCTTGGCATGCGGCGCCCGATCGAACTCGCCGGCGCCAAAATCGACAAGATTCATCGCGTCTACGAGAAAAATCTTGTCCGATAAAAGCCTCGCAGCCCGAATGGGACGGGGCTATTCTTTAAGACCAGCGTCCTTTCGCGCTGAAAGGTGAAGACGCGGTTAGAATAGTTCAAAGCCGCTCTCGGATTGCAGGGTCGATTTGGATAGATAAAACATCGCGAGAGCGCTTTCCGACCGAATGGAGCATTCGGTCGATAAGAAATCGCTCCAGATTCAAAAGCATGAGCATATTCTTGTCGATCAGATTGATTCAATCTGATCGGAATATGCTCTAATGTGACGCTGACATGCGCCAGATCAGATCGACATGAAGCGAGATCGCTTAATTCTTGCGCCGATCCACGTTCAGGAGACGAATTCATGAGTCTTCACGCAGCTGATTCGCGGTCCGCGCAGACGGCCAAAGGGGTTCCCGGGCCGAGCGGCTTTCTTCTGACCGATTCGCCGCGCCCGCATCCGCCGCGACGGCGCGCGATCCTCGCAGCGCATCCAGAGGTTGCCGGCCTCATCGGCCATGATCCGGTCACGGCCCTCATCACGCTTGGCATCGTCGTCGGCCAGGTCGCGATCGCGGGCCTTCTCGGCCATCTCGGTCTTGGCTATTGGTGGCTCGCCCTGATCGCCGCCTTCTGCATCGGCGCCTTCGCCAATCACGCCCTGTTCGTCGTCATTCACGACGCCTGCCACAACGCGATCTTTAAGAAGCCGGTCTGGAACAAATGGGTTGGCATCCTCGCCGATCTGCCGAACACTGCGCCGACCGCGATGGGGTTTCGCTACTATCATATCAAGCATCACTCCCATCTCGGCGATTATGATTACGACGCTGATCTACCGAGCCATTGGGAGGCGCGCACCTTCGGCCAAAGCTGGTACGGCAAAGCCGCCTGGATGTTCTTCTTCGCCGCCTTCCAGCTCGCGCGGCTGGGGCGGCTCCGGGGCACCGTGCCGATGTGGGGCCGCTGGACCTTCATCAACGCGGTCTGCGTCATCGTGTTCGACATCGCCGTGCTCCTCCTGCTTGGCCCCAATTCGCTGCTCTATCTCTTCGCCTCCTTCTGGTTTTCGGTCGGCGGCCTGCATCCGCTCGGCGCGCGCTGGGTGCAGGAGCATTTCACCAATGATCCGGCGCAGGAGACCTTCGACTATTACGGGCCGCTGAACCTGCTTGCGCTCAACATCGGCTATCACAACGAACATCATGACTTTCCGGACATCCCCTGGCGCCGCCTGCCGGAGCTGAAACAAATGGCGCCGGAGTTCTACGATCATCTGAAGACGCATAAATCCTGGTTCGCACTGCTGTTCGAATTCATCTTCGACCCAAATTACACGCTCTACACGCGCGTCGACCGCAGCGCCGCCAATACGCCGGGGCCGCGGCCTGAAAGGGCCTGAGGCGCGATCCAGCCGTTTCTCTGGCGCGCTGCGCGACATCGCCGGCGGTCGCGCGCTGGAGGGCAAGAGGCGCGCGAGTCTGGATCATGGAGGATGCGCGACATGCGCACAGGACTTGGGCTCGCGGCCTTGTTGTTGACGGTCGCAGCGGCGGCGAGCGCGCAGACGAAGCCGCCGCCGCTGGCTGTGTTCCCGGTCGAACTCTGGGACACCAGCGGCGAGGGGGCAAAGCCCGATCAGGCGGAGAAGCTGGCCGACGCGACCGCCATCCTCGCCAAGACGATCGAGACGACCGGACGCTATAGCGTGGTCGATCTCGCGCCCTACGATGACGCCATTGAAAAAGCCTCGCCGCGTTACGCCTGCAACGGGTGCTGGCGCCCCATCGCGAAAGAGGCAGGGGCGACATTCGCGGCGATCTCGACGATCCACAAGGTGTCGAGCCTGATCTCAAGCTTCGACATTTCGATCGAGAATGTCGAAATCGGCAAACTGGTCGCCTATGCGAGCGGCCAGTTCCGGGGCGACACGGTCGAATCCTATATGCGATCGATCGCCTTCCTTGTGAAGGACGAGTTGTTCAAGGATGCTGGCTCCTTCACAGCGAAATAGAGTGGGGCCTTCGCCTGAGATCCTATTCGACCGAACCGCCCTTGGGGCCATCGGCCTCGGCATGGCGCCAGTGATGCTCGCCGAAGCCGCCCTCGTGGCGGCGGTCGAAGCTCGCCAGCAGCAGACGCCCGAAGCGGCTCTTCTGCGCGTCGTCGAGGCTGTCATAGAGCGGTTTGGCGGCTTCCGAGACGCTCTTCAAATTCGCGGCGCGGGTCGCAAGCCTGTCGGAGATCCGCTGCAGGCGTTGCAGGGCGTCGCGATGCTCGTCACCTTCCTTGCGCTGCTCGCGCCATTGCGCGAAGCGCTCCATACGCTGCTTCGCCAGATCGCGAAGGCTCGCCTCGAGCGGCGACCAGTTCTTCTCCTGGTCGGGCGTCAGCTCGAGGCCGGCTTTGAGCGCGGCGATGCGCGCATCGGTCAAGGCTTTGGCGTTCTCGGCGAAATATTGCGGCAGATGTTCAGCCTCGTCGCCCGGAGCGGCGAAGGCGCCGCCGGCAAGAGGAGATAGGCTGAAGGCGGCGACGGTCGAGACGGCGAGGATCAACTTCTTCATGGCTTACCCCAAATCGCTTTGCTCCCCCGCCGGAAAACTATTCAGCGATCCCTAGCTTAGGTCAAGTAACGTCGTCGTCATACTGCGATCGCATAGCTTAAAAGTTTGCAATATTTCAGAATCATGCGCCTCAAATATGCGATCCAGCTTCCGGCCAACCCCGTCTTGCAGGAACGGATCGGTTATCTGCTCAAACGGCCCGTTGGCCGTCCGTCAAATGACGTGCGCCGATCCTATGCGAGCTTCACCTGTCAGGCTGGAAGCTGGTCGAAACCGCGTCGGGCGATCGCCATTGTCTCCGCGGCGATCCGGGTTGCCAATAACCACGAAAAGGTATAGCTTTAGGCTTAAATTGCCGACTATCTGGTACAAGGTTGGTTTAATTTGTTCCTCGTTCATAACGGACAAAAAAGGGAAATCAAATGATTTTCATCAGATATTTAGCAATGTTTTTCATGACGTTCATGGCCTCGGCCGGAATGCAAGCGTCCGCTCAAGTAGCCGGTGTTCACGGGCTAAGCACGGCTCCGGCGGAGGCGTTGCCGGAAGCCGCTCCAGACGCGTCCGCCTGTGGTCCAGCCAGCGGGCCAACGATCTACGTGGTCGACAATCGAGCGCGTCTCGCCACGATTAACTTGGGAACCTACGCCGTCAAAATCATTGGCAGCGTCGGAACGCTTCTCACCGATATCGGGTTTGATCCGCTCAACCATCAGCTCTATGGCGTGTCCTTCACTTCATTTTACGCCATTGACAAAACAACGGCGCGTACAACCTTCAAAGGAAACCTCGGCATCAACGATGGCAACGCGCTGGTTTTCAACTCGTTGGGAACGGCATATCTGGCCGGATCAAACTCCGATGCGCTCTACAAGATCAACATTTCAACCGGAGGAGCGACGGTCATCGGACATATGGGCGGATGGAAATCGGCGGGCGATCTCGTCTTCTACAACGACATGCTCGTGCTTAGCGCCTACAAAGGCGGTCTTGGACCAACAACCCCGAATTACCTCGTGTCGGTCAACGAGAAAACCGGCGCCGTCATTGGAAGCCCTGTCTTGTTGAATTCGAAGGAGGTTTTTGGCCTAGCCAGCACTGGCAAGAACGAACTTTATGGTTTGGGCATCACGGGACCCTCTAACCAGCCCGCCCTTTTCCAGTTCTTTCCGACAAACCCGCTCGTTAATCGCGATAAGTTGCTGAAGAACTTGGCGGCCTCAGGCTTGGGACAGATCTACGGCGCGGCCTACGACGGCAACTACCAGCCTTAAAGCGCGACGCCGAAACTCTTGCATCTTGCGCATGAACGACTCGCGTCATTCATGCGCAATTGCGCGAGAAGCCTCCGCGCTTCGCATGGCGCCGGAAAAGGTTTTGACGTTTTTGGTTTTTCATGGCGCCTCAGCGCGAACCGGCTGCGCCGTCGGTTCGCGCTTGCGCTAATCCCCAATAATGTCGTTTGGTTGCCTGCAGAAGCACCAACAAAGGGGCTCTAACAGTTTCCTCCATGTCGCTTGTTGAGACTCTTCTCGTGTCCCCTCTCCAATCCGCGTGAATGGTCTCTCCAACCTTTTTTCGTCCGGCTTTTCAACGCCTATTCGCAACCTTCCGAAATCCGCTCCGACAAAATCGGAGGGTTTTGGGCCGGTTGCCGGACCGGTCTTCAGGCGCGCTCCTGGAAATGGAAAGGGCGTTGACCCCATCGGATCAATGGGCCTTTAAGGCTCGAACCCCTCGAAGATCATCTGATCGGCCCAGATCGCCGCGCGTGCGCGATCGTCTTCCGATCGCACCGTCCATGTCATCACCGGCATGCCGATTCCGGCGCGGCAGAGTTCGGGCGTCGCATGCGGCAGATCGCCGACATGCCAGGATAGGAAATCCGGCCGGATGGCGGAGAAATCTCTCAAGGTCGCGAGTTCGACCCGCTGTCTTGGCGTCAGTTCGGGCCATTCCGAGGCGCCATAATGCGCTTGCGCCACGAGGCCGAGCGGGCGATCTAACCCTTCGGCGCGAATGAAAGCGAGAACAACGGGATCGAAGCTCTTCACCGCGGCGGGACCGGAATAGCCGGACAGCACGGCGAGCAAGCGCGCGGCGAGCCGCTCGTCGCCGTCAAAGCCGCTCTTGATCTCGATGATGAGGGGGGTCCTTCCGGCTATTTCGTCGAGAAAGACGGAAAGGCGGGGAATGGTCTCACCGCACGCCCGGAAGGCGATGGCGGCGAGTTCATCCGCCGAATATTGATCGACGCGCCCCTTCGCATGGGTCAGGCGCTCCAGCGTGAAATCGTGAAACACCACCGCCTCGCCGTCGCGGGCGAGTTGGATGTCGCATTCGATGGCGTAGGATTGCGCAATCGCGGCCTTCGCCGCCGCGCGCGTGTTTTCAATGAGGCCGCGCGCCTTGCCATGGAGGCCGCGATGAGCGATCGGCCGCGCCGTCAGCCAGGCCGGCGCATTGAGCGCTCCGCCCGTCGCGGGCAGGGGAGCCACTAGGGCGCGATCTCGAACATCGCCTCGACCTCGACGCAGGCCTCAAGCGGCAATTCGGCGACGCCAACGGTGGAGCGCGCATGGCGGCCGGCATCGCCCAGGACCTCGACCATGAAATCCGAGGCGCCGTTCATGATCGCAGGAAGACCGGAAAAGCCCTGCGCCGCGTTGATGAAGCCGCCGAGCCGGACGCATCGCCCGATTCTGTCGAGATCGCCGAGAGCGGCCTTCGCCTGCGCCAGAACATTGATGGCCGCGAGACGCGCGGCGCCCTTTGCGGCCTCGACCGATACGGCGCCGCCAATCTTGCCGGCGTGGGCCGGATCGAGCTTGCCGTCCGCGCCGAAGGGCAGTTGGCCCGAGATGACGAGAAGCGAGCCGGCGATGACGAAGGGAACATAATTGGCGACCGGCGCGGCGGCGGGGGGTAGCGCCACGCCGAGGGCCGTCAGTCTCGCTTCCGTCTTGCTCATCGTTGCAAATTCTCCACCGCACTCTGAGTTCAGGCGCGTTCAAACGGGATGGATAGCGAAAACGGGCCGCTTGGTCGAGCCTCGGCGTTCGGAGCCGGGAGCGCGGCTTTCGCTTCGGCCCATGCGAGCGTCGCCCGACGAGCCTACCAGTAGCAGCCGTTTTCGATTTTCTGGACGGTCTGCGGCGTCTCGGTTTCGCCTGGCCGAATCCAATCCTCGTTGATAAAGGCCTGGAATTCCGATTTGTCCTTCCAGCGGCCGCCGTAAACGCCGAACAGAAACTGGGTTGTGCCGCCAAGGTGAACGCCGATCCTGCCGCGCGCTTTCGCATGCGTGGCGAGGGCGAGGGAAAAAGCGCCGGCGCCGATCAGGGCGACATCATAATCCAGCGCGTCCATCTGGCCCTTGAGATCGTCGAGGGCGGCGACCCAGTCCTTGTGAACCGGCGTCACGAGTCCCGCACTCAGCGGCGTGCGAACGGTGTAAAGCGTGAACTCCGGCAATATACGCGGATCTTTCCAGATCAGCGTCCGCCGCGCGTACTGCCGCCTGATCGAGTCAATGAAGGGAGAAATGACCAGAACGCGCTTGCCTTCGAGCGTCGATGTCCATGGCTCGCCGGAATAGAAGGCGTCGAGACTGATCCTTGGCGTCAACGCCGCGTTCGGCGCGAAGCGATTGAAAATCATCAATTCCTTCGGCAAATTCCACGAACACAAAATGTCCATCTGCGTGACGGCGTCCCGGAAAATCGCTCCGAATTGGTCAAATAATTCGTCGTTGCGCGGGAAGACGCCTGCATTCAGATAAAGCAATTCCGCGACATAGCGGGAATAGGGAGTCTTTTTGCCGGGCGGCTGCTCCGCCCGTTTCAGGAAATGAAGCAAGCCCTTGAGTTCGGAGAGTCCCATCTTGCCTGCGGCGAGGGGCCGGCCCGAACGAACAGCCTCGGAGAGGATTGGCCCGGCCTCGACGATAGGGCGCCGAGCTTGGCCAAGGATCTGCGCGCGCCAAATGGCTTTTCGCGTTCGCCAGACGACGGTTTGCACCGCCCGCGACTTTCGCATTATGTCTCTGGCGGCGATCGACAGCTCATAAAACATAGGTTTCCCCAGGACGCATGATGTCGCACGCATCGTTCCCGGCGCACGTCAAGACGGGGCTCGGCTGATCTGGGCGCTCCAGCGGAGCGCCCAATAACGCTAATCATGCGACAGAATACATTTTATAGGTGGATATCCTAATCAGACAATTTCAATTTTATCATACCGATTACGGCGTGTCTTCTGCTCCGCTTTCGGTCCAGGATCCGGTTTTGACCGTCATGCGCCGCGCCGTGACGCTCCGTCGAGCGGCTGGAGGAGGGTCCCTCCCGTCGCGGCGGCCGAACGACTCCAAAAGCGCTGTCTGCGCCCTATGGGTTGCCAGCGCCCGCCGTTGACTTTAGGTTCGGCGAACCTGGCAAGATTCGTTTCCGGGGGGACTCGTTCAGCCGCCGCCCTGACGCTCAAGGATCAACGAACATGTCTCAATCACATGCACGCCTTCTGATCTCTGGCGCCTTTGCTTGCCTTTTCGCCCTCGCCGCCAGCGGCGGAGCCGTTGCCCGCGAGGATGCGCCGCCGGTCAAGCCGGATCAGATCAAGATGGATCAGCTCAAGGCCAATCCGGGCGAGGCGATCGAGCTGACGCCCCATCGCGCCATCTACGAGTTAACGCTGTCGAAATCGGTCGGCAGCAAAAGTCCGACCGCGGCGCATGGCCGCATCGCTTTCGATTTCGGCGGTTCGCCTTGCCAGGGCTACGTGCAGAATTTCCGGCAGCTGACGGAGCTGCAGCCCGCCGAAGGCCCGACACGCGTATCCGACATGCACTCAGCCACCTTCGAGGATTCGGACGGCAAGAGTTTCGACTTCAAGATGCAGACGAAAGTCGACAGTGACAGCGCCGAGTCGATCGATGGCAAGGCTGTGAAGGCCGGCAATGGTCCTTTGCTCGTCAGCCTCGACAAGCCGAAACGAAGCCGATTGGACCTTGGCGACGACGTCGTGTTCCCGACCGAACATCTGAAGCGCATAATCGCGGCGGCGGAAGCCGGCCAGAATTTGATCGAGCTTAAAGTCTTCGACGGATCGGACACCGGCGACAAGCTTTACGAAACGACAACCTATATCGGCCGACCGACGACCTCACCCGTTCCCGAAAAGGCGGCGCAGATCCCGGAACTCGCCAAGATGGAGCGCTGGCCGGTCTCGATCAGCTATTTCGAAGCCGGGAAGAAGGACGAAAGTCCAAGCTATGTCCTGTCCTTCGATCTCTACCAGAACGGCATCTCACGCGCGCTCAAGCTCGATTACGGCGATTTCGTGCTCTCCGGCGAAATGTCGAGCCTTGAGATCCTGAACGAGCCCGCCTGCTCCAAATAGATCTCATCCGTCATTTTGGGTTCTGCGCCGCATGAGATAATCCCTCTCCTTGCGCCGTCGGCGCGCGGGCGCCGCCCGTCAAGGCCACCGATGAGGAGCGGAGCAGGGGTCATGCGCATTCTGGTCACCAACGACGATGGCGTTCATGCGCCGGGCCTCGCCGTTCTGGAGCGGATCGCGCGGAGCTTGTCGGAGGATGTCTATGTCGTCGCGCCCGAAACGGACCAGTCGGGGGTCGCGCACTCGCTCTCGCTCAACGATCCCTTGCGGTTGCGGAAGATTTCCGAACGCCGCTACGCGGTCAAGGGAACGCCGACCGATTGCGTCATCATGGGGGTGCGCCGCATCCTCGACGCCGCCAAGCCCGATGTTGTTCTCTCCGGGGTCAATTCCGGCCAGAACGTCGCGGAGGACGTCATCTACTCGGGCACGGTGGCCGGGGCGCTTGAGGGAACCATATTGGGCATTCCGTCGATCGCGCTGTCGCAGGCCTATGGCCAGCGGACGACCCGGGAGAGCGCCTTCTGGAGCTGCGCCGAGACTCACGCGCCGGCGCTGATCGACAAGATTCTCGCGGAGGGCGTCGCGCCCAATATCGTCATCAACGTCAACTTTCCCGATTGCCCGCCGGACGAAGTGCAGGGCGTCGCCGTGACGGTGCAGGGCCGGCGCGGCTACATCGTCAAGATCGACGCGCGCGCCGACGGGCGTGGCAATCCTTATTACTGGATCGCCTTCGATCGTCCGCGATCGGCGCCGGGGCAAGGCACCGACCTCGAGGCGCTGGCGAAAAACCGCATCTCGGTCACGCCGCTGCGCCTCGATCTGACCGACACGCCGACCTTGACGCGCTATGCGCAGGCGCTGCGCTGAGCTAGCATTGAAACCATGTCGCCAATCATGTCCCCGACCATGCCGCAATTCGACCCGGCGTCCGGCGAATCCGCTGCGATGGCGCAGGCGAAGGCGGCCTTCCTGCTGACCCTGCGGGCGCGGGGCATTCAGGATGTGAATGTGCTGCGCGCGCTCGAAACGGTGCCGCGCGAAATTTTCGTGCCGCACCGTTATCAGGATCTGGCGCGCCGGCATCTGGCGCTTCCGCTTCGCTGCGGGCAGACGCTGCCCGAACCGTTTCTCGCCGCGCGGATGATCGAGGCGCTGGAGCTTGCGGCGCATCATCGCGTGCTCGAAATCGGTGCGGGTTCGGGCTATGCGACCGCGCTGATGGCGCGCATCGCCCGCGAAATCATCTCGATCGAGCGCTTTCAGAGCCTTTCCATCGAGGCCGCCGCGCGGCTGGCGCAACTTGGGTTCGATCGCGCCAGCGTCGCCTGGGGCGATGGCCTGGCTATTCCGCCAGAGCCCGGGCCGTTCGATCGAATCATCGTGCAAGGCGCGCTCCCCGACGCGCCGGCAAATCTCGTCGCGCTGCTTGGCCCCGGCGGCGTTCTCATCATGGCGCGCCCCGATGCCGGCGATCCGCGGCGCCAGCATGTCGTGCGGCTGACGCGCAGCAACGCCGGCGGCCTCGACGCCGTCGAGGTCTGTCCCTGCCGGCAGCAGCCGATCCTGCCCGGCGCGTCACGCGCGCTTTAAGACTGCATTTTCGCGGAATTCCGCGATCAACCCTAATGTTTTAGGGTTTTTGCTGAATATCCGTTCATCTTAAACCCTCCCTTAACTCACGGCGCCTTTAATGCCGGCTCAGCTACTGCGTTAGTGGGTTGCGTCATGAGTCACATCGTTCCGGTTTTTTGCTCACGCGTCGCATTTCGGCTCTCCCTGATCGGCGCCTCGGCGGGCTTGCTCGCGGGCTGCGCGGGATCTGAACGGATGGCCGACCCGTTCAGCAACCCGTTCCAGACGGTGCAGACCGATCCGTCGCCGACATCGAGCATCAATCCGTCGGCGCCCGTGACGCCGGTGCAATCCCGGCCGCTCAGCGCCCCGGCGACAGCGGCTCCGCACCCCGTGGCCGCCGCCGCGCCGGTCCGCGCCGCGCAGGGTCCCGCGGGTTGGTCCGCCGTGGGCGGCACGCCCGTTTCGGTGGCGCAGGGCGAAAACGCCGAAATCATTTCAAGGCGCTACGGCGTCCCGACAGAGGCGCTGCTGAAGGCCAACGGCCTCGCCTCGGCGGCGCAGGTGCAGCCGGGCGCGCGCGTGGTCATTCCGGTCTACAACGCCGTCGGCGCCCCAACTAAGTTGGCGCAGGCGACCCCAGCCGCGCCCACGCGGCCGGTCGCGGTGGCCCATGCCGAAAAGATCAAGCTTTTGAAGGGCAAGGCGGGCGCCGTTCCTGCGACCGAGACCGCCAAAGCCGAAAAAACGCAGCCGCAGGTCGCGGCGAAAGCGCCAGCGGCGCCGCAGAGGCTCGCCATGCAGGCGCCTGCGATAACCGCCATCCCCGGCAAGAACGCCCCCGCCGCTGCGCCCCCGAAGACGGCGATCGTGACGCAGCCGAAAGTCGCCGCGCCGCAAAGCCCCGCGCCGCAAAGCCCCGCGCCGCAGGCTGAAAAGTCCGCGCCCGAGGAGGATGCGAACGCGGCCGATGGCGCAAAGGCCGGCGGCGCCAATCCCGAATTCCGCTGGCCCGCGCGCGGCCGCATCATCCAGGCGTTCAAGGCGGGCGGCAACGACGGGATCAACATATCCCTGCCGGAGGGAACCTCGGTCAAGGCGGCCGAAAGCGGCGTCGTCGCCTACGCCGGCAGCGAATTGAAAGGCTATGGCAATTTGATCCTGATTCGCCATCCGAACGGCTTCGTCTCCGCCTACGCGAACAATGGCGACATCGAAGTCAAACGCGGCGAAACGGTAAAACGCGGCCAGATCATCGCGAAATCGGGTCAGAGCGGCAATGTCGCTTCGCCGCAACTGCATTTCGAATTGCGCAAAGGCGCGACGCCGGTCGATCCCACGCTCTATCTCGCGGGCCTTTGATCGCGAAATTCCTCCGGTTGCGACGCGCGTTAGAGCGTTTTCCGATCCGATGGAATCGGAAAGCGCTCTAACTTTTTGTTTTTCCGAATTTTCTTTAAGAGAACCGGCATCTGCTTCGCTCGAAAATGCTCTACAGGCGCGCCGCGAAAACGAGGTAAAATAAAATTTCGGCAATTTGCTGCGCCGCGCCGGCGACGTCGCCGGTCTGGCCCCCGATCTGACGCCGGGCGAGCGCGCTGAGCGCAATCCCCGCGCCGGCGCAGACGCCGAAGGCGATGATGGGCCTGGTGAGATCAGCGCCCGCGAGCAGCGGCGCAGCGGCGAAGAATGCGCAAAGGCAGATCGCGGTGAAAAGGGCGCCTGGGGCGAGGCGCGCGGCCGAAAACCCTGCGCCGGCTGTCCGCGCCGGAGGCAACAGAGCCAGCGGAATCAGTGCCGCGCCCCGCGAGACCGCCGCCGCGCCGATAAGGGTTGCGCCCGCCAGGCCAAGGTTGTGGCCCGCGATTAGGGCCAGCGCGGCGATTCGCAGATAGAGCGAGAGCGCCAGAGCCAGCGCGCCGAACGCGCCGATCCGGCTATCCTTCATGATTTCGAGTTTGCGCGCGGGCGTCGCCCCGCCGCCGAAACCGTCGGCGCAATCGGCGAGACCATCCTCATGCAGCGCGCCGGTCAGCGCGACGAGAGTCGCGATGGCGAGCGGAGCGGAAAGAAGGGGGGCAAGTCCGAGCGCGGCGGCGGCAAAGAGGGCTGAGGCCGCCGCGGCGCCGAGGATCGCGCCAACGAGGGGAAGCAGGCCGGCCGCGCGCGAAACTCCCTCAAGCCGATAAGGCGAGGTCTCGACGGGCAGCGCGGGAATGGGCAGGCGCGTCGCAAAACGCAGGCAAATCAGAAAATCGATGAGGAGCGATGTGCCGGGGCGCATCGCTCCTCATCCGTTATCCCCGGGCTCTTGTCGAGCCCCGCTCGCTGTTGACGGCGAGCCGGGACCTTTTTGGCGTTTGGATTTAGCGCTTCTCGGGGGTGGTTTCGCGCTGGCAGATCCAGCCGCGGCTTTGCATCGTCGGCGTTCCGGTCACGCCGCTATAGCAATAGATGCGGCTCGCCGGCTCAGCCGTCGAGACCGTCGTCGCGACGGAGCGATTCTCCTCGCTGTTCGAATTGACCGGGGCGCTCGGGCCCGCAACGGCGCCGCTGATGATCGCGGCGGCGCCGATGAGGCCGGCGGCGAGAGCATTGAGCTTGATGGTCATGTTAGCTATCTCCGTTTCATATCGGTTGCCTCGAAACGTTTCCTCCCCACTGAAACGATTTACGCTGTCTGGAGCAGAATATATATGACAGTGTATCGCACTGCAACAACATGATTGCGGGACAGATTGACGCGCTACAACTATCAAAAATGCGTCATTAGCGCCTCAAATAACTTTGATATGCGTCAATGCGGCCAATTAAATGTGTCCATAATCGTATTTTGTTGTTATATTGCAACGCACAAAAGCGCCGGCTCGGCCGGGTTAAGACCAAGCTGGTAATGTCGCAGCGATGGAGATGGTCAGTGCGCGGCGGCGGGAGGGGGACGCCTCTCGTCCCTGGCGTTCGCCCACGCAAAGAGGGCGAAGCAATCCTGCGGTCGGAAGCACAAAAGCGCGAGTCGTGGGCGAACGGAACGGCGCCGGCTTTGTGAACCGGCGCAACTCCTGCAATCGATCGCATTCATGATTTTGGACTATTTCGATCCAAAATCATTGTGATCCGGGAAATCAGCAGATGGAGCGGATGAGTTTCAGCTGCTTTCCGGGACCGAGTCCTGCTGGCAAACCCAGCCGCGGCGCAGGTTGGCTCGCTCGCCCGTCGCGCCGATGTAGCAATAGATGCGTTCGGACGAGACATTCCTCAAAACCGGATTCGGGATCGATCCGGTCTGGTCTCCCGACGCACTGCCTGCGGCCAAAGGGCCGGCGACGGCGCAGCCAATGATCGCGCAAGCGCCAAGAAGCCCGGCAGCGAAAGAGGAAAGCTTGTTCGTCATGATCGTTCTCCAAATTTGCCTTGGCCGTCTTGCTCCCATTTATGTGTATTCGTTCTTGTGACATGCATGTAATCGCGGTGATGGTGCACCGCAATAGAGCGTTTAGAGACAAGTTGCCGCAGTCGTTCTCGCGCAGCTTTCAGGCTGATCTCATCAATTCGGGACGGACTTAATTAAATTTACTTTCCATTAGATTTTTTTGTTGGGCCGGCGCCCCGGGCCACGCGCAGTTGATCGCGCATCATCAAGAATGCAATTATGGGCGACGCCGTTCGTTTCCATCCTGAAGGTCGCCATGCTCGCCGACGCCTCGCCTCTCGATTCCATCCGTGATCTGATCGCCCTCATGCCGCCGCCGTCGACGGCGTCCGCGGCGGCGGTTTCGGCGCGCGAGGTTCAACTCACCAAACCGCAAGGCGCGCTCGGGCGGCTCGAAGAGATCGTCGCATTTCTCGCCGCCTGGCAAGGCAAGACCGCGCCGACGCTCGATCGTCCGATGGTCGCGATCTTCGCGGCCAATCATGGCGTCGCGGCCAAGGGCGTCTCCGCCTATCCCGCGTCTGTGACCCGCGCCATGATGGAGAATTTTTCGGCCGGCGGCGCCGCCATCAACCAGATCTGCGCGGCCTATGGCGTCGGACTGAAAGTCTTCGAACTCGCCCTCGACATTCCAACGAAGGACATCACCGAGGCGCCAGCCTTGGAGGCGGCGGCGGCCGCTGCGACCTTCGCCTTCGGCATGGAGGCCATCGCCGGTGAGGTTGATCTCCTCTGCATCGGAGAGATGGGGATCGGCAACACCACCGTCGCCGCGGCCATTTACCACGGGCTCTATGGCGGCGCGGCGGCGGATTGGGTCGGGCGCGGCACGGGGATCGATGAAGCCGGCCTCGAGCGCAAGATCGCGGCTGTCGAGGCGGCGGTGGCGCTGCACCGCCCCTTTCTCGACGATCCGCTAGAGCTGATGCGCCGGCTCGGCGGGCGCGAGATCGCCGCGATGGCCGGCGCCATTGTCGCCGCGCGCATGCAGAACATCCCGGTCGTCCTCGACGGTTATGTCAGCTGCGCGGCCGCCGCCATTCTGCACGCGCTCGACGCCAAAGCGCTCGACCATTGCCTCGCCGGCCATGTGTCCGCGGAGGGCGCGCACGCCGAAGTGCTGCGACGGCTCGGCAAAAGGCCGCTGCTCGATCTTGACCTCCGCCTCGGCGAAGGGTCGGGCGCGGCGCTCGCCGTCGGCCTCGTCAAAGCGGCGCTCGCCTGCCACACCGGCATGGCGACCTTCGAGCAGGCCGCTGTCCCTGGCAAGGCGGAAGGGTAGTGCGTCTTCGAGCCGAAGCGCCGGTTTGCGCGAAGAAAATGCGGCAAGGCTGGAATTCAGCTAGACCAATGGGGCGCGCAGGCGGCGCCGCGCTCGCGCGCTCCATCTCGCGTGGGCGGAGTCGTCCGGGGCCAGACCAGCGATGCAACGATTTTTCGCCGGGCTTTCAAGGAACATTTTCCTTCTCGCCTTCGCCAGCTTCTTCGCGGACATCTCGACGGAGATGCTCTATCCGGTTCTGCCGGTTTTTCTGACGCAAACGCTGCAGGCCAGCGGCGCCATCATCGGTCTCATCGACGGCGTCGCCCAAGCCACGCAAAATATCGTGCAGGGCTTTTCCGGCTCCCTGTCGGACAAGCTGCAAAAACGAAAACCCATCGCTCTCGCCGGCTATTTGCTCGCGGCGATCGCCAAACCGCTGATAGGGCTCTCCACGGTCTGGCAAGGCGTGTTCGGCGCCCGGTTGCTCGACCGGCTTGGCGCCGGCGCCCGCTCCGCCCCGCGCGATGCGCTCATAGCGTCTTCCGTGGATGAGAAAGACCGCGGCAGGGCCTTCGGGCTTGAAGGCGCTGGCGACAATGCGGGCGCCTTCCTTGGGCCGCTGCTGGCCGTCTTTCTGCTCTACGCGGCGCATGTCGGGATTCGGCGGATTTTCTATCTGGCCGTCATCCCCGGACTGCTGGCTTTTTTCATGGTCCTGCTGGTGAAGGAGCAACCGGCGGCGGTAGCGGCGAAATCGAAGATCGACATTAGCCCGCGGCAGTTTCCCAAGAGCTACTGGCGATATCTGCTGGCGACCGCCTTGTTTGGCCTCGGCAACTCGAGCAACGCGTTCTTGATCCTGCGGACGCAGGAAGTCGGCGCCTCTCTGGAGACGACGATCCTGATCTATGCGGCGTATAATCTTGTGGCGGCGCTGATTTCATATCCGGCAGGGGCTTTGTCGGACAGATGGGGTAGAAGAAACATTCTGCTCGGCGCATTCATCGTCTTTCTGATCGCCTATCTTGGCTTCGCCCTGACGCGAAGCATCTTTCTGATCGCCGCGCTGTTTGGCTTCTACGGTCTGTATCAAGGAATGTTCCGCGCCGTCGGCAAGGCGTTCGCAGCGGATTTCGCGCCCGACCATTTGCGCGCCAGCGCCATCGGCTGGTACAGCATGACCGTCGGCCTGCTGCAGCTTGTTGCCAGCGTCGTCGCCGGACTGCTTTGGGATCGCGTCGGCCATGCGGCGGTATTCTACTATGGCGCCGCCTTCGCCATTGTGGGCAGCGTTGCATTGCTTGCGTTGATTCCAGATGGATCATTCACGGCGCGCGCCAATGCGGCCTGATCTGAAACGGCTCACTTCTCCTCGATCAGCCGGCGCGCGTCCTCGCGCAGCGCGGCGCGGGACGCATCGTGCAAATAGAGCATGTGGCCGCCGCCATAGACTTTCAGCCGCAGCCGTTCGGCGTCGCCAAGGGGCGGGATCTGGTCGATCAGCAGTTTTGAGGCGAAATAGGGCGTCACCTGATCGGTGAGCCCATGCGCGATCAGGACGCGAAAGCGCGGGTCGAGCGCCAGCGCCTGTTTCATGTCGCTCAGCGCCTGCGTTTTGCCCCGGCCGCCGTCCCAGTCCCACTGGCGGCTGACGGCCTCGTTGAGGATTTCATAGCGCGCGTCGACCCGCCAGCCGAGCCGGCCCGCGGTGAGATCGGCCATGGCGCTGGCGAGCGGCGTCTTGACCGCATCCAGCACCGGATCGGAATATTCGCTGGAGGCCACGTGCGGCGATGGATCGAAGCCGGTGACTCCCGCGTCATAAAGGCTCGAAACCTTGCCTTCGGCCCGGTCGCGCTCGCGGGCGAAACTCGCCGGGTCGATGCGCCCGCCGAGCCGGCGCACAAAGGCCGGATCGAGGCCGGTCAAGCGCGCCACCGCCTCGCTCATCCGCGCCAGCGCCGCGGGATCGCGCTCGCCGCGCAGCAGGTCGGTCATATACGGGCCGGCGGCGTAGGCTTCGACATCGGCGAGTTTTTCGCGCCCGTCCGCGCCCTCAAGTCCCCGCGCGGCGGCGGCCTGCGAAGGCAGGCGCGTCGCAAAGGTCAAGGGGTTGTTGGCCCCCTCGAACCAGCCGAAGTCGATCACCGGCGAGATCATCACGAGACCGCTGACGCCAACGCCCTCCTGATCCTGCAGGCGGCGCGCGAGTTTTGGCGCGCGAAACCCGCCATAGCTTTCGCCGACGATGAATTTCGGGCTGTCGAGACGCTTGTTTTCGGCCAGCCATTTGCGGATCACGACCGCCAGCGCCTCGATATCGCCCTCGACGGAATAAAAATGGCGGCGCGCGCCGTCGCCCTTGGCGAGAATGCGGCTATAGCCGGTTCCGGGCGGGTCGATGAAGACGAGGTCGGTGAAATCGAGCCAGGTGTCGACATTGTCGATCGGGATTGGCGCCGCCGAGGGCGAATAGGGCGGCGCGCCGAAGTTCAGCCGCCACGGGCCAAGGGCGCCGAGATCGAGCCAGGCCGAGGCGGCGCCAGGTCCGCCATTGACGATAAACGAAATCGGACGCGTCGCCGCATCGGCGCCGTCGAGAAGGAAAGCGACAAAGCTGACATCGGCCTGCGGTTCGCCGCTTTGCGCATCGACGAGCGGAACGGCGCCCGCGATGGCGTGGAAATGCAGGCTGCGTCCCGGCAGTTCAAGCGCATGCTGGGTGCTGGCCGGCGCGGGCAGGGGATGCGGCGGCGTCGTGGTTCGCGACGGCGCGCTCTCTGCGGCGTCGCTTTGCTGCGGCGGCTTTTGCGGCGCGGCCTCGTCGGCGGCGGCGGGCGCAGAGGCCGCGACAAGGCAGCCAAAAAGCGCCGCCGCCAGCGCAATCCGCAGCGTCCCCGCACGGCGGCGCGCGTTGTTCATCGGAGAAATTACGAAAAGCCAGTCCTTCGTCAACGTCCGCTCCCGCTTTTTCTATCCGGCCCGCCGCCGCTCACGCTATTCGATGATTCTGTTATCAGGCTTTTTAGCGTGCGCCTTCGCACAATGCCTTGATCGCGCCCGGCCTTCGCCGGACGGGCCGCGGTCGCGGGAAGCGCGGCGGCGACGATGACGGGAATGGCGCAAGCGAGATAGCCGTAAATTCGTCGGCGGCCGTGCGCGAAATTGCGCGGTCCGCGACGGCGGGGCGAATGGCGAGAATCAGGCCGCCGAATGCGCCTCGCGCCGGGCGCGGCGCCGCACCCTGGCGGCGTTGAGTTCGGCTTCGGGATTGACGCTCTGCTCGATGACGCGTCCGGGCGGAAAGATCACGATCACCTCGGCGCCTTCGCCGAGTTTCGATTTGAGGGTGAAGGCGCCGCCATGCAGTTCGACGAGGCCCTTGACGATCGGAAGGCCGAGCCCTGAGCCCTCGTCGGCATTTTTCTGGGCCAGCGCGCCGCGGCCGAACGCGGACATGACAATGGGGATCTCCTCTTCTGGAATCCCGGGGCCCGTATCGCGTACGGCGAAATATTGGCCGCCGGCCTTCGTCCAGCCGATCCTGATCCGGATCGAACCGCCCGGCGGCGTGAATTTGATGGCGTTCGAGAGCAGGTTCAAAATCACCTGACGGACGGCGCGCTCGTCGGCCCAAAGGCGCGGCAAATTGGGCTCGACCGCTTCCTCGATCGTCAGATTGCGTTTCTTCGCGCGCAGCGCCAGAAGGTGGCGGCAATCCTCGACGAGGTGATCGAGCGCGACCGGCTCCTCCTTCAATTCGAATCGCCCCGCCTCGATCCGCGACAGGTCGAGGATTTCGTTGATCAGCGTCAGAAGATGACTGCCGCTCGCGTGAATATCGTTCGAATATTCCTTGTAGGAGGCGACGACATGCGCGCCGAATAATTCGCCCTTCATGACTTCCGAAAAGCCGAGAATGGCGTTGAGCGGCGTGCGCAGCTCGTGGCTCATCGTCGCGAGAAAGCGGGATTTGGCGAGATTCGCCTCTTCGGCGCGCCGGCGCGCCAGATCGCTGTTCGCCTTGGACTGTTCGAGTTCGCCGATGAGTTCGTCTTTTTCGTCCTGGAACGACAGCGCCTCGAGAGCGGCCTTGTGAAGTTTGCGGGCGAGAAGCAAAAAATAGAGCTGCGCGCCGCAGGCGAGCGCAATCAGCGGCAAGGCTCCGTCGCCCGCCAGGCGCAGGAAGCTAAGGATCGCGAGGACCAGCGGCGCCATTGCGCCGAACGCCGCGGCCGGGATGCAAGGGATGACCGTGGCGTTCACCGCCGCGACGAGGAGAGCCATCACCACCGCCGAGGCCAGAGCGGCCGGTTCCCCCGACTGGCCGATGAGTTCGACGAGGATCGCGAAGACGGCTCCCTGAATGGTCTCCGCGACGATAAGATCGCGGCGCCAGCGGCGCGCCTCGGCGACGCGGACCGGCGCTTTTGCAAGCCTGCCGGCGATCAACTCCGTCAGAGCCAGCGCGGCGAGGTTGAGGCAGAACCAGACCAGAACGGCGTAAAGGGTAAGCCAGGCCAGGGCGATCGCGGCGAAGACGACGCTGAGCGCCGCCATCACCGCGGCGGATGAGCGCCGCGCCCCGGCGAAGAGCCGCAGCAGGGCGACGTCGAAATCGCGCGAATCCGCCGCGCTTGCATCCGTCTTCTTCGCCCGCTTGCGAAAGCGGACCTTCGCGGCGGGAGCCCTTGCGGCGATTCGAGCCTCGCCTGCGGGCTGCGGCGCGGAAATTTCTGCGGCGGCTTCTGTCATCCTTGGAAGGACCCGTTCCCGGCTCGCGTCGATAGGGTTGAAGGCCGCAGGAGCGCCGCCGCGTGACGATTGACGGCGCCTCATGCGGCCCTTTCCATTTTGACCGTTTGAGCTGGATCGGGGCTGACTTTGCGCTCATCCGCTGCTTAAGCGCGCCATCGCCGGCAAGTCGGAGCCGCCTGTCTTCGGAGCCGCCCATTTCGTGTGAAAGCGCACAGTAGGGATCGGCGGCGCAGCATAAGAATAGGTGGTTGAAGGCCTTGAAACATTTCCTGCCTACGAGGAAACTAACGCATCTCACCAATCGACATGCGCGCCGTTCCCCTGACAGAGGACGGCGCAAGAGACTTGGCGGCAAGGGGCTGGGCGGCAAGCCCGTGAAAAACGCGCCGGAAATGCCCCCACTTGTATCCGGCGCCGATGCGACGGGACGTTCGGCGCCGCGTCAGCTGATTCGCCAAGCGGGTTCGTTAGAAGGTTTGAAAGGCGCTTTGCGTAGCGGTTTGGGTCGCAAATGAAAGTTACGATCGTCGGATCTGGCGATGCATTCGGGACCGGCGGACGCGCCCATACCTGTTTCCGGATCGATTCCGGCGGCGCCAGCGCGCTCGTCGATTTTGGCGCCAGCGCAATAACCTCCTCGAAAAAACTGGGCCTCAGTTTCGACGCCGTCGACGCCGTCGTGATCTCGCATTTTCACGGCGATCATTTCGGCGGGCTTCCATTTTTGCTGCTGGATTGCCAATTCATCGCGCGCCGCACGCGGCCGCTGGTTTTTATCGGTCCGCCGGGGCTGCGGGACAGGCTTTTTGGGGCTTTGGAGGTCTTTTTTCCTGGAACAGCCAAACTGAACTGGAGCTTTCCCTGGCGCGTCGAGGAAATTGCGCCGGCGGGCGCCGCGAAACTCGGCGCCTTCCAGCTGGAGACCTTCGGCGTCGTTCATTCCGCGGGGAGCGCGCCGACGGGATTGCGGCTCAGCGACGGCAAGGCCGTCTTCGCCTATTCGGGCGACACCGCCTGGACCGATGCCTTGCTCGACATTGGCGCTGGCGCCGATCTTTTCATCTGCGAGTGCTCTTCGGGCGACGAACCCCTCGCTAACCATATGGACTGGCCGACGCTTAGAGCCAATCTGCCCCGCTTCTCGGCAAAGCGAATCGTTCTTACGCATATGGGGCCGTCGGCGCAGGCGCGCCGGGACGAGATGGAGCAGGCCGGACTGACGCTCGCGGACGACGGACAAGTATTTGAGCTCTGACTTCGCAGCCGGCTTAACGACCGATTTGGCCGCCGTGACGGCGCGCATCCGGGCGTGCCGGATCTGCCGCGATGCGCCGAACGGCCCAAGGCTATCGCACGAGCCGCGTCCGGTGCTGAGAGTTTCCTCCTCCGCGCGACTTCTGCTGGCGAGCCAGGCGCCAGGCGTCCGCGTGCATTTAAGCGGGCTGCCTTTCGACGACGCCTCGGGCGACCGTCTGCGGCAATGGATGGACGTCTCGCGCGAAGTCTTCTACGACGAGACGCGGATCGCCATCGCGCCAATGGGATTCTGCTTTCCGGGCCATACCGCCCAAAAAGGCGACCTGCCGCCGCGCGGGGAATGCCGCGCCGCCTGGCACGACGAGCTGTTCCGAGCCTTGCCGCAAATCGAATGCGTCCTGGCGATCGGCCGCTATGCGCAGGACTATCATTTCGCGCGGCTTGGGCGGCCCCTGCCGAAGGGCCTGCGCCTCGATGAGATCGTGCGGCGGTGGGCTGAAATTTCCGGCAAGACGCCGCAAATCATCGCTCTGCCGCATCCCTCCTGGCGCAACAGCGGCTGGCTGAAGCGCAATCCATGGTTCGAGACGGAGGTTTTGCCGATGTTGCGGGATTTTGTCGCGAAGGCGATCGGATGACGCGCCGGCGGCTTTCCATTCAGCCACCGTTCAGCCGCATTGCTTCTCTCTAAGCGGGCGACGATCTTTGAGTCGCGGATCGAGGGACGATGATGCTGAGAACGCTTCTATTCGGATTTTTCGCGGCGGCCGTCGCGGCCTGCCTTTCCCTCACCGGGGCGGCGAACGCGCAAAGCAGCGGACCCCGCATCGCCCTTGTTATCGGCAACACGCAATATGCCGACCCCCTCGCGACCTCCGCCAATGACGCGGGCCTCATCGCCGAGACCTTGCGTGGGGCTGGCTTCGACGTCACCGGCGCGGCCAATCTCGATCAGGAGTCGCTGCGCCGCGCCTTTCAGGATTTCCTCGGCAAGGCGGCCCAGGCGGGGCCGGACGCCATCGTCTTCGTCTACCTCTCCGGCCGCGGCCTGCAATACGCCGGCGAGAATTATTTCGCGCCAATCGACGCAAACATCGCGGGCGATACGGACATTCCTCTGCAAGCGCTCCGCGTCTCCGATTTTACGCGGGGGCTCGCCGCGGTTCCGCTGCGCGCGCGCATTATTGTCCTCGACGCCGCGCGCGGCAATCATTTCGCGCCGGGGGGCAACCTCGCCGGCGGCCTCGCGCTGATCGACGCGGACCCGGGCTCGCTTTACGCGTTCAACGCGGCGCCCGGCACCATCGCGCCAGACGAGCCCGGACCTTACGGCGCCTACGCGCAGGCGCTGGCGGAAATGCTGCGGCAGGGCGGCGTTCCGATCGATATTGCGTTCGCCCAGGCGCGACTGCGCGCCAATGAGACCACCCACGGCGCCATGACGCCCTGGGATGCCGCGAATATCGTCCCGCCGCTCGTTTTGCTCGAGGGCGCGGCGAATGCGCCTTCCGCCGGACCTTCCTCCAGCTATGCGACCCTGCAATCGCGCCCGATCGCCTCATTCCCGGCCAATGAAGCCTACGCCGCGGCGCTCGAACGCGATACGCTTGAAGGTTACCAGGGCTTTCTCGTCGCCTTTCCGAACGATCCGCTCGCCGCGCGCGTGCGCGCCCTGCTGGCTGCGCGGCGCGAAGCGCTGACCTGGCGGCGCACGCTGGCGGCCAATACGCCGGACGCCTGCTGGAGCTATATGCGGCGCTATCCGAAGGGGCCGCATTACTACGACGCGCGCAGGCGGCTGAGTTTCCTCGCGGCGCCAATGGAGCCGCCGCCGGACTTCGAGGTCTATGACTTTGGGGGGCTTCCGCCGCCGCCGCCGCCCGAAATCGTGATCATCGACCGTCCGGTCATCATCTTCGACCCGGGCCTCTATCCGCCGCCGCCGCCGCCGCCGGTCTATTTCCTGCCGCCGCAGCCGGTCGCTTTCGTCGAGCTGCCGCCGCCGCCGCCGCCGCAAGGTCCGGGTTTCCTGCCGATCCCGATTCCGGTTCCCGTACCGTTCGGGCGCCTAAATGGGCCGCCCGGTACGGTCATCCAGCAGAATTTCGGCCAGCAAGGACCCGTCGGTCAGGGCGGCGCCGCAGGCGCCCCGCACGCGGGCCCCTCGCCAGTCGGCGGTCAGGGCGGACCGGGTCAGCCGATGCCGCCTGCCGGCGTAAATCCTGGCGGCCCTATTCACGCTCTTCCGCAGGGCGCTGGATTGCCTCCGGTTGCGCCGAACGCCCATCCGCCGGGCGCTGCGCCTGCTGCGCCGGGCGCGGCTCCCGGTCCGAAACCGGGCGCCCCTGCAACGCCGCCGGGCGCCCCGGCTGCGCCCACGGGCGCAGGGGGAGGCGGGCCGAACCACGCTCTTCCGCAGGGCGCTGGATTGCCTCCGGTTGCGCCGAACGCCCATCCGCCGGGCGCCGCGCCTGCCGCGCCGGGCGCGGCTCCCGGTCAGAAACCGGGCGCCCCTGCAACGCCGCCGGGCGCCCCGGCTGCACCCGCGGGCGCCGGGGGCGGCGGGCCGAACCACGCTCTGCCGCAAGGCGCCGGCTTGCCTCCGGTTGCGCCGAACGCCCATCCGCCCGGCGCTGCGCCTGCTGCGCCGGGTGCGGCTCCCGGTCAGAAACCGGGCGCCCCTGCAACGCCGCCGGGCGTCCCGGCCGCGCCCGCGGGCGCCGGGACGAACCACGCCTTGCCGCAAGGTGCGGGCCTGCCGCCCGTTCCGCAGGGCGCCCACCCACCGGGTGCGACAGAATCTGGCGCGGGCGGTTCCGGCCTGCCTGCGACGCCGCCCGCTGCGCCGAAGCCCGCGGCGGCGGCAGTCAAGCCCGCCGCTTCGCCGCTTGCTGCGCCAGAGTCGGCCCCGCCCACGATCAAACCCGCCGCGCCGATTGCCCCCAAACCGGCCGCGCCGGCTGCCCCGAGGCCAGCTGCGCCGCCGCCAGAACCGGCAGCGCCGAAGCCCCAAGCCGCGCCGAGACCGCAGCCCGCCCCGCAGGAGCGGCCGCAAGCCGCCCCGCCACAGGAGCAACGACCGCAACCGCAAGCGGTGCGGCCCCCACCCCCACCACCGCCACAGGCGGCGCGACCGCAAACACCTCCGCCGCCGAAACCTGCGCCGAAACCCGCGACAAAGCCCGAGCCGGGAAAGCCGGGGGAGGAGCCAAATCACCCGTAGCGTCAACCAAAGGCGCCGCCGTCCCCTGAGACGGCGGCGCTCGGGCGGCGGTTGGGCGCTGCTATCGGGCGGGCTTGGCGTTTGCTCAAGCGATTGCTACACTGCAACCGAGCAGCGGAGCCCCTCCGTCCGTTAAAGCGTGCGAGTGCGAAGTGGGACCATTGGAAAGCATGGATGCCGCCGCTGCCCATTTGGGGGCAGGAACGGCGTCCGATCTTTCCGGCGCCTGCGGCGCGTCTCAGCAGCGCGGCGCGAGTGGATCCTGGCCGCATCGCCTCGGCGCGTGGTGCGAACCGGGCCAATCGCGTGGCGGCGCGTCGGCCGAGGAGCGCGTTTACGCGGCGCTCGATCTTGGCACCAACAATTGCCGGCTGCTGATCGCGCGGCCGGCGCCGCGCGGCGGCGCCGCGTTTCGCATCATCGATTCCTTCTCCCGCATTGTCAGGCTCGGCGAGGGCCTGTCGAGAACCGGCCGGCTCAGCGCCGCGGCGATCGAACGCACTATTGATGCGCTCGCCATCTGCCGCGGCAAGATCGACGCGCGGGGCGTGACGCGCGCCCGATTCATCGCCACCGAAGCGTGCCGCGCGGCGGAAAACGGCGCCGAATTTCTCGAGCTGGCGCGCGCCGCGACGGGGCTCGAACTTGAGATCGTCGATCGCGAGACCGAGGCGCATCTTGCGGCGGCTGGCTCGGCCTCGCTCGCCGACGCGGCTGCTGCGAGCGTCGTCCTGTTCGATATCGGCGGCGGCTCGTCGGAGATCGTCTGGCTTGCTCAAGATCTTGCCCAAGGTCTTGGGCAAGGTCTTGGGCGAACGGACGGGCAGGGGGGCCAACTAAAATGCAGCGAGCCGCCGGGCGCCGACGCTGCACTGCGGGAGCGGGTTCGTTTCTGGGTGTCGCTGAAGCTCGGAGTTGTGACTCTCGCGGAGAAATTCGGCGGCCTCGAGGTGTCCGACTTCACCTTCGAGGCGATGGTCGATCATGTTTCTGGGGAACTGAGCGAATTCGTCAGCATGGTCCGCGCGGAGCGGCGTTGCCGCAATTTCCATCTGCTCGGCACGTCGGGGACGGTGACCACGATCGCTGGCGTCTTTCTCGGTCTTTCGCGCTATGATCGCCGCCAGGTCGATGGCCTTTGGATGTCGAGCGAGGACGTCAGCCGCGCCGTCGCGTCATTGCGCAAAATGACTTATGACGAACGCGCCAGGAACGGGTGCATCGGCGCAGGGCGCGCCGATCTTGTTCTCGCCGGATGCGCCATCCTCGAAGCGATCCGGCGCGCCTTCCCGGCGGAGCGCGTGCGAATCGCCGATCGCGGCCTGCGCGAGGGCATTTTGATGCAATTGATCCAGGCCGACCGGAGCGCCTACCGCGCCGGCGCCGGCCGCGCGCGATGATCGGGCGATGACAGAAACAAAGGCGCCTTCGGGGCGCGAGGGCGGCCGTTCGCTGAAGACCCGGGTCAAGACCGCGCGCAAGCGCACGCTCTCCTCGACCCTCTGGCTGCAGCGCCAGCTCAACGATCCCTACGTCGCCAAGGCCAAGCGCGAGGGCCTGCGATCCCGCGCCGCGTTCAAGCTGATCGAAATTGACGAGCGCTATCATTTTCTCAAAGCCGGCCAGAAGATCATTGACCTCGGCGCAGCGCCCGGCGGCTGGTCGCAGGCCGCCGCCGCGCGCATCGGCGCCAATGAGGGCAAAGGCCGGATCATCGGCATCGACCTCCTTGAGATCGAGCCGCTCCCCGGCGCGGAGTTCAGGGTGATGGATTTCCTGAGCGAGGAGGCCCCGGACCTGTTGATGCAATGGCTCGGCGGCAAGGCGGATGTCGTGCTCTCCGACATGGCCGCCAATGCGACCGGACACAAGAAAACCGATCATCTGCGGATCATCGGCCTTGTCGAACTCGCCGCGGATTTCGCGTGCCGGGCGCTGGCGCCGGGCGGCGTTTTCCTCGCGAAAGTGTTTCAGGGGGGCACGGAGAATGAGCTGCTCGCCCGGCTCAAACGTGATTTCGCCGTGGTGCGCCATGTGAAGCCGCAGGCGAGCCGCGCGGACTCGTCCGAACTCTATGTGCTGGCGACAGGGTTTCGCGGCCGGGCGGAGAGCTGAGCTTCATCGCGCACGTCGATCCGGGATCAACTCTGGAGCGAGGCGTCGAGCTGGCGGCGCAAGGCCGCAAAGACATCGCGAAACATCCGCGGCGTCAGCACGCCAGTATTGGTGTTGTAGCGCGAGCAATGATAGCTGTCGAACAGCCGGATGGGCCTCCCGAGCGGGCGCGCGAGATCATGTTCGGCGCCATGGCTGAAGGGAAAGCTTGAGAGTTTCAGCGCCAGCGCGCGCAGAACCGAATCATGCGCGATGCGGCCAAGTGCGACGATCGCGCGAAGCCCGGCGAAGTCCGTGATGGTCGCGCCGAGAAAGATGCGGCATGTTGCGATTTCCTGCGGCGTCGGCTTGTTCTGCGGCGGGACGCAGCGGACGGCGTTGCTGATGGCGCAGTCCTTGAGCCGCAGACCATCGTCGCGGCTCGCGCGATAGATCCCTTCCGCGAAGCCGAATTCGAGCAGGGTTGCGTAGAGTAACTCGCCGGCGAAGTCGCCGGTGAATGGGCGGCCAGTGCGATTGGCGCCGCGCAGTCCGGGCGCCAGTCCGACGATCAGCGCGGGAACCTGCGGCTCGCCAAAAGTCGCAACCGGACCATTATGCCAGGACGGCTCCGCGCTGCGAATGGATTGGCGGAAAGCAGCGAGGCGCGGGCAGAGCGGGCAATCGGGATCTGGCTCGCTCCCGGCCTCGCTTCCAACCAGCGCCGCGGCCGCGGCTTGGCTTTCGCTCACTCCAGATTATCGTCCGCCAGTTCCGGATCGAACTGTTCGACCGGGGGCGGCGCCCGGCGATCGGGACCCCGATGCGCGCGTTCGGTTCGTTCGCCCGAATCCCTGCCGATTTTGGCGGCGAGATGGATGATGTCGACGAACTCGTCGGCCTGACGGCGCAGCTCGTCGGCGACCATCGCGGGCTGGGTCGCGTTGGTGGATACGACCGAAACGCGGACGCCTTTCCGCTGGAGCGCCTCGACGAGGGAGCGGAAGTCGCCGTCGCCGGAGAAAAGAACGATCTGGTCGAGATGATCGGCCATCTCCATCGCGTCCACGGCGAGTTCGATGTCCATATTGCCCTTGACCTTGCGGCGGCCCAGCGAATCGATGAATTCCTTGGTCGGTTTGGTGACCACCGAATAGCCATTGTAATCGAGCCAGTCGACCAGCGGCCGGATGGACGAATATTCCTGATCCTCGACCAGAGCTGTATAATAATACGCGCGAATTAATTTGCCCCGGCTCTGAAACTCTTTCAGCAACCGTTTGTAATCAATGTCAAAACCAAGTGACTTCGCGGTCGCGTAGAGGTTGGCGCCATCGATGAAAAGCGCGATTCTGTCTTGATCAGCCATAATTTTACTCTTTAAAATTGTGATTTCTGCTCATTCTTTAAAGCTTGAACTTGCATCTCGATCGAAAACAGAAATCATGACATTCAATCGACACGTTAAACGAGGCGTAATTCAATTTACAAGATGCGTGAAGAGGCCTCAAAGATTTTTAATAAAATGTGATTGCCGGCAACCTCCAGCTGTATCGTCGAATGCGAATGGTCAAAAAGGATAGGCATTAAGTCGGTCATTTCAATGGCTTTCAAAAAAATGTCACATCTATTTTAGTGCCTATTAAACCGGCGACAAGCCTTAGAATTGGTCGAACTTCAGCTCGTTTTGAGAAGAAGTCAACCGTGAGGAAACAATTGCGACCTGGAGGAATTATTATGTGGGCGATGGTCGCCCATGATCGTGACTAAATCACGTCATTCATCGGGAAAATTTCTTGCTCTGCAAAATAATGCGTTTTCTTGACCGGCGCGCTTCGCCGCCCTGTTTGAGACGCGGACAGAGAGTTCGGACTCGCCAGCTGCGCGGATTCGGCTTGCCAGCCGCGCGGATTAAAGGATAGATCGGTTCCAATCCCGAAATTTCATTCAAACAAGGAGCGAGCGCTCTATGGCCCGCGTCACCGTCGAAGATTGCGTCGATAAGGTCGAAAATCGTTTTGAGCTGGTGCTGCTCGCGAGCCATCGCGCCCGCATGATCGCGGCTGGAAGTCATATTACAGTTGACCGGGACAATGACAAGAATCCGGTCGTTTCGCTGCGCGAGATCGCCGATTCAACTTTGACGCCCGAGGATCTCAAAGAAGATCTGATCCAGTCGCTGCAGAAACACGTCGAAGTGGACGAACCCGAGCTTGAAGCCGTTCCGGCGCTTTCTTCGGCGCCGCCGGATTCGCGCCCGGACAGCGGCGCAGACGTCCAGTTCGACCGCATGACCGAGGAAGACCTTCTGCGCGGGCTCGAAGGCCTGGTGCCGCCGGTCGAAACAGAGGATGAGGGCGACTGAGCCTCGCTCTGCGGCGTCGGCGGCGCCGCGGTCCGCTGATTCTGCCCCGGTCTCGTCCCGCATCGCGGCCACGTTCCGTCGGAACAGCCGCGTGGCGAACCGTTTTCATGTTTCCGCTGAGCGTGAAAATGTTCTAATATTCAAAGGGTGGCGGCGCGCGGCGTCGATCGGCTCTTTTTGGCGAGCGTGGGGCGCGGCGCGTCTCGGCCACGCTGAGGCCTGAGGCGGCGGATCGACCAAGACCATGATGCGGCAATATGAACTCGTCGACCGGGTGCGGCGCTATAATCCGCAAGCCGACGAAGTCTTGCTCAATCGCGCCTATGTCTACGCCATGAAGGCCCATGGCGCGCAAAAGCGCGCCTCCGGCGATCCGTTTTTCTCTCACCCGCTCGAAGTCGCCGCCATCCTGACCGACATGAAGCTCGACGACGCCACCATCGTCGCCGCCGTGCTGCACGATACGATCGAGGATACCGATTCGACCCGGGAGGAAATCGACCGGCTGTTCGGCGCCGATATCGGCAGCCTCGTCGATGGCCTCACAAAACTGAAAAAACTCGATCTCGTCTCCAAGCGCGCGGCGCATGCCGAGAATTTTCGCAAGCTGCTGCTCGCGATCGCCGCCGATGTCCGCGTCCTCCTCGTCAAACTCGCCGACCGGCTGCACAATATGCGGACGCTGCATTTCGTGCCGCCGGAGAAACGGGCCCGGATCGCCGAGGAGACTCTCGAGATCTACGGGCCGCTCGCGGGACGCATGGGCATGCAGGGCATGCGCGATGAGCTCGAGGATCTCGCCTTCCGCCATCTGATGCCGGAGGCCTATGCGATGATCGAGGGTCGGCTCGGGGAGCTGCGCCGCAAGAACGGCAAGATCATCGCGAAAATCGAGAAGGAGCTCGCCGACGAACTCGAAGCCCGCGGCATAAAGTCCCATGTCGAGGGGCGCCAGAAGCAGCCCTATTCGGTGTGGCGCAAGATGGAGCGCAAATCCATCGCCTTTGAACAATTGTCCGACATTTTCGGGTTCCGCGTCGTCGTCGAGCACGTCGAGGACTGCTATCGCGTCATCGGGGTCGTCCACACCAAATGGGCGGTCGTGCCGGGCCGCTTCAAGGATTACATCTCGACGCCGAAGCAAAACGACTATCAGTCGATCCATACGACCGTCGTCGGCCCCGGCCGTCAGCGGGTCGAGCTTCAGGTGCGCACGGAGGCGATGCAGGACATCGCCCGCTACGGCATCGCCGCGCATGCGCTCTACAAGGATGGCCGCATCTCCGACCGCGACACGCTGACCAGCGAGAGCCGCGCTTATCAATGGCTGAGGCGCACCATCGAAATGCTCGCCGAAGGCGACACGCCCGAGGAGTTTCTCGAGCACACCAAGCTCGAATTGTTTCACGATCAGGTGTTCTGCTTCACGCCGAAGGGGCGCCTTATCGCGCTGCCGCGCGGCGCGACGCCGATCGATTTCGCCTATGCGGTGCATACCGACGTCGGCAACTCCGCGGTGGGCGCCAAGATCAACGGCCTGCATGCGCCGCTCCTCTCCGAGTTGCAAAACGGCGACGAGGTCGAGATCACGCGGGCCAAGGACCAGGCGCCGCCCGCCGTCTGGGAGAGCTTGGTTGTCACCGGCAAGGCGCGCTCCGCCATCCGCCGGGCGACGCGCGAGGCCGTGCGCGCGCAATACGCCGGGCTCGGACGGCAGATCGTCGTGCGCGCGTTCGAGCGGGCCGGCAAGCCCTATGCCGAGGACAAGCTCAAAGCCGTGCTGCCGCGGCTGGCGCGGGCCAATGTCGAGGATGTCCTCGCCGCCGTCGGCCGCGGCGAGATGTTCTCGGGCGATGTCGTCAAGGCCGTCCATCCGGAGTTCACGGAAGAGCGCAAGGCGGCGGCCGCGCGCCCGCGCGGCGAAGACGGCTGGTTCGGCATGAAGAAGGGGTCCGGCCTCGTTTTCAAGATGCCGGGCGAGGGCGGCGAGGAGAAGAACGAGCGCTCCATTCCCATTCGAGGCCTGCAGGGCGAGTTGCCGGTGCGCTTCGCTCCGAACGGCGGCGCGGTGCCGGGCGACCGCATCGTCGGCATACTGACCCCGGGCGAGGGGATCACGATCTATCCGATCCAGTCGCCGGCGCTCACGGCTTTCGACGAACAGCCCGAACGCTGGCTCGACGTGCGCTGGGACGTCGAGGAGGGCCGGCATGAGTTCTTCCCGGCTCGCCTCGTCATCACCGCCATCAACGAACCTGGCGCCCTCGGCACGATTTCGAGCGTGATCGGCGATCACGCCGCCAATATCGACAATGTCGTATTCCGGCCGCTCTCGGCGGATTTCCGCGAAATGACCATCGACGTCGAGGTCAATGATCTGAAGCACCTGAATAGCATCATCTCGAATTTGCGCTCGCGCTCGGTGGTGAGCAAGGTCGAGCGGGTGAACGGGTAGGGTGTTTCACG
>JBKQMI010000157.1:0-6642 GCA_052146775.1 Methylocella sp. | reverse complement strand
CTCGCATATGAAGAAACGGCTGCGCGAGGGCGCGAAGCTCATCGTCATCGATCCGCGGCGGATCGATCTCGTGCGCACGCCGCACATCGAGGCCGATTATCACCTTGCGCTGAATCCCGGCTCCAATGTCGCCGTCCTGACCGCGCTCGCCCATGTCATCGTGACGGAGGGCCTCGTCAATGAGGGGTTCGTGCGCGAGCGCTGCGACTGGTCGGAGTTTGAGGATTGGGCTGGCTTCGTCTCAGAGCCGCGCAATAGCCCGGAAGAGGTCGAGAAAATCTCTGGCGTTGCGGCCGATCTCATCCGCGGCGCGGCGCGGCTTTACGCGACCGGCGGCAATGCGGCGATCTTCTATAGCCTCGGCGTCACCGAGCACAGCCAGGGCTCGACGACGGTGCTCGCCATCGCCAACCTCGCCATGGCGACCGGAAATCTCGGTCGGCCCGGCGTCGGCGTCAATCCGCTGCGCGGCCA
This sequence comes from Methylocella sp., assembly GCA_052146775.1. Taxonomy (GTDB): domain Bacteria; phylum Pseudomonadota; class Alphaproteobacteria; order Rhizobiales; family Beijerinckiaceae; genus Methylocapsa. Next base: position 6,168 of record JBKQMI010000157.1, on the reverse strand, counting down.
GAACAATGTCCAGGGCGCCTGCGACATGGGCTCCTTCCCGCATGAATTCGCGGGCTACCGGCATGTGTCGGACGATGCGACGCGGGAGGTCTACGAGAGCCTGTGGGGCGTTCAGCTCGATAATGAGCCGGGCCTTCGCATCCCGAACATGCTCGACGCCGCCGTCGAGGGCGAATTCCGCGGAATTTACATCCAGGGCGAGGATATTCTGCAATCCGACCCCGACACGCATCATGTCGCGGCGGGGCTCGCGGCGATGGAGTGCGTCGTCGTGCAGGACCTTTTCCTCAACGAGACGGCGAATTACGCCCATGTCTTCCTGCCCGGCTCGACCTTCCTCGAAAAGGACGGCACCTTCACCAATGCCGAACGGCGCATCCAGCGCGTGCGCAAGGTGATGAGCCCGAAAAACGGCTATGGCGACTGGGAGATCACGCTGCTTCTCGCCAAGGCCATGGGCTTTGACATGCATTATGCGCATCCGAGCGAAATCATGGACGAGGTGGCGCGGACGACGCCAAGCTTCGCCGGCGTATCCTTCGCGAGGATCGAGGAGCTCGGCTCGATCCAATGGCCTTGCAATGAAACCGCCCCCGAGGGCACGCCGGTGATGCATATCGGCCATTTCGCCGCCGGAAAGGGCAAATTCGTCATCACCGAATATGTCGCGACCGACGAGCGGACGGGACCCCGTTTCCCGCTGCTGCTGACGACGGGGCGCATCCTCAGCCACTACAATGTCGGCGCGCAGACGCGGCGCACCGACAACGTCGCCTGGCACCCCGAAGACCGGCTCGAAATCCACCCGCACGATGCCGAATTGCGCGGAATCAACGATGGCGAATGGGTGAAGCTGCATAGCCGCGCCGGCGAGACGACCTTGCGGGCGCTGATCACCGACCGCGTCGCGCCGGGCGTCGTCTATACGACCTTCCATCATCCGGTGACGCAGGCCAATGTGGTGACGACGGAATTCTCCGATTGGGCGACAAATTGCCCGGAATTCAAGGTGACGGCGGTGCAGGTCGCGCGATCGAACGGCCCGAGCGAATGGCAGGAGAGCTATCGCAAGCAGGCCGAGAGAAGCCGGCGCATCCTCACCGACATCGAAGCGGCCGAATGAGCGATCTCGACCCGGAATCAGTCTTCGTCGCCGCGCCGCCGCCGCCGGCGGTGAGCGTCGACTGCCTCGCGCGGCGCGGGCCCGATCTTGTCCGGTCCGTCCGCATGGCGCCGGAGGAGACGGCTATCGCCTTCACCTTCAACGGGATCACCCACGCCGTCATGATGGCGACGCCGGCCGATTTCGAGGACTTCGGCGTGGGGTTCGCGCTCACCGAGGGATTGATCGAGAAGCCCTCCGACATTTCGAGCCTTGAGGTCGTACCGACCCAACTTGGCGTCGAACTCAGGGCCTGGCTCCCGCGCGAGCGCGGCGACGCCTATTCGGCGCGGCGGCGCAGCATGGCGGGGCCGACCGGCTGCGGACTTTGCGGCATCGAAAGCCTCGAAGAGGCGATGCGCTTTGCGCCCGCGGTCCCCCGCGCGGGCGCCTTCGAGCCCGGCGACATCGTCAAGGCGATGGGTTCTATTCAGGCTGGACAGACGCTTAACGCGCAGACCCATGCGGTGCATGCGGCGGCTTTCTGGACGCCTGCGGGAGGCCTCCTGACGCTGCGCGAGGATGTTGGCCGCCACAATGCGCTCGATAAGCTCGCCGGCGCGCTCTGCCGCGGCGGCGTTTCCGCCAGCGACGGTCTCGTGCTTCTGACCAGCCGGGTGTCGATTGAGTTGATTCAAAAGGCGGCGCGGATGGGCGCCCCGGTCGTCGCCGCCGTTTCCGCGCCGACCGCGGCTGCGATCCGCCTCGCCGAGGCCTGCGGCGTCACCCTCGTCGCAGTCGCGCGCGGCGCGGATTTCGAGATATTCACCCATCCGGAACGGATCATTGATCGGGTCATCGCCAATGTCGCCTGACAAGAGACTTATCTATATGGCCAATCAGATCGGGAAATTTTTCGAGTCGCAAAAGCGCGCGGACCCGGCGAAGGGCATCGCCGACCATCTCGCCAATTTCTGGGATCCGGGCATGCGGGCCAAGATCATAAGTCATCTGGAGCATGGCGGCGCCGGGCTCGACCCCGACGTCAAGAACGCCATTGCTCTGCTCGCCGCGACGGATTTCTCCCGGCGCGGGGCATCGGCCGCCACGGCCGAGTAACTTAAGGCGAGCGAAAGCGGCGCGCGCGCTGAATTGGGCCGACAAGGGTCCGCCCGGTCCGACCAAAAGCCAGGGCGACGTTTTGGCGCGGATTCTGATTGATCTGCCTCATTGCTGTCGTGCGAGGCCTTCTCATAGATTGAGCCCATCCGCCCAAGGGGTAATGCGCCGCTTGGGAGCTGGTCGATTCCGCACGCAGCGAATGGGGCGCTCTATTCATGGCAATGACGGCTTCTCCCGCCAAAAGCTTCCGATCCGGCGAACTTGTGCTCGCCGCCGTACTCGCCGTCCTGACGCTGTTGACGGCTTTCATAGCGCTGAAGGCGTGGACGCCGGCCTACGCCTTCCACATGGCGTTGCTATCCTTCGCCAGCGCCGTCGGCATTTATGGCATCTATCGGCGCTACAAGGTTCGCGACGCCGAGCCGCCGCCGCAGACGATCGAGGGTCGCCCCAACTATAATTTCGGCCCGGTGAAGTTCAGCACTATCGGCGCCGTGATCTGGGGCATCGCGGGCTTCACGGTTGGGCTTATCATCGCGCTCGAACTCGCCTTTCCCGAACTGAATATCAGCCGCTGGACCAATTTCGGCAGATTGCGGCCGTTGCACACCTCGGCGGTGATCTTCGCCTTCGGCGGCAATGTCCTGCTCGCCACCTCGCTCTACATCGTGCAACGCACCAGCCGCGCGCGCCTCGCCGGCGATCTCGCGCCCTGGTTCATCGTCCTCGGTTACAATCTCTTCATCGTCATCGCCGGCACCGGCTATCTGCTCGGCATCACGCATTCGAAGGAATACGCCGAGCCCGAATGGTACGCCGACCTTCTTCTGGTCGCGGTCTGGCTGACCTATTTCACCGTCTTCGTCGGCACGCTGATGAAGCGCGTCGAACCTCATATCTACGTCGCCAACTGGTTCTTTCTCGCTTTCATCGTGACCATCGCCGTGCTGGTTCTCGGCAATAACGCGGCGATCCCCGTTTCGATCTTTTCGTCGAAGTCCTACATCGTCTGGTCGGGCGTTCAGGATGCGATGATCCAGTGGTGGTACGGCCATAACGCCGTCGGTTTCTACCTGACGGCGTCGTTCCTCGGCATGATGTATTATTTCATCCCGAAGCGCGCCGATCGCCCGGTCTATTCCTATCGCCTGTCGATCATCCATTTCTGGGCGCTTATTTTCATCTATATCTGGGCCGGCCCGCACCATTTGCACTACACCGCGCTGCCGGATTGGGCGCAGACGCTTGGCATGACCTTCTCGATCATCCTCTGGATGCCCTCGTGGGGTGGCATGATCAACGGCCTGATGACTCTGTCGGGGGCCTGGGACAAGCTGAGGACCGATCCTGTCCTGCGCATGCTCGTCGTCTCGGTCGCCTTTTACGGCATGTCGACGTTCGAGGGGCCTTTGATGTCGATCAAGGTCGTCAATTCGCTGAGCCATTATACCGATTGGGGCATTGGCCATGTGCATTCGGGCAGCCTCGGCTGGGTCGGCTACATCTCCTTTGGCGCGCTTTACTGCATCGTTCCGTGGTTGTGGAACCGCAAGGGCCTCTACTCGCTGAAGCTGGTCAACTGGCATTTCTGGATTTCGACGATCGGCATCGTCTTCTACATTTCCGCGATGTGGGTCGCTGGCATCATGCAAGGCCTGATGTGGCGCGCCTACACCTCGCTTGGCTTCCTTGAATATTCCTTCATCGAGACCGTCGAGGCGATGCACCCCATGTATGTGATCCGGGCTTTCGGCGGATTTCTCTACCTTGTCGGAGCGCTGATCATGGCCTTCAATCTCTACAAGACAATCGCCTCGCCGGATGCTCAGGAAGTGCCTGCAGGGCGGCCTTCGCCGCAGCCTCACCTCGCTCCGGCCGAATAAGGAGACACGGGACCATGCCTGCCTCCAGTCCAAGCCCCTCCTTGTGGGATCGCCATGCGATCCTTGAGAAAAACTCGATCCTCCTGGTCCTCGGCATCCTGATCGCGATCTCCATCGGTGGCCTCGTCGAGGTCGTGCCGCTGTTCTTTCTGAAGAGCACTATCGAGAAGGTCGATGGCGTGCGGCCGAAGACCCCGCTCGAACTCGCCGGTTTCGACATCTACGTGCGCGAGGGGTGTTACCTCTGCCATTCGCAGATGATTCGCGCGCTGCGCGACGAGGTCGAACGCTACGGTCACTATTCGCTGGCGGCCGAGAGCATGTATGATCATCCGTTCCAATGGGGCTCGAAGCGCAATGGACCGGATCTCGCCCGCATCGGCGGAAAATACTCCGACGACTGGCACCGCGATCACCTGCGCGATCCACGCGCGCTGGTGCCGGCCTCGATCATGCCGAGCTACGCCTTTCTTGAAGAGACGCCGCTCGACGCCTCACACATCGCCGAGAACATGAAGACCCTCGCCATGACCGGCGTGCCCTACACGCAGGAAATGATCGACAAGGCGCAGGACGATCTAAGGGCGCAAGGAATAGCCGATGACCCGAGCGTCGCCGGGTTGCAGGCGCGCTACCCGAAGGCCATCGCCCGCGATCTCGGCGCCGACAAGCGCGCCTTGTCGGAAGCCGATGCGGTGATCGCCTATCTGCAGACGCTTGGGACGCAGATCGACTTCAAGCTCTACGACAACAAAGCCAACATCCGGTGAGGCGGGGCCATGTCGACTTATGAGACTTTACAGCAATTTGCGGCCTCGTGGGGCCTGGCCTATTTCGGGTTGATTTTCATCATCGTGGTCGTTTATGCGCTGCTTCCGTCGAAGCGCAAGACCTTCGAAGAAGCCGCCCGCATTCCGTTGAGGGAGGATTGATCCGTGGCGGAACACAAACATGCCGGCGTTGACGCCCATACGGGGACAGCGACCACAGGCCATGACTGGGACGGCATCCAGGAGCTGAACACGCCGCTGCCGCGCTGGTGGCTCTACACATTCTACGCCTGCATCGTCTGGGCGTTCATCTACTGGATCCTGTACCCCGCCTGGCCATGGTTTGGCGGCGCGACGCCCGGCATCCTTCACTGGAGTTCGCGCGGGACCGTCGCCACCGAAATCGCGGCCTTGAGGGAGGCGCGTAGCGGCATGAACGAAAAGCTCGCCGCAGCCTCACTCCAGGACATCGAAAAGACCCCGGAGCTGTTGTCCTTCGCACGCGCCGAAGGCGCCGCCGCCTTCGCGCAGAACTGCGCGCCCTGCCATGGCGCCGGCGGGCAGGGATCGAGAGGCTATCCGAACCTTAACGCCGATCGTTGGATCTGGGGCGGCACGCTCGATCAAATCCAGACCACGATCACGCATGGCGCGCGCTGGGCGGCCGACCCCGATACGCACGCGACCATGATGCCGGCATTCGGCCGCGACGGACTTCTGAACAAGGCCGAAATGGCGGATGTCGCCGGCTATGTCCGTACGCTGTCCGGCAATGCGCCGGACCCAGCCGCCGATCTCGTCAAAGGCAAACAGCTTTTCGCCGACAATTGCTCGCCCTGTCACGGCGAGAACGGCAAGGGCAACCTCGAAGTCGGCGCGCCGAGCCTTACGACGCAGGTCTGGCTCTATGGCCCGACAACGGCCGACATTCTCAATCGCATTCAGAATGGCGGGGGCGGCATTATGCCAGCATGGCAGGGCCGTCTCGATCCGACCACGATCAAGGCGCTTGCCGTCTATGTTCACACCCTCGGCGGCGGGCAATAGGTTGCGCCCACCGTGGACGAAACGCTTCGGACGCACCGACTGAACGAGATGACGCAGAACAACGCGGCGCAAGATCTTTCGCACGACCTACCGCTCTACGCGGCCGCGCCGAAGGTCTATCCGCAACGGGTGCATGGGACGTACAGGCGGATCAAATGGATCCTTCTCTGCGTGACGCTCGGGGTTTATTATCTCCTGCCCTTCGTGCGGTGGAATCGCGGCCCTGATGCGCCGAACCAGGCTG
>JBKQMI010000156.1:0-13771 GCA_052146775.1 Methylocella sp. | reverse complement strand
CTCGCGCAAATCCTGAGAGTAAGCTCTGCCCATCGCAATCCCTCGTCGAATCAACACGGAAAGCGAATCACAAACTGTGCGCCGGAGGAATCCCAAAGCGATTCCGCCAGCCGTGAAAATGCTCTAGTAATCGCGATTTTGGGTGTGAATGAAGGACAAAAAGAGGACGTGGGGTTTTCTGCGTGATTTTTGAGATGTTTTTTGGCTGCTGGACGGGATCAGATCATTGTTTGTTCTCATTTCCTGAGGTGGTTTTCATCAGGTGGACGCAGATGTGGCGCCGACGCCGCGCATGAGGAAGCTGAAGCGCGAGATGTTGTAGGCTAGATTTTCCATACCGATTTTGGCTTGTGCTCTCGCAAACCCGATGGTGCGGACAAAACATCCATTCATCGCGGTTTCGATGTGGCCAAAAATATGTTCAACGCGCACACGCACGCGAGAACGTTCGGTGTTCGCCGCTTCTTGTTCTGCTGTCAAAGGCTTGTTGCGATAGGCGCGTTCGTGAATGTACGAGGCGCAGCCTTGCTCCTGTAGGCTCGCTTCTTGCTCTTGCGAACGATACGCGCTGTCCGCCCAGATATCCTGACACGTGTTGTTCGGATCGAGAATGTTATCCAGTGCCTGGCTGTCGTGGACGCTGGCATCCGTGACTTTATAGGTGCGGATCAGCTTGTGTTTCCGGTCGGCGTTCACATGGTTTTTATAGCCGTAAAACGCCGTGCCGTTTTTCTTTGTCCAGCGCGCGTCCGTATCCTTATGAGCTTTCTTTTTGTCGCTCCAATCGGCAGGGACTTCGCCTTTCTTGATGGTGTCGTTATCGTCACGACCGTTACGTTGACGTGGGACCTCGACAAAAGTTGCATCGACAATCTGTCCGCCGCTGGTCTCAAAACCGGCTTTGTTTAACATTGCGTCGAACTGCGCGAATAGCTTTTCTACAGCTTCCGCCTCGATCAGCTTCTCGCGAAAAACCCAAACAGTTCGAGCATCGGGCACGCCATCGTGCAGTTCAAGCCCAAGAAACCGCATGAAACTCAGGCAGTCCAAAATTTGATCTTCGGTTTGTTCGTCCGACCAATTGTACAAAGCCTGCAACGCCAAGACCTTGAACATCAACACCGCGTCATACGCAGGCCGGCCGCCTTTGCTGCCCTCTTTTCGAGCCAATGCCTTGTCCAACACGTGGCGAAACGCCTCCCAATCAACAAGACTGTTGACCCGATCAAGAAACTCCCGGGTCTTCACCAGCTTCGCTTGCCGCTCGGAAAAGTCGAAAAAGCCTGCCTGCTTCATCCACACTCACCGTGGGAAATAGCCCGTAGCCTTCAGAATCAAATTCCGCTAGCAATCGCAAGCGTTTTTCTGTCCAAAGTTTTTAGAAGTGCCCTTAGCCCAATCATCTTCGAAGACGTCCCGTCAATTAAACGCCTGCCGGTGACGGTTTCATGCATTTGCACGCTCCCGCTTGCTTCCGTCAGCTCGAACAACACCCGCCGCTTCATCTCATTCCCCAGGGCCATAATGACCCCAAAACCATAACACCCACAGGTTTGAGATGATCTCTTGGGTCGTTGGTATAAGTCAACGATTTTGCCTCGTCCTTTGTGGTTCGTTGTCATGAATATGACATGAAGATGAAATGCAACCTACACGCAGCACGTGTAACGTCGCGGAGTTACTAGCGTCGGACGCGAAGCCGCACGCCACTCAACACCTAATGGAGATCCTGCCCGTGAATAGACTCTCAGCGTTTGCGATCGCGCTTTTTGCATCGACCACCATCGGAACTGCCTGGGCCGACCAGGACGATCAGAAAATCGACCATGTCTTCGTCATCATGATGGAGAACCATGGCTATAATGAAATCATCGGAAGCCCGTACATGCCGTTCACCAATGAAGAGGCGGCGAAGGCGAATCTGGCGAAGAAATACTTCGCCGTCGCGCATCCGAGCCTGACGAATTATCTCGAAGTGGTCGGCGGCTCGAATTTCGGCATCCTGAATGACAAGAGCCCGAACTGGGGCAACACCAACTGCATCTCGACCCTGCGTGGCGGTCCCAGCAACGAGCACAGCAGCGATTCGAGCATCTGCCCAGTCTCCGGCGATGGTATCGACGAAGCAACCCCCGTCCTCGACACCGTGAACGAGACGAGCGGCCTGCCGGGCGATATCAACATCGACGGTGCGCATTCCTATTCGGTCGCCAAGACCATCGGCAAGACCATCGCCGATCAGCTCACTGCCGCTGGCCTGACCTGGAAGACCTATCAGGAAAGCCTGCCGCTCGCCGGCGCCTACGGCGTCAACACCTCCAACGGCTTCTTCAGCAACAACAGCACCAATCTGGACGCGGTCGAGCAGAAGGCCGGCATGACCCCGGGCAACGTCGCGGCGCTGTATCGCGCCAAGCACAACCCGTTCGTCTATTTCGCCGATGTCCAGAAGAGCGCCGTGAACGGCCAGATTCCGGGCGTCGTCAGCTTCGAGGGGCAGAACGGCTTGTGGGCCGACCTGGCCACCGGCCATGTGCCGACCTATTCGTTCGTGGCCCCGAACCAGTGCCACGATCAGCATGGCGCCGGTAACTACCCGCCGAGCGCGACCGAGGCCTATGATGACGTGTTCTGCAGCAACAACGTGTTCGACGGCGGTCTGCGCCAGGAAGGCGACATCGAGCTCCAGGCGCTGGTGAGCGCGATCAAGGCGTCGCCGGTGTGGACCAAGGAGAAGACCGCGATCGTGATCGTGTGGGACGAGAACGACTACAGCCAAGCCCCGGTCACAAACCAGGTCGCGCTGATCGTGGATCGGAACTATGGCCGTCAAGGCGTGCAGAGCACGAATTACTACACGCATTTCTCGCTGCTGAAGACGGTGGAAACCGCGCTCCGGCTGCCCTGCCTCAACCACGCATGCGACGCCAGCACCGCTGTCATGTCCGACCTCTTCGGCCTCCGCAGCGACATCCACTAAAACGATTACGTCGCTCGTGTCAGATGACGCGAGCGACGGTCGATCGAAGAGATGAACCCCGAAGGCGACCCGCCTTTGGGGTTGACTGTTTGGCCTCGCCGAGAGGAAGGCCGCTTTGGTCCCCCTCATAAAGCGGTGCATTACTCCTCAGTCGGTAATATAGGGACATGTGGCGCCTTGAAGAATGAGCGGACAAGCCGCGGCATTCTTTTGATGGCGGCCAGTAGCGTTTCGGTTTTATCGCTCCGCTTTTCACCTTTGCGGAGTGAAGTTCGCGCTACTCCGGTCCGCTTCATATGGCTCCAGGCCAATCCGTCAGCGTTCAGCTCCAGAGCATATCCCGATAAAACACGAAGGGTCAGAAGCCCATTGGCCGATGCGACATAATGCTTCACGAGCGCGGTCTTGTGGGCGGGTCGTCCGGCAACAACCAAATGCACTGGCGTCAACCGCCGCCACATCATTTTCTTCGGCAAGGCGACGAACAGATCGGCGTTGAGGCCTCCTTGATAGGCGCAATACCAGAACGCGCCTTTGAAGTTCACAGCCGACGCGGCGCTGATCAATCGCCTTTGCCCAGGGCGTTTGACAACAGGCGTCCGCCCTTTCACACCCGAGGCCTGCCGTGCGCGCTATCGGCGCGAAATCCCGACCCGTCCCAGAAATAGACCTCGCCCCCAGCCTCTTTCGCCTTCCGGGCGATAGCTGAAAAAATCTCGCGGCGCCGCTCCTCGATCGCCTCCGGGTCGCGCTGACAGGTGCGCTGTAAAGGCTTTTGCGGCGTCAACCCCAGCGCGGCGAGCAATTCTCCGACAGCAGTCAGACCGAACCGAACGTCGAACTTTTGCGGTATCACGTCGGCGACGAAAGAGCGGCCCGAACATCGAGAGAACCAGAATAAATCGTTACGCGTCGGCTTGTTGTAGTTCTAAATCAAAACCCACATTCAATTTGAACTTCTTAGTGAAAAATAGGGTTGCGATTGCGGCCTATCCCCAAAAAGGATGAGGGGTTATCGAATTGAAGTCCTAATGCAAAAGCGACAGCGCCCGAACGGCGGCGCTTTCCGCGCCGCCGCGTGATTTGGATCAGCTGGCCTTGGAGAACTTCGCGGCCTCTTCGGAGCCTTTCGTCGCGTTGCCCGCGCTGTAGGAATGGGCGCCCGCGCCCGCGAGCTTGCCGCCGTCGACGATGAGATATTCGTCGCGGATCGGCCTCCCCTCGAAGAAGCATTCAAGGATTTCGCGCGTGCCCGCCGCATAACGGGCCTGCGCCGATAAAGATGTGCCGGAGATATGCGGCGTCATGCCGTGATGCGGCATGCTGCGCCACGGGTGTTCCTGCGGCGCGGGCTGCGGGAACCAGACATCGCCGGCATAGCCCGCGATCTGTCCGCTTTCGAGCGCCCTGACGATCGCGTCGCGGTCACAGAGTTTGCCACGCGCGGTGTTGACGAGATAGGCTCCGCGCTTGAAGCGCTTCAGTGTTTCGTCGTTGATCATATGCTCCGTTTCGGGATGCAGGGGGCAGTTCAGCGTGACGACGTCGCAAACCTTGTACATCTCTTCGCGGCTCGGATGCCAGGTCAGGCCCAACTCCTTCTCGACAGCTTCCGGCAGCCGGTGACGGTCTGTATAGTGGAGATGCATGTCGAACGGCTTCAGCCGCCGCAGAACGGCGAGGCCGATGCGGCCGGCCGCCACGGTGCCGACATGCATGCCCTCGACGTCATACGAGCGCGCGACGCAGTCTGCGATGTTCCAACCGCCCTTCAGCACCCATTGATAGGAGGGGATGTAATTGCGCACGAGGCCAAGGATCATCATCACGACATGTTCGGCGACGCTGATCGAGTTGCAGTAGGTCACCTCGGCGACGGTGATCTCGCGGTCGATCGCCGCCTGTAGATCGACGTGGTCGGAGCCGATGCCGGCGGTGAGGGCGAGTTTCAGTTTCGGCGCCTTGGCGATGCGCTCCGCCGTCAGATAAGCCGGCCAGAACGGCTGCGAGATGATCACCTCGGCGTCATGCAGCTCACGCTCAAGCACCGAATCCGGACCGTCCTTGCTGGAGGTCACGACCAAGGTGTGGCCTTGCGATTCGAGATATTTGCGCAGGCCGAGTTCGCCCGTGACGCTGCCGAGCAGGGCGCCCGGCTGGAAGTCGATCGCCTTCGGCGTCGGCAACGTCTGGCCGCCGGGATATTCATCGATCTTCGGAAGATCATCCCGCGCATAGGATTTCGGGTATCCATCGACGGGATCGTCGTAGAGAACTAATACGACCTTTGCCATAGTCTTTTCCCTTGAGCTAAATGCAAAAGAGAAAACGTCGAGCTGGCGATTGATTACAACATGAAGCCGCAGAATGCAGAGCAAGCGGCTTCAGCTACGGACTATTCTAATCCAATGTACAGCTATAGACGTTTCCTCATTCGAACGATCGGGAGACGTGTTTTATCTAGGCCCGCGTCGAATGGATTCAAGACTGAACTGATGCGTTGTAGAAAGCCAATGAAAACATTGAAATGTCCAATAGGCCAACTCTATCGGATTGACGTCAAGACGCCATCGAGTTCGGCGTCGAAATCGATGCCCTTGACCGCGGCGAGCAGGGCCCCGGCCATTGGCGAAGGCGGGTCGCGATCCGAAAGGACGAGGCCAATCGCCTGGGTGTGGATCGGATCGACGAGATCGAGGCGCGCGAGATCTGGCGCCTCTCCGAAGACATAGAAGAAATTATGCGGCACGATGCTCGCCCAATCGCCGTGACGCAGGTGCGAGCAGACTCCAAGGAACGAATTACTGACGGCGGTCGGCTTGATCGTCACGCCGATCGAGGCGGCGAGCTTGTCCATGATGCGGCGGTTCTGCATGTCCGCGCTGAGGAGGCACAGCCGCTCGGCGGCGGCCTCCGCCCATGCAATCGCGCCCCGGCCGGCGAAACGGTGGCGACGGTTCACGACGAACACGTAGCGCTCGCGATAGAGCGGCGTCAGGCGCACATTTTCGAGAGGCTCGTTGTCAAGATAGGTCACGCCGCCGTCGATCTCGAACGCATCGAGCGCGCGTTCGATGGCGCGCGAAGTCAGCGATTGGATCTCGACGCTGGCTTTTGGATGGGCCGCCGAAAAGCGCGACGTCAGCAATGAGATCGCCGGCATCGCCGATGGAATGACGCCGAGCCGAAGAACGCCCGTCAGCCCGCGCCGCAGGCCGTTCAGATCATCGCGCAGGCTATTGTAATCCGCAAGGATCCGCCGGCTCCAGGCGAGCAGCTTTTCACCCTCCGGGGTGAGGCCGACGAAGCGGTGGTCTCGCTCGACGAGCCGCACCTTGAGGACGTCCTCAAGGGTGCGGATCGCCGCCGAGAGAGTCGGTTGCGCAACGTGGCAGACTTCCGCCGCTCGCGCGAAGTGACGCTCGCGGGCGAGAGTCACGAAATAGGAGAGATGGCGCACCAGCATGGCTGAAGGTCCGGAACCGGGTTCGAGCAAGCTATTCCCGTCAGATCATAGCTCGCGTTTGCTGCGATCCCAAAATCTGCGCCGGCGCGAAACTCAATTGTCCTTGTTCTGGACGAAACCTTCCGACGTTCCGGCTTCGGGGTCGACGAAAATGATGTCTTTTGGATCGCGCCTTGGCGTATCGACCGAGAAGAACACGACGGGGCCTTCGAGGATCTCCGGCAAGGCGTGGACGACGCCGCGCTTGAAGAACAGCAAATGACCTGGCGCAAAACGTCCCGTCTGCGCCGCGCTGCCCATCCAAAACGTCCCTTCGCCCGACAGCACATAGAGATATTCATCGCAGGTCGCATGATAGTGCGGCGGCGTTCCGCGATAGACCTTGAAGACCCGCGCGCTGGCGGCCGGCTCATTGGTGAGATAGGTGTCGAGCAGCAGCGTTTGCGCCGTCTGCGGAAACGATCGCGCAATTTCGTTCAGGTCGAAACGCGCGCAGTCGGGACTGTTCGATTGCTTGTTCATGGCGATGCTCTCCAAGCTTCTCGCGCGGCGACGCTTGAGATGGCGCGGCGCCGATCGTCAACCCAATCGGACAGCGCCGAAGGCTTGCGGATTTCCGCACCGGGGCGATGGAGGCGGGAACCGCCTCTCACGCCGCGTGTTGCGCTGTGCGCAATAATATAAGGATAGGTCGCCTTTCGTCTGCGCCCGTGCTAGCTGACGGGGTTCCGGCGCGAGGATCGAAAGCCGGCCAAGAGCCCAGAGACGCATATGAGTGATTTTTTTCGCGAAGTCGACGAGGATTACCGCCGCGACCGGCTGGTCCAGATCTGGACTCGATATCAGTGGTGGCTCATAGCCGCCGCGGTTCTCCTCGTGGCCGCGACGGCGGGCTGGCGCGTCTATCAGCATATCCGCGCCGAAACCGCGGAGGCGGCGAGCGCGCAATATGAAGCGGCGCTGCAGTTATCGGCCGACGGCAAATCCGCCGAGGCGGAAGCGGCTTTCGAGGCGCTGGCGAAGACCGGGCCGAAAGGATATGCGACGCTCGCGCGTCTTCGCGCCGTCGACGAGATCGCCGGTCGCGATCCGCTCGCGGCCATCGCAGGCTACGACAGCCTTGTCGCCGCTCCGAATTACGATCCGGCGTTCAAGGATATGGCTCAAACCCGCGCCGCCATTTTGCTCGTCGACAGCGATGACCCGAAAGCCTTTGAGCAAAAATTCGGCCCGCTCGCGGCGCAAGGCTTCACCTATCACAATAGTATTCGTGAATTGCTGGCTCTTTCCGCCTTCAGGAGGCAGGATTTTGAAGCCGCGGGGCGCTGGCTCGACATGATCGCCTCCGATCCGCGCGCGCCTTCGGCGCTGCGTCAGCGGGCGGAAGCGTTCCTCGGCCTCGTGCAGGCCGGCAAAGCGCCGCCGCCTGCGTCCGCAGCCCCAGAAAAGACGGCCGCCGACCCCGCGGCTCCGGCTGAACCCGCGCCGCCGCCCGCGGACAAGGCTCCGGCCGGCGAGGCGCCCGCAAAATAATGTTCACCATCGCGATCATCGGCCGCCCGAACGTCGGCAAGTCTACCCTGTTCAACCGGCTGGTCGGCAAGAAGCTCGCACTCGTCGATGATCGGCCGGGCGTCACGCGCGACCGCCGCGAGGGCGAGGCGCGTCTTGGCGATCTCGCCTTCAAGATCATCGACACCGCCGGCCTTGAGGAAGGCGGCGAGGAGTCCTTGCCCGGACGCATGCGGGCTCAGACGGAAATGGCGATCGAACTCGCCGACGCGATTTTTTTCGTCTTCGATTCGCGCACGGGGCTGACGCCCGACGATCGCTTCTTCGCCAATCTCGTGCGGCGCGCCGACAAGCCCTTGATCCTCATCGCCAACAAGGCGGAAGGTCGTGCGGGCGAAGCCGGCGCCGTCGAGGGCTATGATCTCGGTCTTGGCGATCCTGTGCCGCTTTCGGCCGAACACGGCGATGGCTTCGCCGAGCTTTACGCGGCGATCCGTGAAGCGCTTCCGGCCGAGACCGAATTGCCGGCGGACGAAGGCGAGGCGGAGACGCGGCTTGTACTCGGCGAGGACGAAGACGGCACCGAGCTCGATATTTCAAAGCCGCTGCGCATCGCGATCATCGGCCGTCCCAACGCGGGCAAATCCACCTTGCTGAACACGATCATCGGGCAGGACCGGCTGCTCACCGGCCCCGAACCGGGGCTGACCCGCGATACGATTGGCATCGATTTCGACTGGCAGGGGCGCAAGATCAAGATGTTCGACACCGCCGGACTGCGGCGGCGCGCAAAAGTCGAGGACAAGCTCGAAAAGCTCGCCGGACATGACGCGCTGCGCGCCGCGAAATTCGCCGAGGTCGTGGTCTTGCTCCTCGACGCGACGATCCCCTTCGAAAAGCAGGATCTGACGCTGGCGGACCTCGTCGAACGCGAGGGCAGGGCGCTCGTCATCGGCCTCAATAAATGGGATCTGATCGAGAACAAGGGCGCCAAGCTCTCGGAGTTGCGTGAGGAGGCCTTGCGGCTCCTGCCGCAGGTCAAGGGCGCTCCTGTTGTGCCGCTCGCCGGCGCCACCGGCGAGGGCATCGAGAACCTGATGCATTCGATCTTCCGCGTCCATGAAGTCTGGAACAAACGGATCTCGACGGCGCGGCTCAACCGCTGGCTCGCGGCCGCGCTGGAGAAAAGCCCGCCGCCAGCCGTTTCCGGACGGCGCATCAAAATCCGCTACATCACGCAGCTGCGCGCGCGCCCCCCTTATTTCATCCTGTTCGGCAATCAACTCGACGCATTGCCCGCGAGCTATGAGCGGTTCCTGGTCAACGGCCTGCGTGAGGCTTTCGAGCTGCCGGGCGTGCCAATCCGTCTCTCGAAGAAGACCAGCGACAATCCCTATGCCGGACGCAAGTCGCGGCAAAGGTAGGTTTGCGAAAGTGAGTTTAATTGCCGGGCGTGGTGCGATCATTGCGTGAAAAATGGAGCCGGACGCAGGCGGTACTCGAACCGCGCCGCGCCAGCATCGAAGCGCTCGCCCGCGCGGCCTTCCCGGAAGAAGAAGTCGCCAGGGTGGAGAAAACTTTCGGCGGCCTCGCCAACACCAATTTCAAGCTGGAGTTGACCGGGCCGGGCGGCGTCCGGCCAGTCCTGCTGCGCTATTGGCAGCGCGACCAGCAACAGGCCGCAAAGGAGATCGCGCTGTTGTCCTTCGTCGCTCGGCGCGTGCCGGTTCCGGCTGTGCTCGCCAGCGGCGACGCCGACCCCGATTTCGGCTTGCCTTTCGCGTTCATGCAGTGGATCGACGGCGAGCGGCTGGATTCGCTGGCGCCGCGTCTTGCGCCGGCCTCCCTGAAGGAGGTTGGCCGCCGCGTCGGCGGCGCGCTCGCCGCAGTTCATGGGTTCGCCTTCGACAGGCAAGGCTTTTTCGGCGCCGATCTCGTCCCCCGCGACGATCTCGACATGGACGTGAAAGGGCTGATCGCCTGGCTCGACCATTGCCTGCGCGAAGGGCCGGGAGGCGAGCGCCTTGGCCCCGCTCTGACCGAGGCCTTGTTCGCTTTCGTCGCGCGGAAAGGGCATGTGCTCTCCGCTGCTTGGGCGATGCAGCCTTCGCTGACCCATTCCGATTTCAACGGTTCGAACATTTTGCTTCGACAGGAGCCGGACGGAGGGTGGCGCGTCGCCGCCATTCTTGACTGGGAATTCGCCTTCGCTGGCGGACCCTCCTTCGATTTCGGCAATCTGCTCCGGCCGCCTCTCGGCGACGACGACGGCTTCATGGCTGGCGTAATCGCCGGCTACCGGGCGGCGGGAAAAGCGCTTCCGGAGGGCTGGCTCGAAGCCTCTCGCCTGGCCGACCTTCTGTCCTGGGTCGACTTCGTCTCGCAACCCGTTTGCAGGCCGGAAGTTATTGATTCGGCTCGCACGATGATCGCTGGCCTCGCCGCTCGCACCACGGAGGAGTGAGCGTCAAATACGGACTTTCTCGGCGCGGTTGCGTCAAGCGTGTTGCCGCATCCGCAACTTCCGAGGGTTGCGCGATCACGCAAACTGGCGAAACTTGAGCTGGTGGGCTGGCGCCGGGGTTGAGCCGCATCTCTTTTCGGCCGGACGAGTGATGTCCAGGACGGGGCCGCGCGGCTCTCACTCAGCTTGACCCGACCAGGATCGGATATCGAATTTGGATTTTCGCGACGCATTTCTAGAGGAGTGATCACGCGTGAAAGAATTCGTTCGGACGCAAGCCATCAATCAAGGCCTTTGGATCCAGAAAACGCCGACCGATGAGGAGATATTGGCTTTCCTTTCCGAATTGCGGCCTATGTATACGCATACGCCGCTGAAGCGATTTGGCCCATTGTGCGATGGGGGCTACGTTATGCCCAACGACCTTGAGGGCGTGCGCGCGGCTGTGTCGCCCGGCGTCTCCGTTCAATGCGGCTTTGGCACAAGTCTCGCTGACTTGGGCATAGATATCTATATGGCCGACGCATCCGTTCCTGCTCCGCCTGTATCTAACGAAAAGTTTCATTTTTCTCGCTTGTTCTTTGATACGTACAACTCAGAAAACACCATCAGAATCGACGATTTCTGCAAATCCATAACGCCAGGCCGCAACCTCATCTTGGAGATGGATATTGAGGGTGCGGAGTATCGCGTTCTGAATTCCGCTTCAGATGAATTGCTGTCTCGCTTCCGCATCATGATTATTGAATTCCACTCTTTGACGAACTTGTTTACGCCGGGCGGACTAGCTGACATCAGTTCTGTGTTTCGCAGGTTGTTGAGGACTCATAATATCGTTCACATCCATCCGAACAATTATGAGAAGCCTCTGTCCCGCGGGCCGATCTCGATTCTTCCCGTGATGGAGTTCACTTTCTACAGGAAAGATCGTAGCACCTTCGAATATCGGCAGCTTGCGTATCCGCATCCGCTAGACTCGAAGAACGCTGCGGAGAGACCAGATTTCCATTTGCCGAAGTGCTGGCGCTACCATTGAAATGGCTGGACGCCTCTATTCATTGCGGCGTTTATTGACTTGGATTCAGATGCGCCAGGAGCCTGCTTTTTTGAACGGACTCGCGGGTCTTTAAGCCTGTCCGCTCAATAAGAGACGTTTCTCTTCTCAACCGCCACTGACCGCTCCCCCGGTTGCAAGCCGCCGCAGGACCGCGGATTTCGCACACGCGGCCTTGCGCGGCCGCACCGGCCGTCTCCCTCGATCCAGCCGAAAAAGCTGCGTCGCGCCGCCGCTTGTTGCGTTCGGGATGGCTTCGGCTAAATTGCGGCCCGCGCGCAAATCATTGCGTCCAAAGCAAAGCTGCACGGTGCTAGTGGTCAGACCCCGACATTCGCATCCGCGAGTGTCGGGACACGTCGGCTCACAACATGTTGATCTGGTGTATAAAAATGTCCTGACATTTGGGAACCAAGTGTCAGGTTTTATCCACTAGCGCCAAACGCGTCCCACTTTCGCTTGCGCGCGAACAGTTTTCCACTCGGCCTGGAATCTACGACGAAAATGTCTGGCGCTCCATCAAGCTTAGCGCAAATTCTGCGCCGCGGTTTATTGCTGTTCGCGGAAGCGCTCATCGTTTTTTATCTCGCCCTCGACTCGCTCGCGGCGCCGCTTTTTCGTCCGCTCATCCGCTGGTTTTCGAAATTTCGTTTCGTCATCCGGCTGCAGGATGTCGTCGCCAAACTGCCGCCCTACGGCATTCTGGTCGTGCTCGCGGTCCCCTTCGCGATTGCCGAACCGGCCAAGCTTCTGGCCGTCATTCTGTTCGCCACCGGCCACGCAATCGTCGGCATCATTCTTTTCGCCCTCGCCTATTTCGTCACCTTCGTCGTGGTTGAGCGCATATACAGCGCGGGCAGGGACAAGCTGCGGACGATCGGCTGGTTCGCCCGGCTGATCGACTGGCTGTTCGACTTTCGCGACCGCGTTCTCGCCTGGGCGCGGGCGACGCAGGCTGCGGCGTTATTCAGCGCAGTAAAACGCCGCGTCGGCGAGTTCATCGCGCGCGTGCGCCTGCGCTTTGGTCTCGGATAGTTTTCCGAGCGAAGCGGATGCCTCGCCTCGGCTGTCGCTCTGCGTTCCCCTCCGGTCGCGAAAGTCGGCGGCTCGCGTAAAGAAATCGCTCGGCCGCGAAGGCGGCCCGCCTTTTCAGACGCGAAGGCGCGCTTGCGGGCTCCAAGCGGCGCGCCTATCTTGGCGCCGATGAAGGGACCCTCTTTGACGAACGGATCGTTCGATCCTTGGCGCGAACGGCGCGCGGCGGCGGAAATGGCGCGCGAGGAAGAGCTCGAGTTCGACGCATTCGATCCTCCGCCGTTGCGCAAGCGCCGCTTCCGCGCCGTTCCGGTGCGCATCATTCTGCCCAATCTGGTTACGCTTCTCGCGCTCTGCATGGGCCTCACCGCAATCCGTTTTGCCATCGAGGGTCAATTCGAGATCGCCGTCATCGCCGTCATCATCTCCGCCGTTCTTGATGGGCTCGACGGGCGCATCGCCCGCGCGTTGCGCGGCGCGACGCGGTTTGGGGCGGAACTCGACTCGTTGGCCGATTTCGTCGATTTCGGCGTCGCCCCCGCGCTGATTCTCTATTTCTGGGGTTTGCGCGAGATAAAAAGTCTTGGCTGGTTCGCCGCTCTTGTTTTCGCAATCGCGGCGGCCTTGCGCCTCGCTCGGTTCAATGTCACGGCCGAGGAGCCGGGTCGTCCCGCCTGGCGCGACCATTTCTTTACCGGCATGCCGGCGCCGGCCGGGGCCATCGTCGGCCTTTTGCCGCTTTATCTCAGCCTGTCGATTTTCGAGGCGCCGCATGGGCGCTTCATGGTTTGGTTTTATATCGCCTATGTGCTGGTCATCGCGCTCCTGATGGCGAGCCGCATCCCGCACTTTTCAGGCAAGAAAATCGGCCGGGTGCCGCGCGACCATGTCATCGTGGTTCTGTTCGGCGTCGTCGCCGGCCTGCTGCTGCTCGCCACCTTCCCGATGGAGATGCTGATTTTCTTCGCCGCGGCTTATCTGGCGACGATTCCCTTTGCGATCCGCCGGTTCAAGGCCTATGAGGCGGCGGATGCCGAGAGCCGGACGTCGCCGCCGACGCCTGCGTCCCGCGCCTGACCCCGGGACCCTCAAATCGGCGCCTGTTCACAAACGCACGGTTCTCGACTAGGGTCGCAGCCATTCGTCTTCGCTGGATTCGTGTTGGATCTTGCAGGGGCCTGTCGTGTTCCCGCAGTGCCTCGAAGGCGACTTGCGAATTCGCGGCTGGGGCCAACGCGGTTTTGCGTCCGTTGCGGCGCG